>JADCGX010000195.1 GCA_020248785.1 Burkholderiales bacterium | reverse complement strand
GAAGGCGTGGCTGGCCGAGCACAGGGACGCCATCGAGGTGTTCTACCTGCCCAGCTACAGCCCGGAGCTGAACCCGGACGAGATGGCCAATGCGGATCTGAAACAGGCGGTCACCAAGCAGGCACCGGCGCGCACCAAGCCGCAACTGGTCAAGGCCACTGCCAGGCACTTGCGCAGCGTGCAGAAACAACCCGCCAGAATCCAAAGCCACTTCCAGCATGACCCGGTCCGCTATGCGGCTTGATTCAAGTTCATTCATGCCGACTCAATATCGCGGCGATCCGGCGCGTGGCCACGCCGCCGGCTTCGGCCTCGGGCTGCCAATCGCCCGTGCGATCGCGCGGCAGCACGGTGGTGACCTCGCGTTGCGGCCGCGCGCTGGCGGCGGCGTTGAAGCCGAGCTGCGACTGCCAACGGCAGCGAAGCCAAGCGCGCACGCGTCGCCACGGCCGTCCACGCCGGCGCCGATCGCGGGCCAGGGACGCGCCGCGGGCGCGCACATGGGTGCGAGGCTGGCCGCGACGGTACCGTAACAGTGCCGCGACGGTGTTGCATCTACGCCGCGACTCTGCCGCGACTGTGCGCCCGCTGCTCTGAAGACATGCAAGTTGACCGTGGCCGAGGAAGCCGCCAACCTGCGCCGGCCGCCGCGCGCTTTGACCAGAGGCGGCGATGCGGGACTCTTGGTAGGACGCAGTCGGGCTCTATCGGAACCAATCGGGATCAAGCGGGCTCAGGTGGGCTCAAGCGGGCTCATGGCAGGGAGGCGCATGTCACAGCGCAGGGGAGGCGGCCCATCGGGCCGCAGTGAGGACGGCCGGCGCGGCGGCGGGTCAGGTCGCGCGTTCTCCATGGGCGCTCTGGCCGCCGTCGCTTGCGTGGCGCTGCTGGCCGCCTGCGCCACGCTCGAGGACGCCACCCCACCCGCCAAGACCATCGCGCCGATGGCGGGCATCGACACGTCCACCTTCGTTGTCACGGCCAAGGACGAGCAGGCAAGCGCGTGGTTTGCCCAGGGCCTGCTGTTGACTTACGCCTTCGAGCACGACGAGGCCGCGCGCGTGTTCAAGGCCGCCGCTGCGCGCGATCCGGCCTGCGCCATGTGCGCCTGGGGTGTGGCTTATGCGCTCGGCCCGAACATCAACAATCCCGATCGTGGTCCGGTGCGCGAGATCCGCCGCTACATCGCGCAGGCGAAGGCGGGCTACAAAGGTGCCACACCGGTGGAGCGCGCGCTGATTGGTGCCATGGCGGTGCGCTACGGCCGCGGCGAAGGCAAGGCGCAGGCCGCGTACGAGGCGCGGGGTGCCGCCATGTGCGCCGCGCGCGCGGCCGACCGCGCGGTCGATGCGCAGGAACTTGCCTACGCCGCCGCGATGCGCGACGTGGTGGAGCAGTTCCCGCAGAACCCTGATGTGGTCACGTTGTACGCCGACGCGGTCATGAGCACCAGCCCCTGGGACTGGTGGGATATGCAGACCGGCGCGCCGCGCGGCACCGTGGGCGACGTGATCCAGCGGCTCAAGGTCATCACGCGGGAGCATCCGCAGCACACCGGCGCGCTGCACTTTTACGTGCACATTGCCGAGCAGTCGCCCGCCCCGCGCGATGCAGAGGCCGCTGCCGACCTGCTGGGCGAGAACGCGCCCGACGCGCCGCATCTGGTGCACATGCCCAGCCACATCTACAAGAACATTGATCGCTTTGCCGATGCGGTCAGTGCCAATGAAAGCGCGCTCGCCGTGCAAAGGCGCTTCGACGCCGCGCTCAGGGCGCAGGGCGTCAGCGTACAGGGCAATTGGGACCGCCATCACCTGCACTTTCTCTGGTACGCCGCGCTGATGGATGGCCGCACCAACCTCGCGCTGCGGACCGCGCGCACCATGGTCGACCGCTACGGCGGCGGCCGCGGCGACGGCCGCGAGTACGCGCAGATTCTGCCGCTGGTGACGCTGGTGCGTGGCGAGCGCTGGGAGGAGGTGCTGGCCGAACCGGCCCCGCCGCAGGGCCTTGGACTGACGGAAGGCTACTGGCGCTACGCGCGCGGCATGGCCTATGCGCGCACCGGCAGGCTCGCGCAGGCGCGGGCGGAGCTGGCGCGCTTCGACGAGATCAACGCGCTGGCCACGGTGCGGCGGGCCCGCATCTTTGGCGAGCCTGCCGAGAAGTTCATGACCATCGCACGCGGCACGTTGGAGGCAAGCATCGCGCGTGCCGACCAGCGTCCGCAGGATGCGATCGCACCGCTGCGCAAGGCCGCCGAGGTGGAAGACGACATCGGCGGCGAGCCGCCGTTGCTCGGCGCCGGTGCCCGCATTGCGCTGGTTGGTGCGCTCATCGACGCGCGCCAGCTCGACGAAGCACGCAAGGTGCTGGACGAGGCCGTGCGCCTGAACGGCCCGAGCGCGTGGACCCACCACGGCGACGTGCAACTGGCCGAGCTCGGTGGCAAGCGCGAGGAGGCTGCGCGCAGCATCGAGAAGGCGCGCGTGGCCTGGCGGAACGCCGAGCGGCGGGAGCTGCCGGTGCTTTGGTGAGCCCGTGCCGGCTGCCGTACCGACCATCGCCGTGCGCGGCGGTGCACCGGACCGTGCGCCTGAGCTGCGGCGCTGCGGTTCGGGCGGATGCTCGTATAGTTCAGTTCGCCCGGTTCAGTTCGATTCGTTCTGTTCATCTGGCTCTTCGAGTGAGGTGCGCGCATGGCGTCGGAGTCGCTCGCGGCCGTTCAGGCCAAGCTTGCCTCGCAAGCCGCCGCGACCTCGCACCTGCGGCGCATCGAAGGCCTGCGAGCGCTGTGCGCGTCGACGCCGCACTGTCTCGGCCTCGCGCTGGTCGGCTCGTTCGCGCAGGGCTGCGCTGATCGGATCTCCGACCTCGACCTTGCTGCCTTCGTCGCCGACGACCGCGAAGGGGAGTTCATGGCGCAGGCAGAGGCCATTCTCGGCGGTAGCGAGGTTCTTCACGTGTATGGCCAGCACCGACCCGGGCAGGTTTCGTTCCGCAAGTACGTCTACCTCGACTTTTCGAGCTGCGAGTTCCATGCGTTCAGCCGTCGCGCTGCGTTCAGGCTGCGGCGACCCTACATCGCGGTCTGGGACCCCACGGAGTTTCTCGCCACGCTCGTCGTCGATGAAGCACCGCCCCGGCATGAGACCTTCGAACCCTATCCACATGGCGACGCAGGCCTCATCTGGGAGCTGGTCGACTGCATCAAGTGGCTGCACCGCGGTCGGACCGACCTTGCGAAGCGCTACCTTGCAAAGCTCGGTCGAAAGATCGGTCCCGACAGCGCGCAATAGCCGCAGCGGCTTTCAACCAGTTGCATTGGATCGAGGGACGCAGACGCGGCAGAGCGAGCGGCAAGACCAAATCCGCGGACCGTGGTGCAGTGCGCGGACCGCACCGTTTCGCGGCCCCGCGCGCCGAGACCGTCCTGACGCGCAGACAGAGGAGCAACGAACAGCATGACGTGGGAACGTTGGCGCCAAGAAAACCTGGCCGGCTGGGACGACCGTGTTGACGTGCATCTTGGTCCGGGCGGCTACGGCATCAATGCGCTGCTCGGCGACCGCGGTCGCATCAGCGACACGGTGCGGCTGGACCGGCCCGTGCTCGGCGACATCGCGGGGCAGGATGTCGTCCATCTGCAGTGTCATCTCGGCACGGACACGCTGTCGCTCGCGCGCCTTGGCGCGCGGTCGGTCGCGGGCCTTGATTTTTCGGCAAAGGCCATTGAGCACTGCCGCTCGCTGTTCGAGCGCGATGGACGGCAGGGGCGCTTTGTCGTCGCGGATGTCCACGCGGCGGTCTCTGCCCTGGGCGCGCAGTACGACATCGTCTACGCATCCGTCGGCGCGATCAACTGGGTCCCGTCCATCGGCCGCTGGATGCAGGTCGCCGCGGGCTTGCTTCGCCCTGGGGGCCGGCTCTACCTGCGCGACGTCCATCCGATGGCCATGGTGATTGATCCGGACACCGACGCCGAGCTCCACCTGCGCTATCCGTACGCCGAGACGATCGAGCCCGTCACCCTGAACTCCGAGTCTTCATATGCCGGTCAGGGCAAGCTCAACCACACCACGACGCACGAGTGGTCTCACGGACTCGGCGAGATCGTGCAGGGTGCGATCGATGCGGGCCTGACGGTGACCAATCTGCGCGAGCACTTCTTCGCCGACTGGAGGGCCTTGCCTTGCATGGTGGAGGTCGAGCCGGGCAAGTTCGTCCTGCCAGATCGGCCGGAACGCCTGCCTTGGTTGTTCACCTTGACGGCGACCAAGTGAGTGGCAGCACGTCCGCCGTGCCCGCGCGAGCGCCATGCGAGCGAGCGGTCCTGCCCAGGCGCAGCACGCTCGCGCGTGCCCGGGCCGCCTGTGCCCATCCGTCTGTGCGATCCAGTATTTCGATGCGGCCCCATGTCCGCTTTCACGCTGCCGAGACTGGGCGAGGCGACCAACGGCGCGCTCCATTGCGAGCGCCACCGGCCCGAGCAGACCACGCTGTACCGCCTGGTGCAGCAGCATGCGGCCAGCTTCATCGCCCACACCGAGGCCAGCACCGGCTCGGAGCTGCCGCGGTTCATCAAGGCGGAGTTCGACGCCTTCCTCGAGTGCGGCATCCTGGCCCACGGCTTTCTGCGGCTGCGCTGCGGGGAGTGCGGCCACGACAGGCTCCTTGCCTTCAGTTGCAAGCGCCGCGGCTTCTGCCCATCGTGCGGTGCGCGGCGCATGTCGCAGACCGCGGCGCACCTGGCGGACCACGTCATCCCGCACGTACCCGTGCGGCAATGGGTGCTATCCCTGCCGATCCCGCTGCGCGTGCTGCTGGCCGCGCAGCCCGAGTTGGTCACGCTGGTGCTGCAGGTCGTGCAGCGCGCGCTCTCACGCCATCTGCGGGGCCTCTGTTGAATTTCGAGTGGGTAGACGGGCTACAAGGCTGCGCAGACTGAGGCTGCGGGGCGCCCTTGCCGGGGCGCGGGGTCAAGGGCGCGCGAATGCGCGGCGAAGCGAACCCTTGACGCCGAGACTCGGCGAAGACGCTCT
>JADCGX010000194.1 GCA_020248785.1 Burkholderiales bacterium | reverse complement strand
CGACAGTGCAACCCCAGGCGCTGGTCCGGCAACACGCGGGACTGGTCGCACATCGGCGTGGTCAGCCTCAATCCTGAGCGCGACTCGGTGGTCAACACGACGGCTGCCAGCGCGCTGCATACTCGGCAGATGGCTGCATGACTGAGGCGACAACTACCTTGACACGCACCGCGGCCGTGACCCATGTGGCGCGCGGGGGCCGCGCCGACAACCATCAGCGCACCACCAGCGTGTGTCGGCTGTGTTAGGGCGACGGCCTGTCGGGGTGAGCATTTCGCAAGACCCGGCGAGGGAGCCCCGCGGGCGAGCCGCTGGCTGGCGGCCTGCAAGTCGGCAACCCCTGGATCGAAGACGTTGCGATGGACGCTCGGGGCGACGATTGACGCATCAAGCCGACGCGCAGGGCGCGCAGCTTTGCACGCGCATCGAACTGGACCCCAAGACCTGCGCACGCGTCTACCGGCTGCCCAGCTTGCCGGAGCGCTACGACCTCGACATCGGCGGCGGCACCCAGCGCGCCAACACGTTCGTGATGCGCTGAGACCCGCTGCCGCGACCACGTGGTGAGACGGGCTTGTTGCCGTGACGGGGGCCGCTCGATAGCATGATTCGATGAACCCCGACCATCTGACCCTGTTCGCGGCCGCGCTCGGCCTGGGCTTCGTTTTCAACGCCGCTCCGGGGGCGGTGTTCGTCGAGACCGTGCGGCAAGGCGCGCGCGGCGGCTTCCGGCCGGCGTTTGCGGTACAGGCGGGCTCGCTGGTCGGCGACGCGCTGTGGGCGCTGATCGGCCTGGCGGGCACGGCGCTGCTGCTCAGCCTGGAGCCGCTGCGCGTGCCGATCGGCGTGGCCGGCGTGCTGTACCTGCTGTGGCTGGCGCGCGATGCCTGGCGCACCGCGCAGCGGGAGTTCGCCGTCGACGGCGCGGCGGCGCCCGCGCATCCGGGCCACGCGCTGCGCGCCGGCGTGCTGCTGTCGGTGACCAACCCGCAGAACATCGCCTACTTCGCGGCGATCGGCACCAGCATGGCCAGCGTGGTCCCCGGCCAGCCAGGCGCCGCCGACTATGGCGTCTTCTTCGCCGGGCTGATGGTGGCCTCGCTCCTCTGGAGCGTGGTCTGCGCCGCGCTGGTCGATCGCCTGTTTCGCGGCGCCTCGGCCCGCTGGGCTCGCGTCACCTACCGCGCCTGTGCCGTGCTGTTTCTGGCGCTCGCGTTGTCGTCGCTGCGCGAGCTGACGCGCCCGGAGTCCACGCGGACGGCAACCGGCACCAAGGCGGTGCAGGAAGCCCGCTGACCGGGCGCCGCGCGGCGCCGGCCAGCCCGGCGGCGATGCGCGACGATGCGCGACGATGCGCGAGCGCCACGCCGCACGCGCGGGCCGGCGTCGCCGGCATGGCGCCGATTTACAGTCGCGGGGTGACCTGGCACGCCCGACTCTCGCTCGACTACCAGCCCGACCCGCACGACGGCGGCCGGACGCTGCTGGCGCGCACCCACCATGGCCCGCTCGTCGTGCAAAAGGCGCTGTACCCCGAGGGGCCGGCGCTGTGCCATACGCTGATCGTGCACCCGCCCGGTGGCATTGCCGGCGGGGATCACCTGACCATCGCGGCGAGCGTGGCGGCCGGCGCGCAGGCGCTGGTCACCACGCCGGGCGCGACCAAGTGGTACAAGGCCAACGGTCGCCGGGCCGCGCAGTCGATCTCGCTGCGCATCGACGGGCGGCTCGAGTGGCTGCCGCAGGAAGCGATCGTGTTCAACCAGGCGCGGGTTTGCTCCTCGATCGACATCGCCCTCGGCCGGCAGGCGCGCACGATCGGCTGGGACATCGTGGCGCTGGGCCGTGCGGCGGCCGGCGAGACCTTCGACGACGGCGCTTTCGCCCAGACCATCCGCCTGACGGACGCCAGCGAAGGCGACCGCCTGCAATGGGTCGAGCGCACGCGCCTTGCGGGCAGCGACGCGCTGCTGGCCTCGCCGGTCGGGCTGGCCGGCCACCACGTACTCGGCTGCCTGTGGGCGGCCGGACACGCGTGGCGCGACAGCGAAATCGAGACGCTGCGCGAGCAGTTGCCGCCGCAGGCGGCGCCGATCACCCGCGTGGCGCCGCGCCTGCTGCTGGCGCGCGTGCTGGCCACCTCGACGCCGGCGGCGCGCCGCGCCCTGCACGGCGTCTGGGCGGCGGTGCGGCCGCTGCTGCTCGGGCGGCCCGCGCAGCCGCCGCGCATCTGGGCCACCTAGCCCGGGTGGTTCACCAGGTCGCCCCCGTGCATCGACGATCTGCCTCCTTCAGCCGCGGCGAAATCCTGCACTCGGCCCAAGCCACTTTGGACGGCGGGGGCAACGCGGGTTTGCGCGGCGCTCGCGCGGCCATTTCGCGCTCGAGCGTTTGCCGATGCCTACGGGCATCGGCTGCGCCCCTCTCGCGCAATCGGGCTCGCGCGGGCATCCGCGCAAATCCCGCGTCCCTGAAGAAGCATCCGGGCTAGCCGGACCATCGCCACCAGGAACACGCCATGGAACTGTCACCGCGCGAGAAGGACAAGCTGCTGATCTTCACCGCTGCGCTCCTGGCTGAGCGCCGCCGCGCCCGCGGGCTGAAGCTCAACTACCCGGAGGCCGTGGCCTTCATCAGCGCCGCGATCATGGAGGGCGCACGCGACGGCCGCAGCGTGGCCGAGCTGATGAGCTACGGCACCACGCTGCTCAAGCGCGCCGACGTGATGGACGGCGTGCCGGAGATGATCCCCGATATCCAGGTCGAGGCGACGTTTCCCGACGGCACCAAGCTCGTCACGGTGCACCAGCCGATTGCCTAGGAGGCTCGCCATGATCCCCGGAGAACTGCTCGCCGCCGCCGGCGAACTCGAACTGAACGCCGGCCGCCGGACCGTCACGGTCAGCGTGGCCAACACCGGCGACCGGCCGATTCAGGTCGGCTCGCACTATCACTTCTTCGAGGTCAACGAGGCACTCGACTTCGACCGCGCCGCGGCCCGCGGCTTTCGGCTCAATATCGCGGCCGGCACCGCCGTGCGCTTCGAGCCGGGGCAGCAGCGCGAGGTCGAGCTGGTGGCACTCGGCGGCGCGCGCATCGTCTACGGCTTCCAGGGCAAGGTGATGGGTCCGCTGGAGGCGAAAGCCAGGACCGCCAAGCCGCCGGTGAAGGCAGCAGCGAGGAAGACCGCGGCCAGGGCCAACAAGAAAAAGAAAGCGAGCCGCAAGTGAAGATCTCCCGCCAGGCCTATGCCGAGATGTTCGGCCCCACCGTGGGCGACCGCATCCGGCTTGCCGACACGGCGCTCATCGCCCAGGTGGAGCGCGACTTCACCGTGTACGGCGAGGAGGTGAAGTTCGGCGGCGGCAAGGTGATCCGCGACGGCATGGGGCAGAGCCAGCGCATGAGCAAGGACTGCGCCGACACGGTGATCACCAACGCGCTCATCATCGACCACTGGGGCATCGTCAAGGCCGACATTGCCATCAAGGCCGGCCGCATCAGCGGCATCGGCAAGGCCGGCAACCCGGACATCCAGCCGGGGGTGACGCTGGTGATCGGCCCGGGCACCGAGATCATCGCCGGCGAAGGCATGATCGTCACCGCCGGCGGCATCGACACGCACATCCACTTCATCTGCCCGCAGCAGATCGACGATGCGCTCTACAGCGGCATCACCACGATGTTCGGCGGCGGCACGGGGCCGGCCACCGGCACCTTTGCCACCACCTGCACGCCCGGCCCCTGGCACATCCAGCGCATGCTGCAGTCGGCCGATGCGTTTCCGGTGAACCTCGGCTTCCTGGGCAAGGGCAACGCGGCGCTGGTGGAGCCACTGGTGGAGCAGATCAAGGCGGGCGCCATCGGGCTGAAGCTGCACGAGGACTGGGGCACCACGCCGGCGGCGATCGACGCGGCGCTGCGCGCGGCCGACGCGACCGACACGCAGGTTGCCATCCACACCGACACGCTCAACGAAGCCGGCTTCGTCGAGAGCACGGTCAGGGCGATCGGCGGCCGCAGCATCGCCACCTTCCACACCGAGGGCGCCGGCGGCGGCCATGCGCCGGACATCATCCGCCTGGCCGGCGAGGCCAACGTGCTGCCCTCGTCGACCAACCCGACGATGCCCTACACCGTCAACACCCTCGACGAGCACCTGGACATGCTGATGGTGTGCCATCACCTCGACAGCGCCATCGCCGAGGACGTGGCCTTTGCCGAGAGCCGCATCCGCAAGGAGACCATCGCCGCCGAGGACATCCTGCACGACATGGGCGCGTTCTCGATGATGAGCTCCGACAGCCAGGCCATGGGCCGGGTCGGCGAGGTCATCATCCGCACCTGGCAGGCCGCCCACAAGATGAAGCTGCAGCGCGGCTCGCTGTCGGAGGCCGGCTGGTCCGACCCCAAGGAGCACGACAACGCGCGCATCAAGCGCTACGTGGCCAAGTACACGATCAACCCAGCGCTCACCCACGGCATCGCCCACGAGGTGGGCTCGGTCGAGGTGGGCAAGTGGGCCGACCTCGTGCTGTGGAAGCCAGCGTTCTTCGGCGTCAAGCCGTTCCTGGTCCTCAAGGGCGGCATGATCGCCGCCGCCGCCATGGGCGACCCGAATGCGTCGATCCCGACGCCGCAGCCGGTGCACTACCGGCCGCAGTTCGGCGCCTTTGGCGGCGGGCTGGCACGGAGCTCGCTCACCTTCGTCTCGCAGTCTGCGATGAAAGCCGGGCTGCCCGACCAGTACGGCCTGCAGAAGACGGCGGCGGTGGTGAAGAACATCCGCCAGGTCGGCAAGAAGCACATGGTCCACAACAGCCTGGCGCCGCAGATCAGCGTGGACCCGGAGACCTATCAGGTGTACGCCGACGGCGTGCTGCTGGAGTGCGAGCCGGCCAAGGTGCTGCCCATGGCGCAGCGGTACTTCCTCTTCTAGCCTGCACCGATGCTGCGCCTGGACCGCATCCGCACCGAGCCGCTGACGCCGGCCGAGGCCGCCGGCGCGCTGCGCCTGTGCCTGACCTACGACGAGCGCGTGAAGACGCGGCTGGCGACCATGACGCCGGCCGGGCAGGCCGTGGCCATCGTGCTGGCGGACGCCCGGCGCGGCACCGTGCTGCGCCATGGAACGGTGCTCGCCGGGGCGCTGGGCCTGGCGATCGTCGAGGCAGCCGCGCAGCCGGTGGCGCGCGTCACGGCCAACTCGCCGCTGGCGCTGCTGCGCGCCGTGTATCACCTGGCCAACCGGCACGTGCCCGCACAACTGGCGGCCGACCAGGTGCTGATCGAGCGCGACCCGGTGCTCGAGTCCATGCTGCGCGGGCTGGGTGCGCAGGTGGAGCACGTCGAAGCACCGTTCGAGCCCGAGGGCGGGGCCTACCCCGGCGAGCACGCGCACGGGCATCGCGCGCATGGCGATGAGATCGACGCGGTCTCGGCCACGCTCGGCGAGCAGCTTTCCATCGCCGCCCACGCCCGGGGCCGCTCGGCGCCATGAAACCCGCCGAGACCGATCTGGCCGCCGCCAGCCGCCTGCAAGCGCTGCTGGCGCTGCTGCAGCTTGCGAGCCCAGCGCTTCCGGTCGGCGGCTTTGCCTACTCGCAGGGACTCGAGAAGGCGATCGAGGACGGCCTGGTGCGCGACGCGGCGAGCGCCGAGCGCTGGATCCGCGACCTGCTGCTCCTGTCGCTGGCGCGCTTCGAGGCGCCCGTCTGGCTGCGCGCCTTCGACGCGCAGGCACGCGGCGATGCCGCCGCGCTGGCGTACTGGAACGACGAGGCGCTGGCCGTGCGCGAGACCGCGGAGCTGCGCGCCGAGTCGGTCCAGATGGGCTCGTCGCTGCGGCGGGTGATGCCAGCCTTGCAACTCGCGCCGCCCGCGCTCGATCCGGTGGCCTATCCGATCGCCTTCGCCTGCGCCTGCGCCCAGTTGGGCATCGACCGCGAGGCCGGGCTCACGGCCTACCTGTGGGCCTGGGCCGAGAACCAGGTGCTGGTGGCGGTCAAGAGCGTGCCGCTCGGCCAGCAGGCCGGGCAGACGCTGCTCTTCGCCCTGCACCCGGCGCTGGCGCAGGCGGTGCAGACGGCCGCCACGCTCGATGACGAGGCGCTCGGCTCTGCCACCACGCAGTTTGCACTCATCTGCGCGCGGCACGAGTTGCAGTACTCGCGGCTGTACCGCTCCTGATCCCATCAAGGACCCAAGATGGCGTCTTCTCCTCTGCGTGTCGGCGTCGGCGGCCCGGTCGGCTCCGGCAAGACCACCCTCGTCGAGGTGCTGTGCAAGCGCATGCGCGACCAGTTCCGGCTGGCCGTGGTGACCAACGACATCTACACCCGGGAGGACGAGCGGCTGCTCGTCGCCGCGCAGGCGCTGGCGCCGGAGCGGATCATGGGTGTGGAGACCGGCGGCTGCCCGCACACCGCCATCCGCGAGGACGCCAGTATCAACCTCGAAGCCGTGGAGCGCATGTGCCGGCGCTTTCCCGACCTGGAGCTGATCTTCATCGAGAGCGGCGGCGACAACCTGGCCGCCACCTTCAGCCCCGAGTTGAGCGACCTGACGATCTACGTGATCGACGTGGCCGGCGGCGAGAAGATTCCGCGCAAGGGCGGCCCCGGCATCACCAAGAGCGACCTCTTGGTCATCAACAAGACCGACTTGGCGCCGCACGTGGGCGCCGATCTGGACGTGATGCGGCACGACACCGAGCGCATGCGCGGGGCGCGGCCGTACGTCATGACCAACCTGAAGACCGGCGCAGGCGTCGAGCGGGTGATCGAGTTCATCCGGACCCGGGGGCTGTTGCAGGCGCGGTGAGGCGAGGGCGCCGGTGGCGGCTGAACTGCCCTCGGCGCCCGCGCCCTGACAAACCCTGCAGAGGTCGGACCGAACGTGGGAACACCGCGGGCTTTCCCCTTGGCCCGCAACACTGGTGGCTGCGCCCGATCAGCGCAGCGCCGCGCGGCCGGAGAACGAAATGGGATCCCGCCTGCGACTCGTATGGTGGCCCGCGTCGGCAAGCACGACGCCACAAGGCCGGTTGCAGAGCGGCAGTCCTCCTCCCGCAGACGAAACGATAGGTGCGTAGTCGACGATGAAGCTGAAACGATTCGCGCTGACGCTCTCATGCCGCGCCCTGCCCGCCATGCTGCCGGGGCCGGCCTGCGCCAGCGTACTCGGTACGTGCCGCGTCAAGCGATCGCTGCGCTCGGCCTGCGGCCGCCCATGACCCGTTGACCTTCTGTGCCGCGGCGCGAGAGGCAAAACAAAAGCTTCGCTTGACTATCGGAGGGAAGTCCTTGCAGAGGTGTTGGGCCGCACCGTCACCCGCTTACATACGGGCCGGTCCCAGGGTGAGTCCGCAGGAGACTTCTTGTCACGACGGTGGGAAACACTGTGAAGTGATCCTCTTTGTCGATGGTTTGTGCGCTGACTCGCAGTGACGCATAGCGTCGCATCCTGAGTTGTGATGAAAACTTGTTCATGTCTCGGACAAGATCTTCGGTCTTAAAGTACCTGGGACCTGGCTTGATCGTCTCGAAGGCGCCGCAGTACATCAAGATTCTGGCGGCGATGTCCCGAGTGTGTCTCGACTGCTGCTGCTCCAAGTCGAAGATGATGCCTTGATCGAACCACAACGACGGACTACTGAGCACATAAGTACTCGCAATCTCGGGTCTTGTTACAAGGGCGAATGCTCCGAGCAGGCCGCCGTATGAGTGTCCGATGTACGTGCGTCGAGAAGAGTTGATCCGGAACTTGGATTCGATGTACGGGAAGGCTACGGAGGCGATGTAGTCGAGATAGGCTGGCGCGTTGCCGTATGCATCACCCGCGTAGTCATCCTTGCTTCTTGCGCGGGGACGAGGATCAGTTGGGGTGTAGTCGCGAAGGCGGGCGACAGACGACGCCTCGCTCGGCGGAGGCGCCAGACCAACCAGGATGAAGTCTTCGAGGTTCTTGCCCGATTGGCCGACTCGTGCGCGAATACTTCGGATCAGAGGAAAGGCGTAGGGAGCATCGGTGACGTATACGGCTGGAAGTTGTCGATTAGAGTTGGCGTATGACTTGGGTACATCAATCCATGCCTCGTACGCCCTTCCAGACATCGGATCAGGAATGCTATGTACTTCTGTGTCCGGTAGCGAAAGCGGCCCGACCAATCTTGAGGCGCCTGTCTCGGAGAGCGAAGAGAGTGGGTGGGAGGCCAGCATGGCCAGTAGATGGCGGCGGTTCATGAGAGGCGCGGTGCTTGTTATGCGGGTCGGGATAGAAGTGCAGTGCGCCTGACAGTTTAGGGTCACGGTGGCGATTCCGGCGGTTTCCCGCCGGGCCTCAGGCCGGCTCCCATGCTGTCCACGTTCCTGCAAGCCCCCCTACGATCCCGGACAGCGAGATT
>JADCGX010000193.1 GCA_020248785.1 Burkholderiales bacterium | reverse complement strand
GCCGTCCAGCCTCATCTTCACCGCACGCCGACGACGCTCGTTGAGCGCATCCACCGGCAACGTTCGGGAGTCGATCTTGTCCATGCAAAATCTGACTCTACGGCACTCAATACGTTCAAATGTTTACTGCCGGATCAATAGCGATGCACTTGCACCACAGCGCCTGCCCAGTCGCCCAGCCGCGCAATCTCAAGCGTTCGGGTTGAACGGTCGCCCCAGCGAGGCCGGCATGTTCAGTCGGATCCAACGCGGATTGCGCGAGATGAGTGCCAGCACCACGATCGTGGCCAGGTACGGCGTCATCGACATCAGCTGCGGCGACAGTTGCACCCCCTGTCCCTGCAGATACAGCTGCAACATCGTGACGCCGCCGAACAAATACGCGCCAAGCACCGCCCGCGCAGGTCGCCAGGTGGCAAACACCACCACGGCCAGCGCGATCCAACCGCGCCCGGCAGTCATGCCCTCCGACCACAGCGGCGTGTAGACGGTCGACAGGTATGCACCAGCCAGGCCGGCGCATGCACCACCGAACATCAACGCACCAAGGCGGATCAGGCGCACCGGATAGCCGAGCGCATGGGCCGACTCTGGCGACTCGCCGACCGCGCGCAGCACCAGGCCGGCCCGCGTGCGGAACAGAAACCACGCCGCGACCACGGCGAGCGCGGCCGCCACGTACGCGAGCCAGTGCAGCGAAAACAACATCGGGCCGAGCACCGGCAAGTCGCGCAGCAGCGCAATACCGTCAGCATCGCGACCGGGCAGGTTCTGCCCGGCATAGGGCAGCCCAAGAAAGGCCGACAGTCCGGCGCCAAACAGCGCGAGTGCCAACCCCGTGGCGTACTGGTTGGTCATGAGTCCGAGCGCAAAGGCACCGAACAGGGCGCCGAGCAGCGCGCCCACGACAAGCGCCACGCCGAAGCCGAGCATCCAACTACCGCTGCCATGCACGACCGCAAAGGCCACCACCGCGGTCACGAGCATCATGCCTTCCACGCCGAGGTTGACGACGCCGCTGCGCTCGACCACGAGCACGCCGATGGCGGTGAGCAGGATCGGTGTGCCAGCGTTCAGGGTGGACGCAACCAAGGCCACAGCCGCCGCGAGCAGGGGATCCATCACGCCGCCTGTGTCGGCCGCCAGCGCAGCCGGTAGTGAATGAAGGTGTCGCAGGCAAGCAGAAAGAACAGGAGCAGCCCTTGGTACACGCCGGTGAGCGCGGCCGGCAGGCCAAGACGCGACTGCGCCAGCTCGCCACCGATGTAGAACAACGCCATCACGATGCTGGCGGCGACGATACCCACCGGATGCAGGCGTCCGACGAAGGCGACGATGATCGCAGCGAAGCCATAGCCCGGTGAGATCGACGGCGTGAGCTGCCCCACCGGACCCGTGGCCTCGGCCGCGCCCGCGATGCCCGCCAGTGCGCCAGAGACCAGCAGCGTGAACCACAGCACGCGCCGCTGCGAGAACCCGGCGTAGCGCGCGGCCAGCGGCGCCAGGCCCGCGACCTTGAGCTGGAACCCGATAAAGCCGCGCGCCAGGAGCACCCAGGCGGCCGCGGCGGCGACGAGCGCAAGCAAGAAGCCGAGGTTCAGGCGCGTGCCGTCCAGGATGCGCGGCATGCGCGCCGGATCGGCAAACAGCGCGCTTTGCGGAAATCCAAAGCCGGCCGGATCGCGCCAGGGACCGTGCACCATGTAACTCAGCAGAAACTGGGCAACGTACACCAGCATCAGGCTGACGAGGATCTCATTGGCATTGAAGCGGTCGCGCAACCAGGCCGTGATGGCGGCCCAGGCCATGCCGCCTAGCGCCGCGGCGACGATGACCGCCACGATGATCGCCCCCGAGGTGCCGCGTGTGGCCAACAGCGCCACCCCACCGCCCGCCAACGCGCCGGCGATAAGCTGCCCTTCCGCGCCGATGTTCCACACGTTGGCGCGAAAGCACAGCGCCAAGCCCACGGCGCACAGGATGAGCGGCGTGGCCTTGAGCAACACCTCGCCGACCCCGCGCAGCGTGCGCAGCGGCTCGACGAAGAACACCTGCAAGGCTGACAAGGGCGCCTTGTCCAGCAAGGCGAACAACAGCATGCCGCACAGGACCGTGAGTGCCAGTGCGATGAGCGGCGACAGCCAGGTCAGCAGGCGCGAGGGCTCCGCACGCGGCACGAGCGCGATCACGGCGCAAGCTCCACCGTCGCAGTGGCCTGCGCGCCCGGCCATAGGCCGGCCATCCAGCGGCCCAACTCATCGACACTGATCTCGCGCGCCGCCACTGCGGGCGACAGCCGCTGTCGCGCGATCACCATCAGCCGGTCGCAGATCTCGAAGATCTCATCGATCTCCTCGGACACCACGAGCACCGCGCAGCCCTGCAGCCGCAGCGCGATGAGCGCGTTGCGGATCGCAGCCGCCGCGCCCACGTCCACGCCCCAGGTCGGCTGGTTGATCAGCAGCACGCGCGGCGCCGCATCGATCTCGCGACCCACGATGAACTTCTGCAGGTTGCCGCCGGACAAGCTGGCCGCCCGCGCCTGCGGCCCGCTCGCCTTCACGGCGAAGCGCGCGATCACGCGCGCGGCCAGGTCCTTCATCGCGGCCGTCTGGATCAAGCCGTACCGGCGCAAGGCATCGCCTGTCAACAAGGTGTTCTCGGCGAGCGACAGCGACGGCACGGCGCCGTGGCCCAGCCGCTCCTCCGGCACGTAGCGCAGGCCGCGCCGACGACGCTCGGCCGGACCCAGTGCTCCGATCGGCTCGCCGTCGAGCTGTACCCGGGACGGCGAGCTGATGCGCTCACCGGCGAGCAAGGCAAGCAGCTCCCGCTGCCCGTTGCCGCTGATGCCTGCCAGCCCGAGGATCTCGCCGCTGCGAAGTTCAAAGGACAGCGGTGGCACATCGGCCGCCAGGGGCAGCTCGCGCACAACGAGGCGCGCCGCCCCACTGGGGGCATCATGCGCGGCGATCTGCGGCGGGTCGGCGCCGATCATCAGGCGCGCCAGCTCGCTCTCGCTGCGCTCACGCGGATCGACCAAGGCAACCACGCGCCCGGCGCGCATCACGGTGCAGTGTGTGGCCAGTGCGCGGATCTCGTCGAGCTTGTGGCTGATGAACAGCACCGACACGCCATCGGTCGCCAGCTTGCGCAGTGTCTCGAACAGCCGTGTGACCGCCTGCGGCGTCAGCACCGAGGTCGGTTCGTCCAAAATGAGAAGGCGCGGCTGTGCGAGCAGCCCGCGCAGGATCTCCACGCGCTGGCGCTCGCCCATCGACAAGTCGTGCACGCGCGCCGCCGGGTCGATCGGCAGGCCATAGCGCTCGCCGAGCCGCGTGAGATCGCGCGTGATCGAGCCGATGCTGCGCACGCCGGGCAGCCCGAGCGCGATGTTTTCGGCCACCATGAGTGTGTCGAACAGCGCAAAGTGCTGGTGCACCAGCGCGATGCCCAGCCGCTGCGCGGTGGCGGGCGAGTCGATCACAACTGCCCTGCCGTCGAACTCGATGCGCCCGTCGTCCGGCACGACCTCGCCGACGATGATCTTCATCAGCGTGCTCTTGCCCGCGCCGTTCTCACCGAGGATCGCGTGGATCTCGCCCGCCTGCACGGCAAGCGACACGGCGTCGTTGGCCACGACCGCCGGGTAGCGCTTGGTGATGTTGTGCAGCGACAGGCGGGCGGGCATGGAGGTCTCGCGACGAAGGTCTCGCGCAGTGCGCCAGCTTAAAGGTGTCGAGGCGGATCGCACCCGCACCGGTTCATGGCCGTGCCGGCGCCTCGCGCCCTGCACAACAAGCACGTGGCCCTCGGGCGCCAGAACGGCCGGCCGAGAAAAAGAGTACGCCGTGCGCGTGCCGTCTTCAGCCCAGCCGTAGCCGAGATACGCTGGCCCGATCACGGTATCGGCCGACACGAACAGTGCTGCCGAGCGCAAGTCGCCGGCGGTGCCGCTGGGTACCAGGGGCTTGCGATAGCGCCCGGCCTCGAGCGACAGCCCGCCGTAGGCCCCAGTCAGCAGACTGCCGCGCATGATGCGGTGGTAGTAAATGACCTGCGCCAGTAGTGTCCCAACGATTTTCAGAGGAGGACGAGTTGTCAGAACCTGTGAACCAATCGCCCGCCTCGTTCGTTGAACCCCGGTCGTGATCCGGGGATGAGGAACGAATGAGCGAAGACAGGGGCGCGGCGGCACCGTTCAACGACATGCCGGCCGTGAGCGAAGGGGACAGAGCTGTGCCCGCGCGCCATGCGGCGCCGCGGCTGCAGCAGGCGATGCGTGATCAAGTCGAGCTGCGCGCGTGTGACCTCGAATCGCTCATTGCGCCAGACCATCAGGCGCGTTCGGTGTGGCAGTTTGTACAGTCGCTGGACTTGGCCGAACTGCACAAGAGCATCCGTGCCGTCGAGGGCCGGCCCGGGCGCCCGCCCATCGACCCGGCGATCTTGGTGGCGCTGTGGCTGTACGCCACGCTGGATGGCGTGGGCTCGGCGCGCGCACTGGCGCGGCTGTGTGATGGCGAAGACGCTTACCGCTGGCTGCG
>JADCGX010000192.1 GCA_020248785.1 Burkholderiales bacterium | reverse complement strand
GGGCAGTTGAAGATCCTCGCCGCGATCGAAGAGCCGGTGGTGATCGTGAGGATCCTCACGCACCTGGTCTTTGCCGCGCGGGCGCCGCCGCGCGCAGCGTGCCGGGAGTTTTCGCTCGCCTATGCAGCCTGAGCGGAGAGCAAGACGACGGTTCCGCGACAGAACCGACGGACGTGCTCGGCCCGTGATCGCGTGAGGGCGTCAAATAGCGGCGGGTGAACGCTGATCCGGGCCGAAGTCGCACTTGAATCGTCATTGAGAGGGGGGGTATGCGCCCGGCGGCGCACGCTTGACCGCTCAAAGTGTGGCGAATGCGGTCGTGACTAGAGGCAAATGCCGTTTGAACTTCCTGTCCGCACACTCTATTTCGATGCAGAACCGCGTGAATCGCGGCGGAGCCTCGTGAATCAAGCTCCTCCGGATTCGTCGCCGTGGATGTGTACTCATGCGTGTACTCGAGGTCCGCTTGTCATGCGGCATGCGCCTCGGCTTCACGCCGAGGTGCCCTCGAGCCCATAACAAGCCGAGCACCTTGCACGCATAGTGAAGGCAACCTGTCGCATGAGGTCTGCTTCCGCTCGAGCCGCAACAGGGAGCTCGAGCCCGGGGCCACCTTGCGTCGGCCCGGGCAGTCAAGGGTATCCGCCAAGAAGCCGCACGCCAGCCAGCCGGGCTTGCCAATCCGCGGCGTGAATGAATATCATCCGTGTCGTGAAGACCCTGCCCCGCATGGTGGATGACGCGCTCGCCGCGCGGCTGCGCGTGATGCCCGCCGTGGTGCTCACCGGTGCACGGCAGACCGGCAAGAGCACCCTGGTCGAGAAGCTCGTTCCGGGCGACCGGCGCTACCGCTCTCTCGACGACTTCGACGTGCGCGATGTGGCGCGCCGCGACCCCGAGGCCCTGCTGGGAGGCAACGATCCGCTCACGCTCGACGAGGTCCAGCGCGAGCCAGACCTGCTGACTGCGGTGAAGCGGGCCATCGACCGCGACCGACGGCCCGGGCGCTTCCTGCTCACCGGCTCGACCAACCTGCTCCTGATGCGGCAGGTGTCTGAGTCGCTGGCCGGCCGCGCAAGCTACCTCACGCTCTGGCCCATGACCCGCCGCGAGCAGCTCGGGCTCGGACGCGCGGGGCGGTGGGACGACCTGCTGGCCGCGCCCGACGCTCAGTGGCGCGACGTGCTGGCGGCCGGGGATGACGCCGAGGAAGACTGGCAGGCGCTCGCGCTGCGCGGGGGCTTCCCTACGCCGGCGCTGGAACTCAAGGCGCCGGCCGACCGCGCTATCTGGTTCGACGGCTACGTGCGCACTTATCTCGAGCGCGACCTGCAGGACCTCGCCTCGATCAGCGCGCTGCCGGACTTCCGGCGCCTGATGCAGGCCGCCTGCCTGCGGTTGGGGCAGCTGCTCAACCAGACTGAGCTGGGCCGCGACGTCGGCCTGCCGCAGCCGACGGTACACCGCTGGCTCAATCTGCTGGAGACCTCGTATCTGCTCGTGCGCCTGCCGGCCTACGCTGTAAACCGCACCAAGCGGCTCGTCAAGTCGCCCAGGATCTTCTGGGGCGACACCGGCGTCGCTCTGCAACTCGGCGCCACGGCGCCCGCAGGCGCGCACCTCGAGAACCTGGTGCTGCACGACCTGCTCGCCTGGCGCGATGCGCGGGTGGACCGCGTGGAACTCGCCTACTGGCGTACAACGATCGGCGAGGAAGTGGACTTCGTTATCGAGGCGGGCGGCAAGCTGCTGCCCATCGAGGTGAAGGCCACCTCGAAGCCGCGCCTCGCCGACTGCGCGCACCTGCGCACCTTCCGGCAGGAGTACGGGCGGAAGGCGCGCGCCGGGCTGCTGCTGCACACCGGGCGCACCATCGAGTGGCTCACCCCTGACGTGCTGGCCGTGCCGTGGTGGAGGGTGGTGTGATGACAAGAATGCAGCCGAGGTGCAGAACGGCAGCACACTCTTCACCGGCCAGCCAGCCGACTTGAGGATGGCACATGACTGATACGTCGAGAGGCCGCGCCCCCTTCATCGTCGACAACAGCATCTCGGGCTGGACCGGCCTCCGCTACCTTGAAGAGTGGTCCGGCATCGCGAAGGCGTTCGATATCGCCACGGGCTAATTCGAAATCGGCGCGCTTCTGGTGCTCGACGGCAAGTGGCAGCCGCTCGACAAGATCCGGATCCTGATGGGCGCCGAGACGACCCATCGCACTCGCAAGGCGCTGCTCGACGCGGTGCGTGCTCGGGCACTCCAGATCCTCGACGGCAGCATCGAAGCGGACAAGAGCGCGAACCCCTTCCTTCACGGAGTCCCGGCGATCCTCGGAGCGCTGCGCTCCGGCCAGATCGAGTGCCGGGTGTACGACAAAGACAAGTTCCACGCCAAGGCGAGGCCCATTGGGGTCCGGTCTTGCATTCAAGCATTTCGCTCATCTGGCACCAGGCGTGGCAGGCCAAGTTGAAGCGCTTGCACACCGCACCCAGGATATCGAGCCAGGCGATGCGATCCTCGTCGTTCAGATAGATGTCCTCGCGGCGATCGCCCCGCGAGGTGACGTGGTAGAGGCCGCCGGAGAGTTCGAGGCGCAGACGGCGGGACATGGCGCGGAGTGCACGAGAGAACTGCTGGAATGCAATACCGGACCCCGGGCTCACTACGCAGCGTGAGCGGAGCGCACGACGACGGTTCCGCGGCAGAACCGGTGGACGTGCTCGGCCCGTGATCGCGTGAGGGCGTCAAGGCGAGGCGGGTGAACGGTGATCCGGGCCGAAGGTGCGCTTGAATGGCTGCCCCAAGGGGGGATTCCGCGCCGTCCACGCCGGCCCTGGCCGTTCCGCGCGAGGGATCGTTACCGGAAGGCCAGGACCTTTGGGCCTGCCGTTTAGCCGATTAATGTATGGACAAGTGATATACAACTATGACATCACGAACGCAGGACGCGAAAGGCACCCCATGGCTCAAGCCAAAGCCCAGGAACCCGTCACGATCAGCATCCGCGCGAAGGCCGGGCAGCGCGACCTGATTGACCAGGCCGCGGACCGCCTGGGCCGCAGCCGCTCGGACTTCATGCTCGAAGCCGCCTGCCGGCAGGCCGAGGACGTACTGCTCGACCAGACCTACATCGCCCTCGACGCGAAGGGCATGGCCGCCATCCAGGCCATGCTCGACCAGCCGCCCGCGCCCACCGACCGCCTGCGCCGCACCCTCAAGGCCCGCGCGCCCTGGGACACGGCCGCCGCCACCGGCAAAGCCGCAGG
>JADCGX010000191.1 GCA_020248785.1 Burkholderiales bacterium | reverse complement strand
TATGGGTTCGAGGCGGGCAGCGCGCCGGGGCTGGTGGTGGCCGGGGCGTCGCTGCCGGCCTACCGGTCGGATCTGCCGGCGCTGGCCGGCACCGTGCGCCTGGGCGGCGCCACGCTGCGGCTGCCGATGGCTGCGGAGTGACGACGGCGACTGCCCGATACCGCGCGCCTTGCAAGGCGCGCCCCAACCTGGAGAGACCACCCATGCTCGGACAAATGATGCAGCTGCCGCTGCTGATCTCGTCCCTCATCGTTCATGCCGAACGCCACCACGGCGACCAGCTCGTGGTGTCGCGCCGGGTCGAGGGCGACATCCACCGCATCAGCTATCGCGAGGTGGCCGCGCGTGCACGGCGCGTGGCCAATGCGATGCAGACCCTGGGCGTGCAGCCGGGCGAGCGCGCGGCCACGCTGGCCTGGAACACGCACCGCCACATGGAGCTGTACTACGGGGTCAGCGGAAGCGGCCGCGTGCTGCACACGGTGAACCCGCGGCTGCACCCGGACCAGATCGTCTACATCGTCGATCACGCCGAGGACCGCGTGATGTTCTTCGACATGACCTTCTGGCCGCTGATCCAGGCCGTCGCCGGCCGCACCAGGACGGTGAGGCATTGGGTGGCGATGACCGACCGCGCGCACATGCCGCCCGTCGAGCAGGCGGCCACGGTGCCCAACCTGCTGTGCTACGAGGAGCTGCTCGCCGCAACCCACGACCGGTACGCCTGGCCAGTGCTCGACGAGAACACCGCGAGCAGCCTGTGCTACACCAGTGGGACCACGGGCAACCCCAAGGGCGTGCTTTACAGCCACCGCAGCACCGTGCTGCACACCATGGCTGCGGCGTTGCCCGACTGCCTGGGCTGCGGTGCGACCGACGCCATCCTGCCCGTGGTGCCGATGTTCCATGTCAACAGCTGGGGCATCGTGTACCTGGCGCCGATGACGGGCGCCAAGCTCGTGCTTCCCGGCCCGGGTCTCGACGGGAAGAGCCTGTACGAGCTGTTGGAGAGCGAACGCGTCACCATCAGCGCCGGCGTGCCGACAGTGTGGCAAGGACTGCTCGCGCACGTCGAGGCGAACGGCCTGAGCTTCACCACCATGCGCAGGAGCGGCATCGGTGGGTCGGCGTGCCCTCCGGCCATGATCCGCAAGTTCCGCGACGCCTACGGGGTGCACGTGATACACGCCTGGGGCATGACGGAGATGAGCCCGATCGGCACCGTCGCGGCCTTCAAGGCGCAGCACTCGGGTCTGGACGACGAGGGCAGGCTTGCGGTGATGAGCACCCAGGGCCGCGCCGTCTATGGCGTGGACATGAAGATCGTGGCCGAGGACGGAGCCGATATGCCCTGGGATGGCCAGGCCTCGGGCGACCTGCTGGTCCGCGGCCCCTGGATCATCGCAACCTACTTCAAGGGCGAGGGTGGTGACCCGCTGGCGACCGACGCCGACGGCAACGGCTGGTTCCCGACCGGAGACGTGGCGAAGATCACGCCCGAGGGCTACATGGTCATCACCGACCGCAGCAAGGACGTGATCAAGAGCGGCGGCGAGTGGATCGGCTCCATCGACCTGGAGAACATCGCGATGGCCCATCCGGCCGTGGCCATGGCCGCATGCATCGCGGCACCACATCCCAAGTGGGACGAGCGACCGCTTCTGGTGGTCGTCAAGAAGCCGGGCATGGAGGTGTCGCGCGAGGAACTGCTTGCCTTCTACGAGGGCAGGGTGGCGAAGTGGTGGATCCCGGACGACGTCGTGTTCACCGACGCCATCCCGCTGGGGGCAACGGGCAAGATGCAGAAGAACAAGCTGCGCGAGCAGTTCAAGGAGCACCGTCTGCCGACCGCATGAAGCGAAGCGCCGTCGTCCGGTCTTGCAGGGTTGCGCGTGCCGCCTCAAGGCATCAGCGACATCGTGAGCAGCACGCCTCCGGCTGTCAGCGCGAGCAGGACGCCCACAGGGACGCCCTGGCGGGCGGGCCGGCTCGCGCGGGCCAGCCACACGGCCACCAACGGCAGGGCTTGCATCAGATGCGCTGCCACGAAGTGCGCCGGCCTGGGGTCGCTGCCATCCAGCCGCCAGCCCAGCAGAGGCAGCGTCATGGCGGCCTCGACCGCGGACTGCGAGCGGCCTGCATCGACCAGCGCTTCGCCCGTCCAAGGCAGCAGCAGGCCGCTCCCGGCGAAACCCAACGCGATGCCCAGCGAGATCAGTCGGTCCCTTGACGCCGAAGCCGCCAACGCCAGGCGCCCGGCCACGAGGGCCAGCCACACCACGGCGAGACTCATGATCGACGCACCGAGGCCCATCAGACTGAACATCAGCCCCTCGAATGCCGTCCGCTCGTTGAAGTGCGAGTCCACGCCCCGTGCCGCCTGCACCGTGATCCAGGTGATCTCGAAGACGAGCGTGCCGAGCAGCACGGGCGACAGCAGACGCCAGCCCGGTACGCGCGTGCGCGCCAGGAGCCACCGCGCTGCAAGCGCCATGGTGATTCCGTAGAAGCCAAGGGACAGCGCGAAGCGCACTGGCTTGGACCAGGGCGATTGCCCGAACACGGAGCGATCGTCCAGGCCGGCCAGGGCGGCCAGCAGGGGAACGAGCGCCAGCAGCACGACACCCGACCGGAACAGATGATCACGCAGCGGCCACGCGGCCGCTGCGGCGGAGACATCGAGCTTCATCGGGGGGGGTCACGATAGGTTGATGATAGGGAGCACGGCTGCGGGCGCGGGGCGGACCGGGCTCCATCATCCTCGTTGCGGCCGCCTTACCGGCGACTTTCGTCCGACCAGGCGCAGCGGTGCCGAACGCCTCCCGCACGGCGAGGATCGTGCTCGTCCGGCCGGCGATCAACGCGGCGACCGTCGCGCCGTTCATCGCCTGGGTCGTCTGGCGACGACAGGGGGCGGACGCCCTCGGGGTGAGAGGGGCGGATGCACGTCGGCCGCGCAGGTTGCCGTCCGCCTGTTGCTGCTCCTGATCCGGGGCTGCCGTTGCGCCGGCGCCATGCGCCTGCGGCGCGGGCCTCGGGGTCAGGCCTCGGGCGTGGACGCCGACCCGAGCGCCGACGCCGCTTCGCGCGAGATCGTGCGGAACACCGCCGCCACGGACGGGATGCGCCGCATCGTGGGTGCACACAGCAGCCACAGGCGCGACTGCAGTGCGGCCACCGGCTCGCCCACGCGCTGCAGGGCGGGGTCGGCGTCGCCCACGAAGCAGGGCAGGACGGCGGCACCGAGGCCCTCGCGTGCCGCGGCGTGCAGGGCCGCGAAGTCGTCGAAGCGGGCCACCACGGCCGTGGCGGGCACGTGCGTCGCCATCCAGCGCGCGTCGGCCTGCGGCCCGCTGGAGGCCGTGTACGCCAGCCAGCGCTGCGCGCGGGCGGCGCGGCTGCGGCGCATGTACGCGGCAGACCTCAACGGCCCGAGCTGCCGGCCCACGCAGCCCGTCGGGGGCTTGCGCGTCGGGCGGATGGCGACGTCGGCCTCGCCGCGCTGCAGATCCAGCAGCTGGTCGCTCACCAGCACTTCGGGCCGCACGCCGGGGTGCTCGTGTGCGATGGCGGCCAGCCAGGCGGGCAGCAGGTGGTTGGCCACGTCGGCGGGGGCGGTGATGCGCACGGTGCCGCCGACGAGCGCGGACCCGGTGCGCGTCAGCTCGCGCTGCACCGCCTGCAGCTCCAGCGTCACCCGACCTGCCACCTCGACCAAGCGGCGGCCCGGGTCGGTGGCGCGGTAGCGCCCGTCGCGCCGCTCGAACAGGGCCGCTTCCAGCAGGGCTTCCAGCGCCTTCAGGCGCCGGAACACCGTGGAGGGGTCCAGCTTCAGCTCGCGGGCCGCGTCGGCCAGCCGACCGTGGCGGGCCACGGCCTCGACGAGCGAGAGATCACGCGACGTCAGCATGGAAGACCTCGGCAGGCGGCGCATGCATTGCAGGCATGCAGTTGCGGCTTGCGGTGCTGCAAGCAGGCGGATGCTACGGTCTTCCTGGACCCACTTCACGAGGATCCCGCCATGATCCGGTTCAGCAGCTCCCGGTGGACGTGCCTGTTGCCGGCGCTCGCCCTGTTCACCTCCCAGGCCTTTGCCGCCACCGTGCGGACCGCCTTCGTCGCGGGCGAGCACGGCGCGGACCCCGCGCGGCACGTGTCGGCGCTGTCGCTGCAGGTGCAGGACGTGGTGTACCAGAGGCTGCTCGCCTACCGCGCCGGGGCACCGGCGCCCGAGCTGGTGCCGATGGCTGCCGCGGCCGTGCCTGCCGCAGGCGACGGTGGCCGCAGCTTCGAGTTCGTGCTGCGGGAGGGTGTGCGCTTCGAGGCCGCTGCCGGCCGCCCGATGACAGCGCACGATGTCGCGTGGTCGATCCGGCGCCTGGCCGCACCCTCCAGCACCGCGCCGGCGCGCGAGCCGCTGCTCGACGCGATCGCGGGCCTGCGGGCGCTGGCCACGCGCTGGGCCGCGAGCGGCAGCGGCGACGGGGTGGACGTCGCGGGCATCCGCGTCGTGGACGAGCGCACGATTCGCTTCGAGCTGGCCGAGCCCGACCACGACTTCCCGCACCTGCTGGCCATGACGGTGGCCAGCATCCTGCCGCGCGAGATCGCCGAGGTCGAGCCGCGCGCGCCGCTGCTCGGGAGCGGGCCGTTCGCCATCGAGTCCTGGGACCGCGAGGGCGGTCGCATCGTGCTGCGCCGCAAGACCGGCGGGCCGCCGCTGGCCGTCGGCAACGTGACGCGTGTCGAGATCGCCCTCGTGGCGGACGAGGCAACGCGGACCCGGCTGCTGGACAGCGGCGCGGTGGACTACCTGGCGCAGCCCGCCTCGGAGCTTGCGCGCGAGCTGATGGCCGACAGCGCTCCTGCACAGGCCCGCCAACGGCGCGGTGTGCGCCTTCATCGGGCGCCCGTGCCGGAGGTGATCTACTACTACATCAACATGCGCGACCCCGTGCTTGGCGGCAGCACCGACGAGCGGCGCGCATTGCGCCGCGCCATCCTGCAGTCCTACGACGTGGCCGAGGAGATCCGCACCGTGCGCGCGGGTTTCGGGCGCGTCGGGGCCGGCGTGGTGCCGCCGGAAGTGGCGCCGCAGCTGGCGCGCGCCTACCCGCTGGCCTTCAACCCCGTGCTCGCGCGCCGCGAGCTGGACGCCGCCGGCTTCAGGCCCGGCGCCGACGGCTGGCGGCGCACGCCCGACGGCCGGGAGCTCGCCGTGGTCTTCAGCAGCGAACCGCTGGAAGTGGTGCGACCCTACCGCGAACTGCGCCAGCGCGGCCTGGCCGACATCGGCCTGAGGATGGTCACGCGCGAGCGGAGCCTCGAGCAGAACCTGCGCGACAGCGACGGCTGCGGGCTGGCGTTCTGGGGCTCGGCCTGGCGCGGGCTGGTGCCCACGCCGGCCTACTTCCTGCGCCTGCTGTACGGGCCGAACATCGGCCGCGGCATCAACCTCGCCTGCTTCGAGTCGGCGGAGTACGACCGCCTCTTCGAGCAGGCGCGCGGCACTGCGCCGGGACCGGAGCGCGACCGTCTCTACGAGCGCATGCTCCGGATCGTGGCCGAGGAGGGGGTGTGGCAGATCGGCGCGCAGCGCATGGCGACCTGGGCGCTGGGCGAGCGCGTGGTCCGCTTCGATCCGCACGCGCTGCAGCCTGCGCCCTGGCTGCAGATGACGATGGTGCCCCCGGGGGCAAGCGCCGCACCCGGGTCGCTGCGGGCCGTGGAGCTGACGTTCCTGAAGTCGGCCTCCGGCGAGCGCGAGCGGCTCAAGCGCTACATCGTGGACAACTGGTTCGCGATGGACGCGATCGCGAAGGCGCAGGGGCTGATGGACGTGTTCACGGTGTGGGACACCGGCTCGGACGAGGGCCCGTGGAACCTGCTCGTGTCCGTGACCTACCGCGACTCCCGGGGCTATGCCGGCATCACCGAGGCCTTCGAGGCGATCCGCCGCGCGCACACCGAGGTGCGCATCGACGGGAAGAGCCTGCGCGACCTCGGCCGCATCGTCGACTCGCGCCTCGTGCTGGAGGATCCGGCGCACGAGACGCGGTGACGGAGCGCTGTCCAGCGCGGGCCAGGCGCCGTGGCATCGGTCGACCTGCCCGTCGGCAATCTCCGCTCGATGGCGCCGACGTCCATGCAGCCGTCCGACCCGCAGCCGCAGCACCACCGTCGCGGCCTCGTCCCCGGCGGAGACTTCCCGCTCCTGCTGCTTCTCGTCCCGGCGTGCGCACTTTGCCGGGTGGGCGTTGATCGAAGGAGATTCCACGATGACCACCGCCACTATCGCATTGGCCGAGCTCGCCGAGAAGGGCGCCGATGTCGACGCGCTGCGCCAGATGGTGCAGTTCATGGCCCAGCGCCAGATGGAGCTCGACGTCGAAGGGCGTTGCGGCGCCGGCTAGGACGAGAAGAACCCCGAGCGGCTGAACAGCCGCAACGGCTACCGCGACCCGCTCTGGGAGACCCGGGCCGGGTCGGTCGAGCTCAAGATCCCCAGGCTGCGCCAGGGCAGCGACTTCCCGGAGTTCCTGGAGCCCCGCGGCACCGCCGCACCGCCGAGGTGGCGCTGACCGCCGTGATCCAGGAAGCCTACGTGCAGGGCATCTCCACGCGCTCGGTGGACGACCTGGTCAAGGCCCTCGGGATGAGCGGCGTCTCCAACAGCCAGGTCAGCCGGCTGTGCGGTGAACTCGACGAGCGCGTGGGCGCCTTCCTGAACCGGCAGATCGAGGGCGACTGGCCGTACCTATGGATCGACGCCACGTACGTCAAGACACGGGAGGCCGGGCGCATCGTGAGCGTGGCCGTCATGGTCGCCGTCGGCGTCAACACCGACGGCCAGCGCGAAGTGCTCGGACTGAAGGTCGGCGCGGCGGAGGCTGAACCGTTCTGGACCGAGTTCCTGCGCAGCTTGAACCGGCGCGGCCTGCGCGGCGTCAAGCTCGTCATCAGCGACAGCCACGAGGGCATCAAGGCTGCTGCGGCCAAGGTCCTGAAGGCCACCTGGCAGCGCTGCCGCGTGCACTTCATGCGCAACGCCCTGGCGCACGCCGGCAAGACCCAGCGGCGCATGGTCAGCGCGGCCATCGGCACGGTCTTCGTGCAGGACTCGGCCGACAACGCGCGGGCGCAGTGGCGCAGCGTGGCCGATCAGCTGCGCGGCAAGTTCCCCAAGCTCGGCGCGCTGATGGACGAGGCCGAGAACGACGTGCTCGCGTTCATGACCTTCCCCAGGGCGCACTGGTCGCCGATCTGCTCCACGAACCCGCTGGAGCGCCTGGACGCCGAGATCAGGCGACGCACGAACGTCGTGGGCATCTTCCCGAACGACGCCTCCATCGTTCGCTTGGTCGGCGCCATGATGCTCGGGCAGAACGACGAGTGGAGCCCGAACCGGCGCTACATGCAGCTTGAGGGCCTGCAGACCGTCAGCGATACTGCTCCGACCCGGCTGCCCGCCGTGGCTCGCTGAGTAGCGCGCATCCAGCCCGTCCGGGCTGTGGACTTACACCATGCGCTGGGAGGCGACCCCAGGCCACGGTCGCCGGGAATTCAAGGGACGCGCACCGATGAACGATTCACGGCTGGATGAACGCTCGCGGGAAGAGGATGCGTGGCCGGCAGCAACCGGCGTGCGCCCGACCGATGCCGAGTGGGACGCGCGGATCGAGGCATTCCTGCAACAGATCCGCACCGACCCGTCCCTGGGGCGTGAGCAGGCCCAGGAGGCGCTCGGCGAACTGCGTGGGCAGCAGCGGCTCGACCTGGAGTCGCGGCTCATGTGGCTCGTCGGGCACAGCCACCTGCGCGATGACCGCATGGTGGAGGCCGCGGTGGCTCTTCACCGTGCGGTGGGCATGGCCCAGACGATCCGGCGGGTCGACCTGGAGGCGGACTACCTGGCGACCCTGGGCGCCGTCCAAGCCAACATGGGCGCGTTCTCTGAGGCAATCGAATCCTTTGAGCGGGCACTTGGTTTGCACCGGAGCCTGCCGCCGTCGCCCGCCGACGCGCTGCTTCCCGCGAAGATTCTCGGCAACTTCGGGACGACCTTCGTCATGATGGGCCTGCCGCACAAGGCGCTGCCGCTGTATCAGGAGGCGCGGGATCGCTTCCTGCAGCTTGGTCTGGTCCGCGACGTGGCTGCCTGCCTCAGCAACTGCGCGTTTGCCCAGATCAAACTGGCTGAACGCGAGGCTCGAAGTACCTCGGCCCCGCTGTCTTCGGCTGCGCTCGCGGCAGCGCGGGCGGCGCGCGAGCTGGCCGTTCAGGCGCAGGCCGACCCTTTACTTGCAGCCGAGGTCTATTCGAGCATCAACCTGCGCCTGATGATTGTCCGGGCCGACATCATCCTGGGCGACTGTGCCGCCGCGCTCCGCGAACTAGACCGGATCGACCATTTTCTTGTCAGCGATGCCCATCGTTCGTACTGGCGAACCGACCGCATGATCCTGCGGGCGCGTCTGCTGCGGCTCACCGGCCATGCAAGTGAATCGGTTGCCGGACTGCAGGCCGTGCCGCTGGACGATCTGACCGCCGTCGACCAAGTCAGTGTGCTCGAAGAACTGATCTCCACCCAGGAATCCGCCGGCGACCTGGCCGGTGCGCTGGCCAGCTTCCGCCGTTATCACGAGCTGACGCTGCAGGCGCGCGACCAGACCGCCGAGCAGCGCGGCCAGGTGCTCAACGCGCGGCTGGAACTCGAGCGCGCGCAGCACCAGGCCGAGATCGAGCGGCTGCGGGCCGAGCAGCTCACCCTGCGCAACGAAGAGCTGGCGCGGCAGGCGCACACGGACGCGCTCACCGGGCTGCCCAACCGGCGCGGGCTTGACGCGGCGCTGGCGAACCGGATCGGCCGGCAGCATGCGGAGTTTGCCTGCGTGCTGGCCGACATCGACCACTTCAAGAAGATCAACGACCGGTACTCGCACCTGGTGGGTGACGAAGTGCTGCGGCGGGTGGGTGCGCTGATGCGCGAGCTGGTGCGGGATGGCGACGTGGCGGCGCGCTATGGGGGCGAGGAGTTTGCGCTGCTGCTGGACCGGGTGGACGCGCGGCAGGCGGTGGAGGTGAGCGAACGGCTGCGCGCGGAGACCGCGGCGCAGCCGTGGGGGCAGATCGTGGACGGTCTGGCGGTGACCATCAGCCTGGGGGTGGCGATGAGGCAGGCCGGCGACAGCGCCGAGGCGCTGCTGGGGCGAGCCGATGACTGCCTGTACGCGGCCAAGGCGGCGGGGCGCGACCGGGTGGTGGCGCTGTAGCAGCTCGCCGACACCAACGCCTTGGGGGCCTGCAGGCAGGTGCAACAGGCCCTGGAGGAAGCACCAGTTCGTGACCGGCCCGATGAGCCCCGAGGCGGTCCAAGCTGCGTCGATGGCCTTCAAGAAGGCACTGATCGAGCGCGTGCTGGGGGCGGAACCGTCGGACCACCTGGGCTACCCGACCGGTGCGGCCAAGCCCGAGTACGCGGGCAACTACCGTAACGGCAGCGCCGGCAAGACCTTGCTGACCGAGGACGGCCCGGTGCGCACCGAGGTTCCCTGCGACCGGGAAGGCACCTGCTGCGCCCTGCGCCGGCCAGCGGCCTCGACGGCCGCGGTCGCGACGTGCGCGGAGAGGCTCTCGCCGCCACGCAGCATGGCCTGGCGCTCCTCGCGAACGGATGGCTCGACGCGGACGGGCGGCAACTCGGCGGTCTTTGTCACCGGCACGGTAGTGCAAATGCCATGCGCTGCCCATCGCGCGACCGGCCCGGCGCCGAAGGCGGCACGGTCCTTCGCGCGCGACACGGTGCTGCCAATGTCCGGGCGAAACGCGCGGGAGGCACGGGCGCGGCATCCGGGCGGGTGAGATCCCCCGGACACGGCGCGGCACGGTCCCGCTGCGTCGCCGGCCAACGCTTCAGCGTCCTCCTTCCCTGACCTTCAGCCGTTCGCGCACGGCCCGCGCGCGCACCTTCCGCAGGCCCAGCTGCGTCTTGCGCTGCACGGCCGTCTTCTGGTCGCGGGCTGCTTCGCGCTGCAGCTTGTGGAGGTTGCGCAGCCGCGCCTCGTCCACGCCGTCGACCACCTCGCAGCCCGGCTCGCCCTGGTGACGGCAGTTGCGGAAGCGGCAGCCCGAGCTCAGGCCGGTGATTTCGCCGAAAGCGGCCTGCAGGCCGCCGCTCTCGCTGTCCAGCCGCAGCGTGCGCAGCCCCGGGGTGTCGATGACGCAGCCACCCTGGGGCAGGGCGCGCAGCGACCGCGCCGGGCAGCACGGAACGAACCTCGGCCAGCCGCGACGGAGCGTCGGCACACAGGTCGGCCTTGGTCAGCACGACGACGGCATCGATCGCGGTCAGCTGCACCGCAGCCAGGTAGCGCTCGAGGCGACGCAGGTTGAAGTCGTGGTCCAGGCCCATCACCAGCAGTGCCGTGTCGACGTTGCTGACGATGACCTGCCGCACCACCTTGTCGCGATCATCGTGCTGGCGGCGCGCCACCTGTGTCGACGGCTGCAGCCGGGCGTGCACCCACCACTGCCGAAGTCGTCGCGTGCGGCGATCACCCAGTCGCCGACGGCGAGCATGTCGGCGACGGCGGAGAGCTCGGTCACCAGCGCGGCGCGTGCGCGTGCGCGGAGATGCTGCTCGCCGTCGTGCAGCAGCAGCTGACCGCGGTGGACTTCGAGCACACGCATCAGGTGCGGTGCGGCGATGCGGCGCGCCAGATCAGGCAGGTCGCGCAGGAAGAGTTGTCAGGCCGGCGGCTTCAGGCCGATGCGCTGCAGTGCCGGCAGGCGGCTGTCGTCGAGCGCGGGCTCGACGTCGTTCGGACGCGGTGTGTTCAAGGGGCAAGATCCGGTTCATGCGTGCTCTTCGCCGCACGACGACAGGGTCGTCATGCGGCAGCGGAAGAAGGATGAGCGGCTTGCCGCCCCGCAGGCGCGAAGGCCTGCGGCAGCGCAGTCAGGACAAGG
>JADCGX010000190.1 GCA_020248785.1 Burkholderiales bacterium | reverse complement strand
GAGCCGGCATCACTGGTGTGCTGATTGCGTCGGTGACGCGGGGTTCGCCCGCCGCCGAGGCGGGCCTGCGGCCTGCCAATCCACGTGCCAATGATGCGGGCGACGTGATCGTCGCGGTCAACGGGCGTCGCGTCCAGTCGGTCACCAGCTTCGCTTCGGAGCTCGACCGCGCCGGTGTGGACAGCATCGCCGAGCTGACGGTCGTGCGCGACGGCAAGGAGCGCAAGGTGCCGGTGCGGGTCGTCGATGTCGGGCCCAAGCGGCCCGTGCGATAGCGCTGTCACTGCACGGGCGCGAGGCTGCGCCCGTGCGTAACGCAAGCAATGCGTTAGCGGCGCCCGCTCGTTGAGCCGGGCCAGCCCGGCGGCAGGTTGGCGCGCACGGCGGTGTCGGCTTCGCGGCGCGGGGGGCGCGCGCTGCTGCGACCGGTGAGGCCATCACGGCTCGGATCGTGCGGCCGCTGCGCCCTGGTTGACGCCGGAGCGGGTGCGTGGCCACCCTTGCGTTGCGCTTCGCCGCGCTCCTCGCCTTGTTTGTGCACAGCCTGCTTGTGCGGGGCCGCGCTGCGCTCGCTGTCACGCTGCGGCGCGCTCTTGTGAGCCACCTGCTTGTGTTCTGCCTGCTTGGTCGCGCCCTGCTTTGCGCCACTGCGCCGCGCGCCGTTGCCGCTGCCTGCGCCGCGTCGGCCGCCGCGTTCGCCTTGCCGCGCGCCGTCACGGCGTGGCTGCTGCTCGGTCGTGGCGGCTGCTGCCTCCGCGCCTGCGGCGCGTGGCGTCACGGGCAGCGCCTGCGGCGCCGTGCCCTTTTCGAAGCCCGGGATCACCTCGCGCGGCAGCGCGCGGCGGATGAGCTTCTCGATGTCACGCAGGTAGCTCATTTCGTCGGGCGACACCAGGGATAGTGCCTCGCCCTGCATCCCCGCGCGGCCGGTGCGGCCGATCCGGTGCACGTAGTCCTCGGGTACGTTGGGCAGGTCGAAGTTGACGACGTGCGGCAGGTTGTCGATGTCGATGCCGCGCGCGGCGATGTCGGTGGCCACCAGCACCTGCAGCTTGCCGCTCTTGAACTCGGCCAGCGCGCGGGTGCGCGCGTTCTGGCTCTTGTTGCCGTGGATCGGCAGCGCCGGAACGCCGGCTTTGTCCAGCTGCTGCGCCAGCTTGTTGGCGCCGTGCTTGGTGCGCGTGAACACCAGCACCTGGTACCAGTTGCCTTCTTTCACCAAGTGCAGCAGCAATTCGGGCTTGCGCTTGGCGTCGACCGCGATGACGCGCTGCGCCACGCTTTCCACCGTCGAATTGCGCGGCGTGACCTGGATGTGCTTTGGCTGATTGAGCAGCCCATTGGCCAGGTCGCGGATCTCGTCGGAGAAGGTCGCGGAAAACAGCAGGTTCTGCCGCTTTGGCGGCAGGATGCGCAGCACGCGCTTGATGTCGTGGATGAAACCCATGTCGAGCATGCGATCAGCTTCATCGAGGACCAGGACTTCGACGTGCGACAAGTCGATGGTCTTTTGGCCATGATGGTCGAGCAGGCGGCCGGGCGTGGCGACCAGGACGTCGAAACCCTGGCGCAGCGCGGTGATCTGGGGGTTGATGTTCACGCCGCCGAAGATCACGGAGGACGTCAGATCGGTGTGCTTGCCGTAGACGCGCACGCTCTCCTCGACCTGCGCCGCGAGCTCACGCGTCGGCGTCAGGATCAGAACGCGGATGTGCTTTTTTCCCTGGCGTGGCGCATCGAGCAGGCGCTGCAGGATGGGCAGCACGAAGCCAGCCGTCTTGCCTGTGCCAGTTTGGGCGCCCGCGAGCAGATCGTGACCGGCCAGCACGGTGGGAATGGCTTGCAACTGAATGGGGGTCGGGGCGGTGTAGCCCACGTCGGCGACCGCGCGCACGAGCGCGTCGGACAAGCCGAGGCTTGCGAATGACATGAAAGAACTTTCGATGGGGCCGGCGCAGTCCCCAGATGTGAGGACGCTTCAACGACCAGCGAGGTGAATCCGGCGAAAAACGCGGGCTCCACCAAGAACCGAATAGCGGAGCGTCAGGATTGACGGCGGCGATGGCGATCGATTGAAGCGATCACGCTGGTCTCATGCCGCGTGTCCGGACTATACCTCATCGATCGAACAGAGCCGCGCGGTTGATCCGGCGAAGAAGCATGACACCACGGTGCAATTCGTTCGGAAACAGCCGTCACGGCCAGCTCGCTGCTCTGAACTCGCCCGAGCCCTGCTCACGGCGTTGCGCCCACTGCCTGTGGTCGTGCTTCGTGCCTTGCGACGGAACCCGGGGAGCGCTCGCAGCGCGCCTAGTGTCTCGGCCCATAAGTGTCGAAGGATTGCCACGGGCGTGACGTTTGGCGGAGCACAACAATGGCGAAATCGCCGCCAGACGCGAAGCAGCGCGCCGCCGGGTTGGGAGCCGGGCGAGCACGGCGACAAAGGTTGGCGGCGATTCTCGCCATTGTTTCGAAGCTTATGGGTTGGGACACTAGATCGCCGCCGTTGAGCGCTTGAGCCAGGCCAGTGCCTCGCCACTGACCAGCGGGGCGACGCGGCGGTTCACTTCGGCGTGATAGGCGTTGAGCCAGGCGATCTCCTCGGCGCTCATCAGGCCGCGGTCGATGCAGCGCACGTCGATCGGACACAGCGTGAGAGTCTCGAACTTTAGGAACTCGCCGAACTCGGCGCGCTCCGCGCCGGTGTCCGCGGGCACGTTGAGCACCAGGTTCTCGATCCGCACGCCCCAAAGGCCTGCGCGGTAGATGCCCGGCTCGTTGCTGGTGATCATGCCGGGCTCCATCGCCGTCTGCGGCTCGGGCGGCAGGTGCGGCGTGATCCCGTGCGGGCCTTCGTGCACGTTCAGAAAATAGCCGACACCATGTCCCGTGCCGTGACCGAAGTCCACGCCGGCCGACCAGATCGGCGCGCGCGCCAGCGTGTCGAGCAGCGGGCTCTTCGTGCCGCGCGGAAACACCGCGCGCGACAGGTTGATCATCCCCTTGAGCACCAGCGTGAAGTCTCGCCGCTGGGCGGCGGTCGTGGCGCGCACCTGCACCACCCGCGTGATGTCGGTGGTGCCGTACTCGTACTGCCCGCCAGAGTCGATCAGCAGCAGGCCCTCGCCTTCGATCACCGCGTGCGACTCTTCGGTGGCGCGGTAGTGCGGCATCGCGCCGTTGGCATTGAAGCCGGCGATGGTCGGAAAGCTCGGACTCACGAGCCCCGGGCGCCGGGCGCGCGCCGCGCAGATCTGCTCGTCGATGGTGAGTTCCGTGATGCGCTCGCCGCGCGCCACAGCGGCCTCGAACCACGCGAAGAACTCCGCCAGTGCCGCGCCATCGTGCTCCATCGCGCGGCGGATGTGCGCGACCTCGACTTCGGTCTTGCGGCTTTTCAGCAGCGTGGTCGGGTTGATCGCTTCGAGGACGCGCACGCTGGCTGGTACCGCGTTGCGCAGGCCGAAGGTGATTCGCTTCGGATCGACCAGCAGCGTTGCATTGGCGGGCAGGCGGCCCAGCGCCGCCGGCGCCCAGTCGTACGGCTTCAGATCGATGCCTTCGCTTTCGAGCGCATCCGCCAGCTTCGGCGGCACTTTGCCTTCGCCGATGAACAGCGTGGCACGGTCCATACCGATGAGCGCGTGACCCACGAAGACTGGGTTGTAGGACACATCGGCGCCGCGCAGGTTAAACAGCCACGCGAGATCGTCCAGCGTCGAAATGAAGTGCCACTGCGCCCCGTGCGCCTGCATGGCAGCGCGCAACTGCCCGAGCTTGCCGCCGCGGTCGGTCGCGACGAACTCGCTCTTGTGCTCGTACACAGCGGCCGTCGGCAGGCCGGGCCGCTCGGGCCAGATCTCGTCGAGCAGATCGATGTCGGTCGCCAGTTGGGCGCCACGTGCGGCCAGCGCACCGGCCAACTGGCGCTGCACGGCAAGCCCGACCACGGCGCCGTCGATTGCCACGCGCGCACCGGCCGGCATGTGCTCGGCCAGCCAATCGATGTGCGCGGTGCTCGCCGCGACATTCACCTTCATCAGCGTGATGCCGGTGCCCGCCAGTTGCGCCTCGGCCTGCACCCAGTAGCGGCTGTCGACCCACAAGCCGGCGAAATCGGGCGTGACGACCAGCGTGCCCACCGAGCCCGTGAAGCCGGTCAGCCACTGCCGCCCCTGCCAGCGCTCGGGCAGGTACTCCGACAGATGCGGGTCGGACGAGGGCACGACGAGCGCGGCCAGTTGACGGCGTGTCAGCGCGTTCCTGACCGCGTCGATGCGTGTGCGGATGACAGCGCGTTGGGCTTGCAGCGTATCCATGAGCGGACAATGCGTTTTCCAGAGGGAAGCACCGAGTGTAGTCGCCCGCAATCCGACGAAAAGGCAGGCCCGGTGCGGTGAGTTTGCAGGGCAGCTCGCATGGCGCTTCGGTAGCGTGCATACACCTGCCCCGCCGACCCTGGCGAGCGCCCGTTGTCCTCGAGTCTTCAATGAAAATGAACGACATGCCGCCTGCCGCCAACCTTGACGCGGCAGACCCGTACCGCTTTACCACCGTCGCGCATCGCGCCCACCGTTTCGGCGGGCCGCTGTCGGAGGGCAAGGCGTCCATGATGGTCGAGCTGCTTGGGCTGCAAGCAAAGTCGCAGGTGCTCGAGCTGGGCTGTGGCAAGGCCAATCTGCTCGCCATGGTGCTGAAGCGCTGGGGCTGCAGCGGCCTTGGTGTGGACGTGAATCCGCATTTCATCGCCGAGGCGCGCCGTGCGCACTTTGCACTGGTCGCGGGCGGCCGCCTGAAGCTGCTGGAGCAGTCGGGTGGCGCACTGCTGAACAAGGGCGGCGAGTACGACGCCGCGATTTGCCTCGGCGCCGCGCACTACCTCGGTGGATTGCAGCGGCTGCTGACCGACCTGCGTCGCTGCCTGAACCGCGGCGCGGTGGTGCTGGTCGGTGAGGGCTATTGGGCCAAGGCGCCGACCCCAGCGTTTCTCGAACTCATCGGCGGGCGCGAGGACCAGATGGGCTCCCATGCCGAGAACGCACAGCGCGCCCGCGGCGCCGGCTATGACGTCCTTTACACCAGCACCGCGTCGCACGACGAATGGGACGAGTACGAAGGCTTGTACGCCAAGAACGTGCTCGACTTCTGCTACCGCAATCCGGACGACTCGGACACGCCTGCCTGGCGTGCCCGCGTGGAGCGCTGGCAGGACGGCTGGCTGCGCTGGGGCCGCGACACGCTGGGCTTTGCCTATTACGTGATGCGGCTGCGCTGAGGCCACGCAAGTCGCGAGCGCCGTGGCCGACACCTGGCGTTACGCTCGCGCTCCAATCATTCCGGAGAGCCGCAATGCAAACCACAGCCAGCGGACTGCAGTACGACGACCTCGTGACCGGCGAGGGCGACATCGCGCAGGCGGGCCAGAGCGTGACCGTCCATTACACCGGCTGGTTGCTCGAAGGCGGGCAGCTTGGGCGCAAGTTCGACTCGAGCCTGGATCGGCGCGAGCCGTTTCGCTTCTCGCTGGGCAAGGGTCAGGTGATCGGCGGCTGGGACGAGGGTGTGCGGCAGATGCGCGTGGGCGGCAGGCGTCGCCTGGTGATCCCGCCCGACCTCGGCTACGGCCCTTGGGGCGCCGGCAACGTGATCCCGCCCAACGCCACGCTGGTGTTCGACGTCGAACTGCTCGCAATCGATTGACGGCCGGCGGATGTCGCGCCACCACGTCCTGCTCGGTTTGAGCCTGCTCGGCGCTGCCGTGCTCATGGGCGTGGCCATCCGTGTGGTGCTGCTGCGGCTGGAAGCGCCCGCCGAATCGCGCATTGACGAAGGTTGGATCCGCGTTGACAAGAGCCTGGCGTTGCCGCCTGCGCCCGAGCCTGGCCGCAATGCGGACACGCTGGCCGGCGTGGATGTCAACAACAACAGCGTGCGCGACGACGTCGAGCGCCGCATCGCCGAAGACTGGGGCCTGCACTCGGAACGCGCCGAGGCCCTGCGGCACGCGGCCATCACCGTGCAGGGCGTAATCGCCACTGGCGGGCAGGTGTGGCTGGCGACCGAGCAGGGGCGCGCGCCGACCATCAACGCCGATGACCTGCGCCGCATGCAGGAGCAGACGAGCCTGGCGGGCGCATGTGTGCTCAAGACGTTCGGCGCTGACTACGGCGGCGAAGGCCGCAAGGCAGGCGAGGCTGCCTTGCGCGGCGTCGTCGAGGCGCTCCTCGACACACCCGAGCGCCAGTACGCCTACGCGGTCGTGATGCCGCTCACGCAGGATCTCGTGAGCCTGCAACAGCAACAGCCGCTGTTTCTCCTCAACCCCTGCGATGGTTTACTGCGGCTGCTCAGTCGCTAGCCCGTTCAGACCACGCCGAGCGCGCCGAGCAGCGCGCCCGCGCCGATCAGCCACAGCAGGTGCACGCGCGTGCGCCAGACCAGCGCGGCGGCGGCAGCGGTCAGCGCCAGGTGCAGGCGGCCCGGGACCTCGGACGCGAGGATCCAGCCAGTGGCGAACGTCAGGCCGATCACGATCGGCGCCAAGCCAGCCCGAAAGGCCTGGATCGCGCGCCAGTCGCTGCGTGCCTCGCCCCAGCGGTGGGCGGCAAGTGCCAGCGTGGTGGACGGCAGAAGGATCCCGAGCAGCGTCGCCGCCAGGCCCGCCCACCCCGCCGCCTGAAAGCCCATCACGGCGACGAACAGCACGTTGGGGCCAGGCGCGGCCTGCGCGATTGCGATCGAGGCGGTGAACTGCGGGTCGGTGAGCAACCGCAGGTCGCCGACGAGCAGCCGGTGCATGTCAGGCACCACCGTGATCGCGCCGCCGATCGACAGCAGCGACAGCAGCAGAAAGTGGCCGAAGAGCGTGGCGAGGACAGTCCAGTCCATCACCGCCTGCCGAGCCTGATATGGGCGAGGGTGAACCCGATGCAGCCGAGCGCCAGCAGGACGACGACGAGCGGCCAGCGCGCCAGCGCGACTGCGATGAAGGCCGCCAGCCCGAGCAGCGCGGCTGTGGGAACGCCAAGCGCGCTGGTGCGCAGACTGCCCGCGAGGTTGATGGCGGTGCCGATGATGAGCCCGGCGGCCACGGCGCCCATGCCGCGCAGCGCGCCGGCGACCTGTGGCACTTGCGCGAAGGAGGCGTAGGCCATCGTCAGCGCGACCACGATCAACAACGGCGCCAGCATCATGCCGGCCAGCGCCGTCAGCGCTCCGCGCAGACCGAAGTAACGATCACCGATCATCAGCGCGAGGTTGCACACGTTCGGCCCGGGCAGGACCTGCGCGAGCGCGAGCAGCTCAAGGAACTCGGCCTTTGTCAGCCAAGCACGCTGCTCCACCAGCACACGCTGCGCCACCGCCAGCACGCCGCCAAAGCCCTGCAGCGCGAGTGCCGTGAACGCGACGAACAGGTCTCTCAGCGAGGCCGGGCCGCGGGGGCCAGGCGCTGGGGGCGAAGCGGCAAGCATGGGCACATGCTACTGGCCCCGCTGCCGCAGTCTGGCAGCGCGGATGCGGCGCGATAGGTGACTTCGAGGGACGGCCGATGCAAATCCCGCTGGACACGGACAACCCGCGCCGGGATGCCCTGCGCGAGGAGGTGCGGGGCGTGCTTGTCAGCGCACTGGGCCGCTTCGCCGGGCGCGTGACTCGGGTGGGCTGGCCGCGCAGGCGTTTGCGCAAGCGGCGGGCGTTGGCGGTCACGCGGCCATGCACCGGCGCCAGCGCCCGGCTGGTCCACTGGTTCAACGCGGCTGCAGCGGAGGTGGTGCGCGCAGTGCTTGGCACGCGTCCGCGCGCCAGGTCTGCTGGCGCGGCGAACGCGGCCTGCCAGGCCTGCAATCCGACCTGCATCTGCCATTGCCCGAGTTGCAGCCACACCGCCCAGGCCGACTCGGCGACCGCAGCCAGTCTCTCGCCCGTCATCAGTCGCATCTCGTGCGCCAGTGCACGGCGGGCCGCGTCCGTCCACACCGGAGTGACTGCCTGTGTCAGTCGAAGCGCGATGATCTGAGGTGCCGCGAGCCATAGCTCGCACCACTGCGTGGCGAGCCGGGTGGGCAGGACCGCGAAGCTTGATGCGCGCGTCATGCAATGCGGGAGCAAGCGCCCTGCCGGCTCGAGAAAAAAAGTGACCGCGCCGCGCGGACTCAGAGACCGAGAGGCTTTTGATTTGCACCGCTGGCTGCGCTGCGCGCGTCTGACATGGCGATGCAAGCGCCGCGAAGCGAGTCGCCGGCGCTTGAAGCGCCATCTGGGACGTTCGGGGGTCTTGCCTGGCCCGATTCGGAGCGATTTCTCACCTCTGGCACCCCCCCTACGCGGCCGCTGCGGCCATTGAGGACGCACCTGTGCCCAGGCCGATCAACTGCGGCGCGATCTTGGCCATGCGCATCAGGTTGTGTGCCAGCGCGTACAGCATCGCCACCGCG
>JADCGX010000019.1 GCA_020248785.1 Burkholderiales bacterium | reverse complement strand
CTCGTCTTCGACAGCCTGGAGGCGCTGGAGAACCAACTCGAATGCGGGCTTCGCGACCTCGAAAGCGATCTTCCTCGGGTGCGTTCCATCGTTTCTTGGCCGTGGCTAAATATTAGCCTTTTGAATTAGAAATGGAATGAGACGGCGCACAGGTTGTCGCACGAGTGTCTTCTTTAGGGTCGCTAACCAAGTGAATCCCATGGGTCGGCAGTGACCCGTCGCGGTCGACGGAAGCTGTCGCAGGCCAAGTCACCCGGATGAACCAATCCGAAGTCGCCGTCTGCTCGTTATCGTCCGGCAGGTCTTGAGGTAAACCTGTCTCTCGGCGGTGCGACCAGCGAAAGTCAGGTAACGGTGCGAGCCGACCGTCGCTCGCGAAGTCTGGCCGACCGCACCCAGTCTGAAGCGGTCACCCGTAGGGTAGGCCCGACCGGCTGGAGTTTGCCGCGAACGGACTTTGACGCGATTTCCGCTTGAGCTGAAACGCACTTCGCACTTCGCCGAGCAAGCCGCGGAGCATGCGTTCCGCGTCAGTGAACTGCCCAGCGATCCCCCGCGGCGACCCGCCGCGCTGTTTGTTCGGAGGCACCGAGGTCTGCGGACCTATGATCCACCCATGGCCGTCAGCGTCTTCGACCTCTTCAAGATCGGTATCGGACCGTCGTCGTCCCACACGGTGGGGCCGATGCGCGCAGCGCGCCGATTTGTGCAGCGGCTGGCGCATGACGGTGTGCTGGCGCGCGTGACGCGCGTGCGCACCGAACTGCATGGCTCGCTCGGCGCTACCGGCAAGGGGCACGGTTCGGACAAGGCGGTGCTGCTCGGGCTCGAAGGTGAGGAGCCAGACCAGGTCGATGTCGAATCGATCGAGCCGCGGCTGCACGACATTCGCAGCACGGGCCGACTGCGGCTCGCTGGCGGGCCGGCGATTGCGTTTACGGAGGCAACGGACCTCGCCTTTCTCACCAAGCCGCTGCCGTTCCATGCCAACGGCATGACCTTCATCGCGTTCGATGAACGGGGCGATGAGTTGGCGCGCCGCATCTACTACTCCGTGGGTGGGGGCTTCGTCGTGAGCGAAGAGCTGGCGGCCGACGGCAGCCTGCAGAAGAAGATCGCACCCGACACCACCGTCCTGCCGCATCCGTTTCACAGCGGGGCCGAGTTGCTCGCGCTGGCCGAGCGCGAGCGCTGCTCGATCGCGCAGTTGATGCGACGGAACGAGCGGCACTGGCGTGGCGATGCCGAGATCGACGCGGGCCTGCGTGCCATCTGGAACGCGATGCAGGGCTGCGTCGACCGCGGCCTGCGCGCCGAAGGCGTTCTACCGGGGCCGTTCAAGGTGAAGCGTCGCGCGCCCGGGCTATATCGCAAGCTTGCCGTGCCGGGCGCCGGCGTCACCGATCCGTTGGCGGTGATGGACTGGGTCAATCTCTTTGCACTCGCCGTCAACGAGGAGAACGCGGCCGGCGGGCGCGTGGTCACTGCGCCGACCAATGGCGCGGCCGGCATCGTTCCGGCAGTGCTGCACTACTACGCGCGCTTTGTTCCCGGCGCTGACGAGCGGGGCGTCTTCGACTTTCTGCTCACGGCGGGTGCGATCGGCATCCTCTACAAGGAGAACGCCAGCATCAGCGGCGCAGAAGTGGGCTGCCAAGGCGAGGTCGGCGTGGCCTGCTCCATGGCGGCCGGCGCGCTGTGCGCGGTCTTGGGAGGCACGATGGCGCAAGTGGAGAACGCGGCGGAGATCGGCATGGAGCATCATCTGGGGCTCACCTGCGACCCGGTCGGCGGGCTGGTGCAGATCCCGTGCATCGAGCGCAACGCGGTGGCGAGCGTCAAGGCGATCAACGCCGCGCGGCTGGCGCTGGCGGGAGACGGCTCGCATGTCGTCTCGCTCGACAGCGTGATCAAGACCATGCGCGATACCGGCGCCGACATGCAGACCAAGTACAAGGAGACCGCGCGTGGCGGCCTGGCGGTCAACGTGGTCGAGTGCTGAACCCAGTGCTCACGCATTGAGCGGCGCTTGCCGTTCACTACACGTGGCGGTGCTGCCGGACGGGCGTGTGCCGTGCCGACCAGGCGGGCTCGATCGGCCGAAGTCTGATTCGATACGCGGCTGAATCCGGCGCGTCGTCCTGTCGAAATTCGGTCGTGCCGCGAGTTGATCAAACCGCGCCAGGCGCGGGGAAGCTGACCCGGAAGAGCGCACCGCCCAGCGCCGCCCGTGCCACCGTGACCGTCGCGCCGTGCAGCTCTGCAACGCGCTGCACCAGCGCCAGTCCCAGCCCCGCGCCGTGATCGGAGCCCTGGCTGCGGAAAAAGCGATCGAACACGCGCTGCGCCATCTCTGGGGCGACCCCCGGTCCATCGTCTGCAACTAGCAGCGCGAAAGATCCGCTCTCGGGCTCGATCGTGACTTCCACCCGCGACCTGGCCAGCCGTATGGCGTTGTCGACCAGATTGCGCAAGAGGATGACCAGTCCCTCCGTGTCGCCGCGCACGACAGCGGGCACGGCTGTACACACCAGCGTCACGCCGCGCACCTTGGCGATCGGCGCAAGTTCCCGCGCCGTCGCCTCGACCACCAGAGCCAGGTCGGTCGGCGCGAGCGAGGCCGGATCGAAACCGCGCGCATCCAGGCGTGCCATGGTCAGGACGGCGCTGACCAGCCCGGTCGCGCGGTCCACGCCGGTCATCAAGGCGCGCAAGGCCGCATTGCGTTCGTCGGCATCCGTTGCGCGCAGGGCGACCTGGGCCTGCGCGCGCAGGGCCGCCAGCGGCGTGCGCAGTTCGTGCGCCGCGTCGGCCGTCAACGTCCGCTCGTGGCGCAAAGCGGCTCGCACGCGCTCCAGAAGTCGCTCCAGCGCCAGCCCCACCGGTGCAAGTTCGCGTGGCAGCTCGTCGTACGCCACGTTCGCCGCCTGATCGGGTTCCAGCGCGTCGATCGAACGAGAAAACCGTACCACGGGTTGCGTTACTCGTCGTACCACCAGGCCGACGCCGACCACCAGCACCAGCAGCAGCACCGCGCCCGGAAGCACCAAGCGCAAGGCGCTGTCCCGCGATAGCCGCAACCGATCCGCCATGGGCTGGCCGACGTGGATCGTCGCGCCTTGCGGACCGGCCCGCAGCGAGAACACCCGGTAGGACACGTCACCGTCCCGCACCTCGGCAAAGCCGACGGCGGTCGGCGCTCCCAGCGGTGCCATGGGCGCACCGGGAGAGCGATAGACAATGGCGCCGTCGCCGCGACGCACCTGATACACCATGTGCTCTTCGTGAGCGTGGTCGATGCGCGGCAACTCTATGTCGCGGTCGCCATTGTTGTCGTCGTCCGAGTGGTGCCCCTTGCGCCCATCGCGCTCGCGCTTGCTGATCTCACGATCGGCCACGGCCAGCACCGCGTGTGCGGTTTCGATCAGCGCCGCGTCGAACAGGCGGTTGGCCTCGGCCACGGCGCTGCGATACAGCCACGCGCTGCTGATGGCCCAGGCCACCAGGGCACTGGCCGCAAGCAGCCACGTCAGTCGACCGCGCAGCGACCAGGGGCGCGCCCTCATGGCGCAACCAGGCGCCAACCGAGACCGCGCTGCGTTTCGATCAAGGCCGCGCCAAGCTTGCGGCGCAGATGGTGCAAGTAGACATCCACCGCGTTGCTCTCGATGCTTTCATCCCAGCCGTACAGCGCCTCGACCAGTTGCGCGCGTGACAACGTGGCGCCCGGGCGCCGCGCCAGCGCCAGCAGCAGTGCCAGCTCGCGCGCCGTCAGATCCACCGCGGCGCCTGCCCGGGTCACGCGGCGCGTGGCCGGTTCGATCACGACCTCGCCCAGCACGATCTGCGGGGCGGCACGACCGCCCACCCGCCGTTCCAGGGCGCGCAGCCGCGCATTGAGTTCGTCCAGGTCGATCGGCTTGACCATGTAGTCGTCCGCTCCGGCGTCCAGACCGGCGATGCGGTCGCTCACGCGGTCGCGCGCGGTCACGATGATCACCGGTGTCACCAGCCCGCGCTGCCGCGCCCGGCTCAGCAGGTTCAACCCGGTGCCATCGGGCAGCCCGAGGTCGAGCACAACCGCGTCGAAAGGCACGTCGTCTCCGCCGACCAGCCACGCCGTGTCGGCGTCGCCTGCGCTGCGAACCCAGTCCACTGCGTGACCGTCCTGCCGCAGGCCCGTGCGCAGCGCGCTGCCCAGCATGGCGTCGTCCTCGACCAGAAGAAGGCGCACGGCGGTCTCCGATCTTTGGTCAATCGTGTCGATCGCGCCCGGCGTGCTCGATGTCATGCACCGGCGCGGCGGCGATCAGCCCGGCGCCGCGATCGATGCCGGGCGCGGGGATCCAGCCCGCCCACAGAGCGATCACGAGACCGGCGAGAACGAGCGCTGCAAGGCGGCGCGGCCCTGCCGCCGCGGCTCCGGCGGCGACGCGCTTCGTGCCTGTGACCATCGCCCGCACCAGATTCTCACGGTGCAGCACGCTGCTCACGACCACGGCGGCGACGTGCAGTGCGACCAGCGCGATGGTGCTGGTCGCGGCGACTTCGTGCAGGTCTTCGACCAAGCCCGGGCCGACGTTGTTGAGCACGGCCCAGCCGCTGGCGGCGGTGGTGGCGACCATCAGCAGCAGGGCCAGCACGGCCCAACTGCCGGCCGGATTGTGGCCCGTGTAGTGCTGTGGACGGCCGCCAAGCAGCGAACGCAGGTAGGCGAGCACCGCGCGTGGCGCGAGCGAAAAGCCGGTGAAGCGCGCGTAGCGCGTGCCGATGAGTCCCCACAGCAGGCGGAATCCCACCAAGAGCGCCGCGGTGTAGCCCAGCAGGGCGTGCACGCCACGCCAGCGCTCGCTCTCGCTGATCAAGTAGGCCCCAAAGAAGGAGGCGGCCAGCAGCCAGTGGAACAGTCGGGTGGGAACATCCCAGACGAGGACGCGGTTCTGGATCGTTGACGACATTTGGTGCCTTCAGCGCGCAAGGCGCAGTGTTGATTCGGAGAAGTCGCCCTGCGCCGCCCGCGGGTGACAGGCAGCGCAATCGGACATGGATTTCACGGGCTGGCCCGGGGTGGCGCGCGCTGCCTTTCGATGCTCCCGCACGAACCAGGGCTGCGCACTGATCCTGGACAACTGAGCGGACGTCGCCGCGGCCGTTGGCTGCTGCGACGTGGCTCCGAGATAAGCGCGGATCTGCCGCTCGGCCGCGGGATCGACGCTGGCGTCGACGCCGAAGTGCCGATCGAGCTGACGCAGATGCGCCTCCCACTGTGTCGGTTGCAGCAGGGCGCGCGGATAGGCGATATGGCAGCTGCCGCACTCCTCGCGGTACACCGGGGGGCCGGGCTCGAAGCGGTGTTCGCCCGCATGAGCCTCATGCACGCCGAACACGACCATGAACATCGTGGCGGCGGTCCAGACCACCGCATCGAACAGCGTGTGCTTCTGAATGGTGCTTCGCATGTTGGCCTCAAGGACGAAGCGACAGCAGGTAGGCGACCACGTCGCCCTTCTCGGCCGCGGTGCACTCACGCGCCAGCACGTCGCGGCAATTGCGGCGGAACCACTTTTCGACCTTGGCGGGGTTGCTCAGGCGGACTGCATTGGTTGCTGGCGCCAATGGCTCGATCGGCCCGGCAGTGACTGCATGGCGTCCCGGGGAGCGTGGGTCGGAAGAGTGGCAGGTGCTGCAGCTCCAGTCACCGCCGTGGCGCTGCGTGAAGAACGTCTGGCCGCGGTCTGCGGAGAAGCCGGCAAAGGCCGGCTGCTCGCTGCGGGCAGTGCGCTCAAGGGTCGCGAGCAGGGCCTCTGGGCTGGCGGCGTAGGTGGCAGGCGAAGCGATGGCGCCCACCAACGCCAGGCTGATCAGAACAGGTTTCATGCGGTCCTCGTCGTGATGTGACAGAACCGCAGGCTAGGAGTGAAGCTTTAAGCCGGCATTAAGTGCGCGACGGGAAACCGAGATCCCCGAGACGCAAGCGCACGGCCGCCGATGCTTGAACGGGCGCGGGCAGACCCGCTCGCGCAGTCGCGCTTGGACCTTATATCGTCCTGGCTGCCGCTGCCACCGCTGCTACCGCCACCCTCATGAACGCCACCCGCCGCCTGCTGATCGCGGCTCCTTTTGTTCTGAACCGCCTCGGCTTCCCCGGAGACCTCCGTGCTTGAGTCAAGCCGGGATGGCCGACTCGGATTACTGCTGAAGGTACTGCATCTCGCTTTCTGCCGGGGGCACGTTGCCGATGGGCTCGAGCAGCCTGCGGTTGTTGAACCAGTCCACCCACTCAAGCGTCGCGTACTCGACGGCTTCCAGAGTCCTCCAGGGCCCGCGGTGGTGGATCACCTCCGCCTTGTACAGCCCGATGATCGTCTCGGCCAGTGCGTTGTCGTAGGAGTCGCCGACGCTGCCCGTAGACGGCTCCAGCCGATCTCGGTCAGTCGCGCTGAGTAGCGAATGGACAGGTATTGACTGCCGTGGTCCGAGTGATGGATAACGCCTGACGGCGGGCAGCGCGAACAGATCGCCTTTTCCAAGGCATCCAGAACAAGCTTGGTGCGCATCGATTTGGCTACCCGCCAGCCGATGATCCGGCGGGCGAACACATCGATCACGAAGGCCGTGTAGACGAAGCCCGACCAGGTGGCCACATAGGTGAAGTCAGCCACCCACAGCTGATTGGGCCGCTCGGCGGTGAAGTTGCGCTCGACCCGATCGCTCGGCAATGACGCACTGTCGTCGGCAATGGTCGTGCGGCAACGCCGCCCTCGGATCACCCCTTGCAAGCCCAACCGACGCATCAGCCGCTACACGGTGCAGCGCGCTGTGATGACGTTGTCCCGCCGCAGCTGGCGCCAGACCTTGCGAGCACCTTACACGCCGAAGCTGGCTCGGTGCACCTGCCGGATGTGCTCGCTGAGCGTCGCGTCGCGCCGAACCCTGGTCGGCAAGCGCGCAGGGGCCGCTTGTCGCGCCTTGGCTTCGTAGTACACCGATGGGGCGATCGGCAGCTGCTGGCAGATCGGCTCGACCCCGTACTGGCTGCGGTGCTCGTCGATGAACGAGACCATCACTTCGGTCGGCGGTCGATGCTGCCGCCTGGGCGAAAAACGCGCTGGCCTTGCGCAGGATCTCGTTGGCCCGGCGCAGCTCACGGTTCTCTCGCTCACGCTCCTTGACCCGCAGCCGCTCGGCCGTACTTGGCCCGTCGCGCTTGCCCAGATCGCGCTCGGCATGGCGCACCCAGCTGCACAGCGTCTGCGCCGAGCAGCCGATCTTGCTTGCCACCGACTCGATCGCCGCCCACTGCGATGCGTGCTCGTGCTGATCGTCCAGGACCAGCCGCAATGCGCGCTCTCGCACCTCGGGTGAATACCGCTTGTTCACTTTGCTATTGAGTCGGCATGAATGAACTTGAATCAAGCCGCATAGCGGACCGGGTCATGCTGGAAGTAGCTTTGGATTCTGGCGGGTTGTTTCTGCACGCTGCGCAAGTGCCTGGCAGTAGCCTTGACCAGTTGCAGCTTGGT
>JADCGX010000189.1 GCA_020248785.1 Burkholderiales bacterium | reverse complement strand
CTGGTCAAGGCTACTGCCAGGCACTTGCGCAGCGTGCAGAAACAACCCGCCAGAATCCAAAGCTACTTCCAGCATGACCCGGTCCGCTATGCGGCTTGATTCAAGTTCATTCATGCCGACTCAATAAAAACCGCAGTTGACGGCCGCAAGACGCGCCAAGTCGCTGCCGTAATTGAACACTCTAAGCGGCGGTCGATCACCAATTTGGAACTGCTCCGCAGTTACGGGAATCACCCTGAAAGCCGCGCCAATACTCGATCTGCGCGGGGGCGGCGCTGCCAAGGCGGGGGGGCGCGCCAACCCGTGTAGCCCCCGGCCAACCCGAACGGCTTTGGAAAAGTGCAGGCTGCCGCCGCGGCTGACAGAGGCCAATCGTGAATGCACGGGGGCGACCCGGTGAAATCTCCGGGCCAGCATGCCCTACAACGTACGGGACAGCTCGCCGCCAAACCGGATTGGCGGTTCTTCTGGCCGCGCCGCGGAGCTTCCGTCAAACCCCGTTGCGCCACCCGATCCCGTGGCCGCGCCTTGGCACGACAGCGCCACCGAGCAGACGATGTTCGCGAAGTCGTCCAGCGCCCGGTCATGGTCGAGCAGATTGCGGTACAGCTCGTCGATGTCTGGGCCGCGCACGCCGGCGGCCAGCAACTCCTGTTCGCGGTACAGCTTCATGTGTTCGATCAGCCGCGCGATGTCGTTGTTGCTGGCGTGCAGTCGCATGCGCTCGTCGTTGACCACGTTGTGTCCGACGACCAGCAGCTTGTCTTGCGCGACGTGCTTGTTTTTGGCCTGCTTGTCGAAGAAGCCCCCGATCAAGCCGCCGATCCCCGATCCGATGCACGCGCCGACGGGGCCGCCGAAACAGGCACCGAGGCCCCGGCCGACCAGGTTTCCGATGCTCGAGAACTTGCCTTGCCGATCGCCGGTGGCCGCTTGCGCGCGGCCGCTCAGGAGACCACCGACCAGCTTGGTCAAGTCGGCGCCACCGCCGCCTATCAGGCCCGAAAGCATCGGACTGCCCTCCAGAAGTACTGTGGTGCCAATGGAATGGTCTTGCGCGCCGCTGCCCGCAATGCAGGCCGCGGCCGAGGCGCAGGGCGCGTCGAACGCCGAGCGCGGCGCGGATCATCGCCGCGGTGCGGGCTGCGTGCCGCCGCGCAAGCCGGACTGCCGCGCGGGATGTGGCCGGCGGGCCGAGCGGGCAACTGGCGGGCAATGAAGTGCCTTGCCGATCCGCCTGTGCGGTCGATCTGCGGCGCCCTGGCATTCGACCATGCGGCCTCGGTGTCGGCGTGACGCAGCGCCCGGTGCCGGGCACCGGCGCGCGGCGGATCGATCCGGACGGTCATCGGCTCAACGGGCATGCGCTCGTCCGGCAGGCGCGCACCGGTGCGGCAACCCGTCAGGCCCACATGCCGGTCCGCATGCGGTCCCGCTTGCCGGCCCGCGTGCCCATGCCCTGTCGGCAGATGCCCCACGCCGCGCGCCGTTGGCGTGATCGCCCCGACTGCGCCCGTCGCAACAGATGAACATTGGCGCATTGCGATTCGAGGTCAAGGGCGTGGTGCAACTAGAAGGTCGTGCAGGCCGACTCGGCCTCACGCACCCGGTAAAGGGCTTGCAGCAGCTTGCGGCGCTCCTCGGGCGCAAGGCCCTCGCACGGGGAACCTTCGATCGTTGCCTGCGCAGCATCGGGTCGGGCGGTGTAGGCGTAGATCGCCGCCATCCACGCGCCCACCTGGGCTGGCGCCGGGCAGCGCGGTCTGACCGCATCGACGATCAAGCCTGCTTCCTCGTCCCAGCCCAGGCTGAGTGCGAGCATTCCGATGTGCAGCAGCATGTCGCGTGCCGACAGCGCCTCGACGAAGCGAAGGCCGGCCGACGCGATGTGCTCCGTTTCGGCCGGCTGCAATGCCAGGAACGGACGGGCGCGGGCGAGTTCCTCGACATCGCGCAGGACATCCAGCGCGGTGCCGACCGCCCGTTCCGCCGCCGCGCGCCGATGCGCCGGCCAGTCGGCAAACTCGCCACTCGCCCGTGCGGGCAGCCACTGGCGCAGCCATTGCGCGATGCGACCCTGCGAGTCCTTGGGCAGAAAGCCGCGCAGCGGCACCAGGCGTGCGACGAGCGCTTCGGGCCGCGCCACGGCATCCGCCGCGGCTGCGTCGGGCGGCGCCTGCCGCGGCAGCGCTCGATTGCCAAGTAGGTCCCGCGCGGACTGCACTGTCGGCTCCAAGGCGGTCGGCGTTGATGTGGCGTGTTTGGCGCGCTGCGTTCGTCGACCGCCGAACATCGCGCGGAGCAAGGCTGCGTCCGGGGGCCGCATGGACCGCGGAGTGGTCGGTCGACGGCGCCTGTGAGATGCCTTGACGAACCTTACGTGGGCATCCTCGCGCGTGTCTTACATCCGCCTTGCGCTGGTTTTGCCGCCGCGCTGCCGTCCGGTTGCTCGCAAGGCGCAGCTCGTTGGCGCAGTTCAATGGCGCACTGCGCCGGCTGTGGGGGCATCGAAACCGCCGGGGAATCGCTGGAGAGCGGTCAACGCGCTCGCGGTTGCGCCGACCCGCGGCATCGCCGGATGCACCGCTCCGGGCGGCCACCTGCGCTGCCCCGCCCCGCCCGAAAGCGCTCACGCCCGGCAGGCAACCGTTTGCGAAGCGGCGCACACCGATCCGCGACCGGGGACCCGGCGCCCTCGACCGGCGTGCGCGGCCCGTGCCGGGCAAATGCGTTGTGCCGCTGTCCGTGCCGCTATCCGTGCCGGGGCGGCAAGCGCCAGGAGCGGCGACAAACGCACGAAAGACGCGCGCGAGGCCGGTGACGAAAGCATCGAGTGAAATTGCGGAGTTGTAGTGAGGCACGTCGTTCCTGCCGCCGCGCCCAGCACCCTGCACCCTGCACCCGGATCGCAGGTTGGAGGTGTGGGCTCACGCAGACGCGTCGCACAAGGACAGGGGAGTAGCAGGGGATGACCAAGGCATGGACAGCGGGATCGCCACGACCGCCGGCTGCAGCTGCCTCTCCCATGCATGTTGACTTGCGGACTGGGCAGTTGCCGCCGGTGCTTTCTTGTTTCGATGCGCGCTGCGACAGGTTGAGGATGCGAGCGGACTCTTTGGTTTTTCTTCAAGGATGACCACCATGGCGGACAAGGCGATTTCTGATCGGGGCAAGGCGGGCGGGGCGGCGAAGCCGGCCGGCACGCCCAACGGGACCAAAGCGACCCAGTCGACCAACGCCGTCACGG
>JADCGX010000188.1 GCA_020248785.1 Burkholderiales bacterium | reverse complement strand
CGCCGACTCATGGCACACCATGATCGATCCGATTGGGCTCCACTGGCCTGGGTCTGGCTGGCCGAAGCACGTATCCTCGCAACTAGACTGGCGACGTAGATCATTTCGACTACACCCTCTGAGTCACCTTGAGAATCTCGCGCACGATCGAACTGCGGGCCGCTGCCGCGCGACGCGACGGACGCAATGCGACGGTGGTATCGGGGTTGTGCGTCGTGAGTGCGTCCATGGTCTGCTGTCTCCTTCAATCGTCCCGCATCAGCGCGGCGCCGACTCGCCGCCTTCGGGCCCGTAGAACACGACCCAGGTCTTGAAGTCGGCCGTGTTGTTCTCGAACCGATGGGGCACGCCGGCGGCGACCAACAACACGTCGTGCGGCCCGCAGGCAACGCGCTCGGACGGCCGATCGCGATGCTCGATCACCAAGTCCGCGCTGCCCTCGACCACGACATAGATCTCGTCGCGCGTGTGCGGCTGCCGCAGGTCGCGTCCGCCGGGGTGGAACAGGCGCAACTGCATCGAGCCGTGCTCCATGCCGACGGCCGAGCGCACGCCCTGCGGCCACACGTCGTTCGGTGGGCCGGGGAGCCGGGGCAGGACATCACCGACGCTGCACTTGGTGCCGGGGTTCATCGCTCTTTCTCCTCTAGAAAAGCGCCATCCAGACGGCTGTTGCAGCCAGCAGCACGCCCATCGCGAGATTGAACAAGCGCAGGCGTTGGCCGTGCGTCAGCCATGCGCGCAGCGCGGCGCCCAAGCCGGCCCACAGGACCAGACTCAGGACGGCTGCGACCGCATAGACCGCTACGACGATGCTCGTGCGCGACAGGTTCGCGCCCTGTGCCATGAACGTCGCGGCCGTGGCGGCGGCGAGCATCCACGCCTTGGGGTTGGCGTACTGGAAGGCGGCCGATTGCCAGAACGTCAGAGGCCGCGCGATGCTGCGCTCGCCGAGGGAAGCACTGCCCGCGATCAGCCACGCGATGTACAGCAGATAGGCGATGCCGAGCCACTTGATGAGCTGCGCCAGCAGCGGGTGTGCGATCAGCAGCGCCGCCACGCCCAGGCTGCCTGCGAGCAGCATGGTCGAGAAGCCGACGGGGACGCCGAGCATGTGCGGCACGGTCGCGCGAAAGCCGTGATTGGCGGCCGTGACCGTGGCAATCGTGTTGTTGGGCCCCGGCGTGAACGAGCCCGCCACCGCCAGGCTGATCAAGGCCAGCAACTGGTCCAGGGGCATGGGAGGGCAGCGCTTACGCGGCCGCGCGCAGCCGAGTGTGATCGAACCGGCTGTGTTCGGACCCGCGGTGTTCGGGCTCGATGTTTTCGAACCCACTGTCCTCGAACGACTCACCCCCGAGCACGCGCACCAGCAGTTCGGCATCGACGTTGCTGCCGGTCAGCGGCAGGCCGACCTTCCGCCCCGCGAGCTGCGCGCGCTCCTTGAACGCGGCCGCGAACGCCGCGGCGGCCGCGCCCTCGGCGACGTTGCTCGTGCTGGCATAGACCAAGCGCATGGCGTCGGCGACCTGGGCGTCGGTCACGCGCACGATGCGCTCCACATGAGCGCGGATGATCTCGAACGACTCCGGGTCGGGGCTGCGGCAGGCGAGCCCGTCGGCGATCTGGGTGGAGACGTCGGCCTGCACCAGGCGGCCCGCTTCGAGCGACAACGCATAGCAGGGCGCATGCGCCGACACCACACCGACGATGCGAGTGCGCGGTGCATAGGCGTTGCGCGCAGCAGCGCAGGCGTTGATGCCCGAGCCTTGGCCGATCGGCACATACACGACATCGAGGTCGGGCGCGGCGCTGAACAGTTCTGCCCAGTAGGTAGCCACGCCGCGCACGAGATCGGTGTGGAACGACGGCACGTAGTGCAGCCCTTCGGCGGCCGCCGCGCGCGCGGCTTGCTCGCGCGCCGCCTGGAAGTCATGGCCGTGCTCGACCAGTTGCGCGCCGAGCGCGCGCATCGCCTCGTTCTTCCTGGCAGAGTTGCCGTGCGGCACATAAATCCGGCACGCCAGCCCCGTGCGGGCGGCGGCCAATGCCATCGACTGCCCGTGATTGCCGCGGGTTGCGCCGACGACGCCGCGGCAGTGCGGATCGCGCCCCAGCCGTTCGAAGTACACCAGCCCGCCGCGCACCTTGAAGGCGCCGGTGAGGGCGTGATTCTCGTGTTTGACCCACGCCTCGGCGCCCAGCCGTGCCGACAGTTGCGGCCACACGCGCTGCGGCGTGGCCGGCATGGTGGCATAGACGATGCGGGCGGCGGATTCGATGGCGCGGGCGTCGGGCAGCATGGGCTGGGGCCTGTTGCGATCCTGATGCTCTCGACTGTAGCCGCAGGTGTCAGTACAGTGCCAATACAGTTGGGTCGATTCCGCAGGCCACTGGCCTGGAGGAATGGCCAGTACAGTGGGGTGTGACGCATGAACGAGAGGCCGCCGTCGCAATTTGCCACGCCGCCCGTGCTGCCTGGCGCGGAGCGCCTGCTGTCGGACCAAATCGCCAGCTGGTTGCGCTTGCGTATCGACGAGCATGCGCTCAGGCCGGGCACGCGCCTGCCGTCGATCCGCCAGTTCGCCGCCGAGAAGGGCGTGAGCCGCTCGACGGTGGTGGAGGCGTACGACCGGCTCATCGCTGCGGGACTGGTCGAGTCGCGGCGTGGCTCGGGCTTCTACGTGCGCGCGCGTCGCGGCGTGCATGCCGCACGCCCGCGCTCCGGGGTCGGCGTGCGGTCGCAGTTGGACGTTGTCTGGCTGCTGCGCGCGATGCTCAAACAGGCACCGGTTGGCGATCAGCCCGGCGCCGGGCTGCTGCCCGCGCAGTGGCTCGACAGCGAGCTCATCGCCGGTGCCGTGCGCGCCGTGGGGCGCAACGTCGGCTCTGCCCTGCTTGCCTACGGCGAAGCCGAGGGCTATCTGCCGCTGCGGCAGGCGTTGGCGCAACGGCTGGCCGAAAGTGACATCGGCGCTGGGCCGCACCAGATCGTTACCACGCACGGGGTCACCCACGGCATCGATCTGGTGGCCCGGCACCTGATCGAGCCTGGCGACACGGTGTTCGTCGAGGACCCCGCGTGGTTCGTGATGTTCGGTCGCTTTGCGGCCTTCGGCGCCAAGGTCGTCGGCGTGCCGCGGCGGGCCGACGGGCCGGATGTCGCCGTGCTTGCCAATCTGCTGACGCGGCACCAGCCCAAGATGTTTGTGGTGGGCAGCGTGCTGCACAACCCGACCAGCACCTCGATCAGCGTCGCGAACGCGCACCAGTTGCTCAAGCTCGCGGACGAGTACGGCTTCACGATTGTCGAGGACGATGTGTACGGTGACCTGCACCCTGGCCGCGCGCTGCGGCTCGCCAGCCTCGACCAGCTGCGCCGCGTGCTCTATCTGGGCGGGTTCTCCAAGACGCTTGCGGCCAACTTGCGGGTGGGCTACATCGCTGCCGACCCGGAGACGGCCGCCAAGCTGGCGGATCTGAAGATGCTCACCGGTCTCACCACGCCAGAGTTGACGGAGCGCGTGGTGGCGCGCGTGCTGGCCGAAGGCCAGTATCGGCGGCATCTGGAGCGGCTGCGCGGCCGGCTCGACGCGGCGCGCGACGGTACCGCGCGTGCGCTCGAGCGCCTCGGCGTGCGCCTGTTCACGGAGCCGAGTGCGGGCATTTTCCTTTGGGGCGACTTCGGCCGGGACACCAACGCCATCGCTGCCCTTGGGGCGCAGCAGGATGTGCTGTGCGCGCCCGGCAGCCTGTTCTCGCCCACTCAGTTGCCAAGCCCCTGGATGCGGGTTTCGGCAGCGACAGCGCAGAACCCGGCGGCGTTGCGTTTCCTGCAGCAGGCCCTGGACGACGGCTGAGCGTCGCGTGGCCGGCTTTTGCCGGAGTCCGGGCGGGGTGTCCGGGCGGCCGGTCGGGGCCGGGGCTTGAAACGGGAGGCTCCGCCTCGATATCGCCACCTTAGGATTTTCCCTTGACCGGCAGGAGAACGCATGGGCGCACCCGACACCCAGATCAAGCAGACGATGGGCTTCCAGGCAGAGGTGAAGCAACTGCTTCACCTGATGATCCACTCGCTCTACAGCAACAAGGAAATCTTCCTGCGCGAGCTGGTCAGCAATGCGTCGGATGCCTGCGACAAGCTGCGCTTCGAGGCCATCGCCAAGCCTGAACTGCTGGCTGCCGGCACCGAGATCGCGATCCACGTCGGCTACGACAAGGCGGCGCGCACCATCACTATCTCCGACAACGGCGTGGGCATGAGCCGCGAGGAGGCGATCAGCCATCTTGGCACGATCGCCAAGAGCGGCACCAAGGAGTTCTTCTCGCAGCTCACCGGTGACCAGAAGAAGGACGCGCAGCTGATCGGCCAGTTTGGCGTCGGCTTTTATTCGAGTTTCATCGTCGCCGACAAGGTGACCGTCGTTTCTCGCCGCGCCGGCCTGGCCGAGGACGGCGCGATCCGGTGGGAAAGTGCAGGCGCCGGCGACTTCACGATCGAGCCCGCCACGCGCAGCGCGCACGGGACCGATGTCATCCTGCACCTCGAGGAAGGCGAGGACGAGCTGCTGTCGGCCTGGCGGCTTAAGGCGATCCTGACCAAGTACTCCGACCACATCGCCACCCCGATCCGCATGGCCAAGGAGGATTGGGACGCGGAGAAGAGCGAGCACGTCTTCAAGGACGAGACCGAGACCGTCAACCAGGCCAATGCGCTGTGGGCCCGGTCCAAGAGCGAGATCACCGAGGAGCAGTACAAGGGCTTCTACAAACACGTCGGTCACGACTTCGGCGAGCCGCTGGCCTGGACGCACAACCGCGTCGAAGGCAAGAGTGAGTACATCCAGCTCTTGTACGTCCCGTCGCGCGCGCCCTTCGACCTTTGGGATCGCAACATCAAGCACGGCGTCAAGCTGTACGTGAAGCGCGTGTTCATCATGGACGACGCGGAGCAGTTGCTGCCGCCGTACCTGCGCTTTGTGCGCGGCGTGATCGATTCGTCCGACCTGCCGCTGAATGTCTCGCGCGAGATCCTGCAGGAGTCGCGCGACGTCAAGGCGATCCGCGAGGGCTCGACCAAGCGCGTGCTGTCGCTGCTGGAAGACCTGGCCGAGAACAAGAAGGAGGACTACGCCACGTTCTGGGGCGAGTTCGGCCAGGTGCTCAAGGAGGGCCTCGGCGATGACTTCGCCAATCGCGAGCGCATTGCCAAGCTGCTGCGCTTTGCCAGCACGGGTCATGAGAAGAGCACGGACGTGCAGACCGTCTCGCTGGCCGACTACATTGGCCGGATGAAGGAGCAACAGAAGGTGATCTACTACCTGACCGCCGACACCATGGAGGCCGCCAAGTCGAGCCCGCACCTGGAGATCTTCCGCAAGAAGGGTGTCGAGGTCCTGCTGCTCACAGACCGGGTCGACGAATGGATGCTGTCCTTCCTGCGCGAGCACGAGGGCAAGGAGTTGGTGTCGGTCGCCAAGGGCGATCTGGACCTCGGTGAGCTTGCCGATGCCGCCGAAAAGGAAGAGCAGGCCAAGGTCGCCGACGAATACAAGGATCTGGTTGCCAAGGTGAAGACCGCACTGGGCGAGCGGGTCAAGGACGTGCGCGTGACCTTGCGGCTGACCGACTCGCCGGCCTGCGTGGTGGTCGATCGCGACGCGATGAGCCAGCACCTGCAGCGCTTGCTCAAGGCTGCCGGCCAGAAGGCGGCGGGCTCCAAGCCCATCCTCGAACTGAACCCGACGCATCCCTTGGTGCAGCGGCTCAAGCATGAGGAGGCCGGGCTTGCCGACTGGTCCGCGCTGCTGCTGGAGCAGGCGCTGCTGGCCGAGGGCGGGCAATTGGACGACCCTGCAGCCTTCGTACGTCGGCTCAATACGATGCTGCTCGACAAGGCATGACCGAGCACTGCCGCGATGGTCGTGCCGTCGCGGCCGAGGCAGGTTCGGTGCAGTGCCCTCGACGACCCGTCTCACAGCGCCTTAGCGATTGCCCATGGACGCAGCTGGCGCGGCCGTTGGTTTTCAACGCGACTCGGCCGCGCCATCCACCAATGACCCGTCCGCGGGGGCTGCCGCCAGTCATCGACGCTGGGACCCGCTGCCTGATCCTCGGCAGCTTCCCCGGCGAGGCCTCAGAGACCGAGAGGCTTTTGATTTGCACCGCTGGCTGCGCTGCGCGCGTCTGACGTGGCGATGCAAGCGCCGCGAAGCGAGTCGCCGGCGCTTGAAGCGCCATCTGGGACGTTCGGGGGTCTTGCCAGGCCCGATTCG
>JADCGX010000187.1 GCA_020248785.1 Burkholderiales bacterium | reverse complement strand
TCAAGGGCGCGCGAATGCGCGGCGAAGCGAACCCTTGACGCCGAGACTCGGCGAATACGCTCTGGAATGGCCGTGCCCGAGGCAGTTCGCGGGCATGGCCGTGGAAGCCAAGAGCGCCCGACAAAGGGGTACGTTCGGTTCTGCGCATTTCGCATCGAGAAATTTTTCACCCACTCAAATTTCAATAGAGCCACGTTGAGGCACGGCTGTAAGGACTTGGGGTCCAGCTAAACCGCCGCCGCCAGCCGCGTCCCCTGCTCGATTGCGCGCTTGGCATCCAGCTCGGCGGCCTCGTCCGCGCCGCCGATCAGTTGCACGGTAACTCCGGCCGTCTGCAACGGCGGGTGCAGCTCGCGCAGCGGCACCTGGCCGGCGCACAGCACTACGGTGTCGCACTCGATCAGCTGGCCGTCCTTGCGCTCCTCGCCGTAGGTCACGAACAGGCCCTGCGGCGTGATGCGCTCGTAGTTCACGCCGCCGATCATCTCCACGTCCTTCATCGCCAGCGACGCGCGGTGGATCCAGCCCGTGGTCTTGCCAAGGTTCTTGCCGAACTTGCCGGCCTTGCGCTGGAGCAGCATCACGCGGCGGGCCGGCGGCGCAGGCTTTGGCCGCACGACGCCGCCGCGCACCTCGGCCGGGTCGGCCACGCCCCACTCCGCCAGCCACGCGTGCAGGTCCAGCGTCGGCGAGTGGCCGGGCGGCGTCACCAGAAACTCCGCGACGTCGAAGCCGATGCCACCGGCGCCGATGATCGCCACGCGCTCGCCCACCGGCTTGCCGTGCGCCAGTACGTCGATGTAGGAGAGCGCGTTCGGCCCGTCCTGCCCGGGGATCTTCGGGTCGCGCGGCAGCACGCCGGTGGCGACGAACACCGCGTCGAAGCACTGCGCGATGAGATCGTCCGCGGCGACGCGTGTGTTCAGGCGCAGATCCACACCGGTGGACTCGATGCGCCGGCCGAAGTAGCGCAGCGTCTCGTGAAACTCTTCCTTGCCCGGAATGCGCTTGGCCATGTTGAACTGGCCGCCGATGCGGTCGGCGGCTTCGAACAGCGTCACCGCATGGCCGCGCTCGGCCAGCGTGGTCGCGGCGGCGAGCCCAGCGGGCCCCGCGCCCACCACCGCCACGCGCTTGCGCGAGCTAGCAGGCTTGATGATGAGCACCGTCTCACGCGCCGCCCGCGGATTGACAAGGCAGGTCGCCAGCTCGTTCTTGAACGCGTGATCCAGGCAGGCCTGGTTGCAGGCAATGCAGGTGTTGATGTCGTCACTGCGGCCTGCCTTGGCCTTGCTGACGAAGTCGGCGTCGGCCAGCAGCGGGCGCGCCAGGCTCACCATGTCACCGCAGCCATCGGCCAGCACCTGCTCGGCGACCTCGGGCGTGTTGATGCGGTTGCTGGTCACCAGCGGCACCGTCACGCCGGCAGCGCGCAGCTCGGCCCGCATTTTTTTGGTCACCCAGGTGAACGCGCCGCGCGGCACGCTGGTGGCGATGGTGGGCACGCGCGCCTCGTGCCAGCCGATGCCGGTGTTGATGATCGTCGCCCCCGCCTGCGCGATGGCCTTGCCGAGCTGCACGGCCTCGGGCCATGAGCTGCCATCGGGAATGAGGTCGAGCATCGACAGGCGGTAGATGATGATGAAGTCGCGCCCGACGGCCTCGCGCACGCGCTGCACGATCTCCACCGGCAGGCGCATCCGGTTCTCGTAAGCGCCGCCCCAGGCGTCGGTGCGCTGGTTGGTGTGCGTGACGAGAAACTGGTTGATGAAGTAGCCCTCGCTGCCCATGACCTCCACGCCGTCATAGCCCGCCTCACGGGCGAGCTTGGCGCAGCGCACGAAGGCGCGGATCTGGCGCTCGATGCCGCGCGCCGAGAGCTCAAATGGCTTGAACGGCGTGATGGGGCTCTGCACGCGCGAGGGCGCGACGATGAACGGGTGGTAGCCATAGCGGCCGGTGTGCAGGATCTGCAGCGCGATCTTGCCGCCCTCGGCATGCACGGCGTCGGTCACCACGCGATGGCGCCTCGCGGCGGCCGATGTTGCGAGCGTGCCTGCAAACGGCTTGGTCCAGCCCGCGATGTTGGGGGCGAAGCCGCCGGTGACCATCAGCCCCACGCCGCCGCGCGCGCGCTCGGCAAAGTACGCGGCCAGCGCGGGAAAGTGCTTGCGTCCGTCCTCCAGCCCCGTGTGCATGCTGCCCATGAGCACACGGTTGGGCAGCGTGGTGAACCCGAGGTTGAGCGGGGCGAGAAGGTGGGGATAGGGGGCGTGGGCGGTCATGGCGCGCGATGGTACTGGGGTGGTGAGCGCACAGACCGTGGCAGAGGGTCTGCGCCTCACAGGCCGCGCCGCGAGCGCGGTGGCAAAGACGGGCGCAACCCGCCACGGGCGCAACCCACCGGCGAAGACGACTCCGACGCCTCCCCTTCGAGCAGAGCCGCCGCATGCCGGCGCAACGCGCCCTCGGAACCGATCTACAACCTGCGCAGCATGAGGACGCTGTCGTAATTGGTGTGCGGCCGCCAATCCGCTGTGCCCACGACCCGGTATCCCCAGCGCTCGTACAAGCTGATCAGCGCTGTCGCGGGGGCCGCAGTGTCCAGCCCGACCGCGGTTGCTCCATGGCGCCGAGCGAAATCGACCGCGGCATCCTGGAGCGCCCGGCCCAGCCCGCGCCCTTTCCACGCGGGCAGCACCGCGAGTTGCCCGATGGACCACGTGTCTCGATACAAAGCCGCGCTCGACGTCGGCTGCGGCGGCCGAACCACAACCGTTCCGACCAGACGCTGCTCGCACACGGAAACAATGCCGTGCCCTGCGGCCAAGCGCTGTGTCGTGATGTCGTCGTCCTGATACGTGCCGACGAAGCGCAGCCCCTTTTCTGCATGTGGCGCATAGGCGGAGCGAATGAGCGCGGTCAGCTCGGCGATGCTGTCTGACGGCTGCAACGACCGGATGTGAAACTCAAGACGGTGGCTCATGAATCACCTGCCGGCGTCCGGTCGGGTCCGCTCACGGAACGTCATCGGCACTTTGGCGACGGGTCAATCAAGCCATCGGTCAGTCACTCGGCGCGGATGGCGACTGCAAGGGCGACTGTTCGCAACCCCCGTGACGCGGCCGAGAGCGAGCAGCGAGCAGCGAGCAGCGAGCAGCGAGCAGCGAGCCGCGATTGTGAGGGCCATCGGAAGCGCAGGCAATGGCACCGCAGCCGGCCGGGGCCGACCGCAGTCGGATCACGGTCGGATCACGGTCGAGTCACGGGCGGGTCACCGCGGAGCTGAAGCGCGGTCCGAGTCTTGACGTTTGAACGGTGGCGGGCTCAACGCGCCGCCGTGGCCGCCGGCTCGCCTGCTGCCTGCTCTACCGGCGTGCCGGGTCGGGTTGAAATCCCGGTGCGCCCATCTGCCACAACAAAAACGCGTAGATGTCGGCGCGCTCGCGCTGCCGTTGCTCCTTGCTGCTGCCAACGCCATGGCCGGCGTCGTAGTCCAGACGCAGCAGCACCGGGCGAGGGTCGGTCACGGAGGCCGCGGCGGCGGCAAAACGCGCCGCGGTCTTGGCGCTTTGCCACGCCGCGACACGAGGATCGTTGACGCCATGCGTGAGCAACACCGCCGGATAGCGCACGCCGGGATGAATGTGGTGATAGGTGCTCATCGCCAGCAGCGACTTGAAACCGGCCTCCGTCTTGTGTGTGCCGAACTCCGGAACATTCGGCGGGCCATTCGGTTCCAACTCGGTCCGCAGCGCGTCGAGCATCCCAACGCGTGGCACCACGGCGGCAAACAGGTCGGGCCGGACGGTCGCGGCGCGGCCGCTGGTGATGCCGCCCGCGCTGGTTCCCTCGATGGCGAGCGTCGCAGGCGACGCATAGCCTTGATCGACGAGGTACTCGGCACAGGCAATCATGTCGCGCCAGGTGTTGGGTTTCGTCGCCTGCTTGCCCGCCTCGTACCAGGCTTGGCCGAAGATGCCGCTGCCGCGCGGATTGGCGATCGCAATGACGCCGCCACGCTCCAGCCATGCCAGACGCGCGACGTCGAAGCGCGGCTCCCAGCTCAAGCCGTAGGCGCCGTAGCCTTGCAGCAGCGTCGGGTTGCGGCCGTTCAGCGCGGTTCCCTTGCGGTAGACGATGGACAGCGGTACGCGTGCGCCGTCATGGCTCGTGACCAGCACCTCGCGCGTTTCGATGTCTGCCGGTGCGTCGTGGCGGCCTGTTGGCTGCAGCCCGGTGTTGCGGACGGCGCCGCCCGCCGCGACGAGATAAAGCTGCCGCGCCTGAGTCCAGCCTTCAAGACCGATGAGCACCCCATCAAGCTGGGGATGGGCCGACCCGACGCGAGCGCGTTGGCGCAGCGTGAAACTGCCTTGCACGGGCAGCGGGACCTGCGCTGCCTGCGCGCCCGGCGCATGCGGCAGCCGCCACAACTGCTTGGCATTGCCTTCACGCGCCTCGAAGTACAGCGCGTCGCGCGCCGCGACGATCATGCCGAGCACGCGCTGCGACTGGGGCACCACCGTGCGCGCGCTCGCGGCGGAAAAGCGTTCGATCGGCGCCGCGATGATCCGATAGCGCGGCGCATCCTCATGCGTCACCGCGTAGAGCACGCCCTGGGCATAGGCGAGGTCGACGATCTTGTCCTTCCGGTCGATGCGCTCGCTCCACGCAGCCTCGCCATCCGCGAGGCGCGCGGCGGGCGCGATGACGACGCGGCTCTCGCGCCGCACGCCCTGCTCCAAGAGCCCGATCAGCCAACGGCCATCGGCCGTGAACAGCACCGTCGGGATCTCGCCGGCATCCACCGCGACCGAGCGCGTTCCGGGCCCAAGCAGTTCCCGCGCCTTGGCAAAGCCGCCCTCCACGGGCACCAACCAGGAGGCGCTGCCCTGGTACTTGTCCTTGGCATCCGCGCCGGTTTCCCGCAGGCGGACCATCGAAAAGTGTCTCGAATCTGGCGCCCAGCGCGCCACGCCGAAATCAGCACGGGTGATCGGTTCGCCCACAGGTTGGCCCGTCTGCACATCGAGCAGATGCAGCACGGCCGCCTCTGAGCCGCGCTCGCTGACGCCATACGCAAGATAGCGGCCGTTCGGCGACAGCGAGAAGTAGTTGATCGCCATTGGCACGCCGCGCGACTTCGACAGTGCCGCGACGTCGACAAGCAGCTTCTCCTCGCCCGTGAGCCCGCGCCTCATGAGCAGAGAGAACTGTATCTCCTGGGCGCCTCGGCTCTCGTACACGTAGAGCTCGCCGGGCAGCCGCAGCACCCGACCGATCGTGCGCTCGGCACCGCTTTCCAGGTCCCCGATGCGTGCCAACATCGCATCGCGACCGGGAATGGCGGCCAGCGCCCGATCGGCGTGCGCCGCGGCCGCCTTCATCCACTGCTCGGTCTGCGGCGAACGCATGTCCTCCAGCCATCGATAGGGGTCGGCCAGTTCGGTGCCGAAGTAGGTGTCGCGCGCCTCGCCCCGTGGCGTCTCGGGAAAGCCTTGGGCAGCGGAGCCAGCGGACCAAGCAAGCGCACTGGCGGCAAGCACAATTGCCGCGCGGCGGCGCATGTTCAGTGGGGTTTGGATCATGGGCGATCGTCGGTGATTGAGGTGAGGAGTCACTGCTCGCCCATTCGAGCAGCGGCAGGGCACAATCGTCAATATTGATCAATCTGATCAACAGATGCCCAAGCGACACTCGACTCCGCTGTCCGCGCCGCCATTGATGGGCGCGAATGCTTCGGCTGCCCCGTCCACCCTGCTGAGCGCGGAGCAGGCCGCACGTCGCCTCGGCGTGAGCAAGGCCACGCTGTACGCCTACGTCAGTCGCGGGCGATTGACCGCGGTGCCCGATGCGCTCGACCCGCGCGCCAGCCGCTATTCGAGTTTCGAGATCAGCGTGCTCGAACGGCGCCGCGGCAGCGGACGGCGGCAACTGCAGCAGACCCTGGCGGCAGTCAACGAAGGCCTGCCGATCCTGGAAACAGCGCTGTCCTGCGCGCACGCCGGCCGACCCGTCTATCGGGGCCAAGACGCGGTCGATCTCGCGCGCACCGCCACCGTGGAGGACGTGGCGCGGCTGCTTTGGCAGTGCGGCCCATCCGACCCGTTCGCCGCACCGCCGCCTGAGCTTGGCGAGCACTGGCTGAGACAGACGGCTGAATTGCGCAAGCTCGCCCTGCAGCCTCGCACACTAGCGCTGCTGGCCCTGGCACTGCCGCGTCTGCAGGGCGCCTGGTGGCTCGAGGAGCCGCAGGCGCTTGCGCACGCAGCCGGCGCACATCTGCGTGCCGCCATGGCCTGCTTCCTGGCGCGGGCGCCGCAGGCGCGTCCGCTGCACGAGCAGTTTGCGCAGGCCTGGCGGCTCGGCCGGCGCGCGCATGAGCCACTGCGGCAGGCGCTGGTGCTGGCGGCCGATCACGAGATGAACATGGTGGCGTTCATCGGCCGGGCTCTTGCCTCCGTCGGGTCCGACATGGGCTCGGCGTTGCTGGCGGCGATGTGCACGCTCAACGCCAACTTCGTGGGCGGCGCCAGCGTTCAGGTGGAACAGTTGTGGGACGACTTGGCCACCGCGCGCGATCTGAATGGCGCACTTGCCGCGCGGCTCGATCAAGGCCAAGGGCTGCCGGGCTTCAACCACATTGCCTACCCGGCCGGCGATCCGCGCGCTGCACTGCTGCTGCGGCTGTGCGCGCAGATCGCGCCGCAGCCACCCATCGCGCGCGCGGTGAAGCAGTTGACCGGGTGGGACCCCGCGATCGACTTCGCGTTTGTCGCCCTGCGCCGCGCGCTGGGCGCGCCAAAGGGTGCCGCCCTGGCGCTTCAGTTGGGTGGGCGTTGCGTGGGTGTCATCGCGCACGTGCTCGAGCAGCGGCGCAGCGGACAGCGGATCATGACCCGCGCTCGGTACGTGGGGCCGCTGCCGTAGGCATCGACAACCGCGCAGCCTGAAGCTCGGCCGTTGTCGCGCCCGCGCAAAGCACGCCTTTCGCCATACGCTGGCGCGTGCGCGTCCTGCCTCGTCGACCCTGTCGCGTCAATGACGATTGCGGTAGCTTGATGCAACCGACGGCCTCCCGAACAGGGTGAGAACTCTCATGACAATCGCAACGAATCTACGCGTCGATGACCTCACATCTGCGCAGGATTTGGCAACTACGAGGCCACACACTTCAACGTCTTCATGAAGACGTCGGTGGGTCAGGAAGCAAGGTGACACAACGACGCCAGCACGAGGCAGTGCAGCCAAAAAAGACAGGGTCCGGACAACTGCCCGCATGCGGGTGCCGAGCGCCGCGGATGCGTCCGAGCTTGGCGGCAGCGGCGCCCTGCCGCTGAAAGCGAGGCCGGGCACCCTGACAGTTCACGCGGACGGTGTTTGCTTCGGCGGCACCGATGCCTGCGCCGCGTCACCCCAGCCGACCACGACGGCTGCGCCACGCGCCTCGCGGTCGCGCCGCAGGTTCTCCTCCAGCTCCTGCCGCCCGCTCTTGGCGATCGCCACGGTCTTTTCCTGGTCGCGGAAGTGCGGCAGCAGCGCCCGCAGGGTCGCCTCGTTCTGGCGGCGGAACGCCTCGGCGAACTCGCGCGCCTCGTAGGGGCCAAGGCCAAGGACCTGCAGCGCCTCGCGGCCGCTTCGTAGCGCGCTGTCGAATGTCTCGCGCTGCACGGCCGTCACGCCGCGCTCGGTCAGTTCGAGCCAGTGGCGCACGTTGCGTGCGCGCGCGACGATGGTCACCTGCGGGAAGTCGTTGCGCACCAGGTCGACGAGTTGCAGCCCGTCTTCCACGCCGTCGATGGCCACCACCAGCAGGCGCGCCTTGCTGATGCCCGCTGCCTCCAGCAGGTCGCGCCGGGTGGCGTCACCGTAGAACACCTTGTAGCCAAACTGCCGGATGGCGTCGATGTTGTCAGGATCGTGATCGAGCACGGTGGGCTTCACACCGTGCGCCAGCAGCATCCGGCCGACGATTTGCCCGTAGCGGCCAAAGCCGGCGATCACCACGCCGTGGCCCTCGTCCGTGACGGCGTCGCTCATTGCATCTGCCTGGCGTTGCGCGCGCGCCTGTCGCGCCACGAGTTTGTCGTACGCGATGAGCAAGAGCGGCGCGCAGGCCATCGACAGCGCCACCGCGGCGGTCAAAAGCGGCTCCCACTGACCGGGCAACACGCGCGCCTCGCGCGCCACGCCAAAGACCACGAATGCGAACTCGCTGCCCGGCGTGAGCAGCGCCGCATAGAGCCAGCGTTCGCGCCCGCGACCGCCCAGGACGGGGGCGACGGCCGCCACCACCAGGCCCTTGATGACGATGAAGCCCAGCACCATCGAGGCCAGCAGCAGCGGCGCGCCGACCACCACGCCAAAGTCGATCGACATGCCGACCGCGATGAAGAACAGGCCGAGCAGCAGCCCCTTGAACGGCTCGATGTCCGCCTGCAGCGCCTTGCGGTACTCGGACTGCGCGAGCAGCACGCCGGCGATGAACGCGCCCAGCGCCATCGACAGCCCGGTCAGCGTCATCAGCTCCGAGATGACGATCACCAAGAGCAGCGCCAGGGCCGTGAAGATCTCGCGCACGCCGGCCTTGGCGATGAGCCGCATCACCGGCGGCATGACGAGGCTGCCGATCACGAGCACCGCGACGATGGCGCCGAGCCCCTTGCCCGCCGCGAGCCACGCAGAACCGCTGCCTGCCGTCGCCGTGCCCGCCACGCCAGCGGCGAGCAGCGGCACCACGGCCATCAGCGGAATGGCCGAGATGTCCTGGAAGATCGACACGGCGATAACGTTGCGCCCCACGGGTGCGGTGAGCAGGTTGCGCTCGGTCATGTTCTGCACGGCGATCGCCGTCGATGAGATGGCCAGCGCGAGGCCGGCCACCAGCGCCGCCTGCCAGCTCAGCCCCAGCAGCAGCAGCGCCCCCGCCAGGGCCAGGCCACAGGAGAGCATCTGCACGCTGCCACCGCCGAACACCGGGCGCCGCAGCGCCACGACCTCCTTGACATCGAGCTCGAGCCCGACAAGGAACAGCATCAGCACGACGCCAAACTCGGCAAAGCGCAGGATCGACTCCGGATCGCTCACGAAGCCCAGGCCCCATGGGCCGATCAGACAGCCGGCGATCAGGTAGCCCAGCACCGAGCCCAGCCCGACCCACTTGGCCAAGGGCACGCAGATCACGGCAGCCGCGAGGAAGATGAGGGCGTCAAGCAGCATGGGCCGCCTTGCGCGGACGCGCCGTCTTCATTCGCGCCGTCGTCATACGTTCTGACCCTGCGCGAGCCCCCGCAGGCGCGCGCGGTAGCGCTTGGCCTGCGCCTGGAGCGCGGCCTCACCGACGTGGTGAGCGTCATGCACCACGATGGGCTCGTCCCACTGCATGCCGCAAAAGCGCGCCGTCTGTGCAATGACGCTGCCAAAGGTCGTCAGCGGATGCCCGTGTACGCCTTCTGCGTCGTAGGCGGCATCGGGCGCGCCGACGGTCGTCACCCACAGGCAGCGCTTGCCGGCGAGCGCGGTGCCGCCGTCGCCATAGGCCCAGCCGCGCGTGAGCACGACCTCGAACCACAGCTTGAGCAGTGCCGGCGCGGTGTACCAGTACAGCGGGTGCTGCCAGACAACCGCCTGCGCCTGCGAAAGCAAAGCCTGCTCACGTGCGACGTCGATGGAAAAGTCAGGGTAACGGTCGTACAGCGCGTGCAGCGTCAGGCCGGGCACGCCGCGCACCGCATCGAGCAGCGCGCGGTTGGCCACCGAGCGCTCGTGATGCGGATGCGCGTAGACGAGGAGGATCAATTAGTCGATCCGGCACGCCTCGTCGAACGACAGGCGGGGGCTGCGGGCAAAGAGGCTGGCAGGGTCGCCGCGCCCGACGTTGATCAGGAAGTTGCTCTTGACCTGGCTGTCGGGAAAGAAGGCCGCGTCGAGCTTGGCGTTGTCGAACCCCGACATCGGACCGCAGTCGAAGCCCAGCATGCGCGCGGCGATGATGAAATACGCCCCCTGCAAGCTGCTGTTGCGAAACGCCGTGGCGGCGATGACCTCGGGCTTGCCGGCAAACCAGGACCGCGCATCCGTGTGCGGAAAGAGCTGCGGCAGCTTGTCGTAGAACGCCATGTCCTGCGCAACGATGACGGTGCACGGCGCCGCGAGAGTCTTATTGAGATTGCCGTGCGACAGCGCGGGCTTGAGCTTCTCCTTGGCCGCTGCCGAGCGCACGAACGCGAAGCGCGCCGGCGAACTGTTGGCGCTGGTCGGGCCGAACTTCATCAGCTCGTAAATGGCGTGCAGATCGGCGTCCGTGACCTCGCCGGTGAACGCGTTGAAACTACGGGCGGTGCGAAACACGCGGTCAAGCGCCGCGTCGTCCAATGGCTTGAGCATGCGGATCCTCGCAGGCCGATGGGTCCGGCCGAAAGCGCGCCCTAGTCTAGGCGACGCGCCGCCTCACAGAATGACGGGCTTGTTGGACAGCTCGTTGGGGTTGCGCTCGCCTTCGGCCAGCGGGAAGTGCCGTGCCAGCAGCGCGCCCACCTCCCGCACCGCCGACACCACGCCCACCTCGAACGCGCCCTCGCGGAAGTGCGCGCGCATCCGCTGGCACACGGCCTCCCACTCGGGGCGCCGCACGTGCCGTGCGATGCCGCGGTCGGCCACGATCTCGACGCCGTGGTCGGCCAGTTCGAGGTAGATGAGCACGCCGTTGTTGTGCTCGGTGTCCCACACGCGCAGCTTGGAAAACACCATCACAGCGCGCTGGCGCACGGGGGCATCGCGCCTCAGGTACGACCAGGGCAGCGCGCCTTCCACCGCGAAGCGGATCTCGCCGCTGTGCTGCGCCTCGGTGGCGGCGATCGCGTCCTGGATGGCCTGCAAGGACGCCGCCGGAAACGCCTTGACCACGGCACGCGGCGTGATGAACCAGTGCTTGAGCAGGCGTGCAATGCGCATCTCACCAGTCTCCCGAGGCGCCACCGCCGGAGAAGTCGCCACCGCCACCGCTGGACCAGCCGCCTCCGCCGCCACCACTCCAGCCGCCGCCAGGAATGATGACGGGGCCGCTCCAGCCACCGCGGCCGGCGCGACGACCGCCGAGCGCGCGCGCGCTGCGCGACCCCGCGCCGAGCGCAAAGATGAACACCAGCAGGCCCGCCAGCCCGCCGAGGAAGATCGACTGCAGCATGGCCCCCGCCAGCACGCCGCTGCCGCCGCCGGCCATGAGGGCGCCGGGAACCCCGAGGATACGGCGCAGGAGTGCGCCGACCATGATGCCGAAGATCACGAACGGGACGAGCAGCGCGAACACGCCCTCGCCGGCGTCGACCTTGCCTTGTGGAACGCCGGCGGGCGTGGGCAGCCCCTCGCCCTCGATCTGGCGGGCGAGCAAGTCGACCGCGGCGATGAGGCCGCCTGCGTAGTCCCGCTGCTGGAAGCGTGGCGCCAAGGCCTCGCGGATGATGCGGCGGGCCGTGATGTCGGGGATCGCGCCTTCGAGCGCGCGCGCCACGTCGATCCGCACGCGCCGGTCGTCGATGGCCGCGATGACGAGCACGCCGTCACCCACGCCGCGCCGGCCCACCTTCCACGCGGCGCCGACGCGATTGGCAAAGTCCTCGATCGGCTCGGGCTTGGTGCTCGGCACGACAAGGATGACGATCTGCGCACCGTGTGCGGTCTCGACCGCGTCGAGCTTGGCCTTCAGTTGCTGCTGGTCGGCCGGCGACAGCACGCCGGCAAGATCGGTGATCTGCGCCGCCGGCGGAACGGCCAGCAGCCCATCGGCCCCACGCGGCGCATCGCGTCCCGTTGGTGGCGCCGGCGGTGCCTTTGCATCGCCGGCGTTGCCCTTGGTGGCGTCCTGACCACCCTTGAGCGCATCGCGCACCGCAGGCGGCACGAGCTTGCCGAGCTCCTGCAGCCCAGGGATGGCTGGCGTGGGTGTTGCGGGTGCAGGCGCCGGTGACGGCGGCGCAGGCTGCGACTGCGCCTGTGCTGCCGCCAAGCCGCTCGCAAGGGCGAGCGACGCGAGGATGCGGACGACGGGATGCATGAGGTCGGCCCGCTCGGCAGCGGGCCCGCGCCATCACTTCTTGGTGCCCAAGTCCACCGTCGGCGGCGTGGCGATTGCTTTCTCGTTTTCAACCGCGAACTGCGGCCGCTCTTTGTAGCCGAACACCATGGCGGTCAGGTTCTGCGGGAACTGGCGCACGAAGACGTTGTAGTCCTGCGTGGCTTTGATGAAGCGGTTGCGCGCGATGCCGATACGGTTCTCGGTGCCTTCGAGTTGCGTGCGCAGGTCCTGGAAGCCGGCATTGGCTTTGAGATTCGGATAGTTCTCCACCACCAGCAGCAAGCGGCTCAGGGCCGAGCTCACCTCCCCCTGCGCCTGCTGGAAGCGCTGCAGCGCCGCAGGGTCGTTCACCAGCTCCGGCGTGGCCTGGATGCTGGTCGCCTTGGCGCGCGCCTCGACGACACGGGTCAGCGTTTCCTGCTCGAAGTTGGCCTCGCCCTTGACGGTGTTGACGATGTTCGGAATCAGGTCGTTGCGCCGCTGGTACTGGTTGAGCACCTCGGACCAGGCAGCCTTCACCGCCTCATCGCGGCTCTGGATCTCGTTGTAGCCGCAGCCGGAGAGCACGGTGGCCAGCAATGCCGCCAGCGACAGGCGCAACCAGGACGATCGGGAAAGTGCCGCGAGCATGAGGGGCCTCCGAGACGATTGTTGGTTATCAGACCGCCATCAAGATGGGGCCAGCGGGTGGTGTTTCAAGCGACTGCACCGGGACCGGCGCCGCGACACCGTCACACGGCACGCCCACATGGTCCATTCAGCGGTCCCATCATGCGCTGCCATCGTCGGGTCCAAGCCGCAAACCACGACGCAGCAACGCCTCCTGGTCATCGTGCCACGCTTTTGACGCGGCGGCGGGCCGGCCCGAAAGTTCGAGCTGGATGAGCAGTGCGCGCAGGCGGCGATCGGCGTCCTCAGCTTCGGCGATGAACTCGCCGCGGCCCACCTGCGCAATAAGCTGGTTGATCTCGGACATCTGTTGCGCCTCCGGAGGCACATACCCCGCGTTCTTGAGGATGCGATGCGCCACGCGCACCTTCTCGGGCACAAGCGGATCGTCATCCAGCGGCAGCGGCCGCCCGGCACCCGGCAGATCGTCGAACTCGCCGCGCTCGGCAGCCTCGCGAATGCGCTGCTCGACCAGGGTTTCATAGGCGGGGAGCAGGGACACGGCAATCGGAGTGAGATTGGTAAGCGAGCTTGCATCCGCGCTCGCATCACGTCGAGCTAAGCGTAAGCCAACGATGGCTCTTCGCGGGATGCAGGACATAGACACGCAAGGCCCGACCTGGCCCCATCCGTAGAATCGCGCGGTGCAAGCCAAGTCCCCCGCCTCCGCCAGCAGCGCCGCCGTCGAGCCCACCGAGTTCCGCAAGGCGCTCGCGCAGTACGCGACCGGCGTCACCGTCATCACCACGCTCGCGCCCGATGGCGCGCCGGCAGGCATGACCGCCAACTCGTTCACCAGCGTCTCGCTCGATCCACCGCTGGTGCTCTGGAGCGTGTCACGCCAGGCCGCGAGCTTCGATGCCTTTCGCCGCGGCAGCCGCTATCTGGTGCACGTGCTCGCAGGCGACCAACTGGCACTCGCGCAACGCTTTTCGACGCGCGGCGCGGACAAGTTCGGTGAAACGAACTGGCAGCCGGGGCCGCACGGTCTGCCGCTGCTTGCCGGCGGCGTGGCGTGGTTCGAGTGCAGCAACCGCAGCCAGTACGACGAAGGCGATCACGTGATCCTGGTCGGGCGAGTCGAGTCGTTCGGTGCCAACGGCGGCAGCCCGCTCATCTTCCACGCGAGCCGCTACGTCACCGACTTGTCGGAGGCGCCGCTGCCACGGCAACTGCTCAAGCCGTGGTGACGCATTCGAAATGGGCCGCGTTCGTGATCGACGCGAGTCAGACCAGCGGGCCAAGCCGTGGCTGGCCCATTGCCCATGGCCCATGGCCCATGGCCCATGGCCCATGGCACGTGGTACGCGACACGTGGCACGCGGCCTTGCCGATACGCGCACATGCCGACTGTCCGGCTGGTCCGTCGTCCGATTTGACCGGCCAAGGCGCAATCACGATAATCCGCGCCTCGCATTGCATGCGCCGCCGCGCGTGCCGTGTGACCACACGGCGGATTAGCTCAGCTGGTTAGAGCAGAGGAATCATAATCCTTGTGTCCGGGGTTCGAGTCCCTGATCCGCCACCACCTTTCCTTCGCCGCGCGCCAAGTGTTCAGAGCGTGCGCGGCCAGCGACCGATGAGACGCCCAGGTTTCGTTCGACTCGCGTTGCCCACCGTCGCGGTGCTCTTGCTGGCCGCTTGCGGCTCATCACCGCGCTTGAATCCCCAGCCCGCCGGCGAGGCGGCCGTCGCACCGCCGCCCGCGCCGGCACAACCGGCGGGCAACAGCGGACGTATCGAGGTCGTCCAGTGGCCGATCGTCAAGATCGACCGCAAGGAACTGCGCGCTTCCCCGGGCGCGCGCATCCTGAATTCCAACAACCTCATGATGACGCCCAACCAGATTCCGCCCAACGCGCGGGTGAGCTACGAGCTTGACGGCCTGGGCCAGATCCGCACCATTCGCGTTCTGCCGGCGGACGCGCAGCGCTAGCGGGCCGGGTACGTCAGACTCGCCGCGCGCCGGCTCGCCCTGAAGGTTGCGCCGCATGCGTCCAACCGGACGTCGCGCCTCTACAATCCTGCTCCCGTCCCCTCGCCTCCGGATCTAAACCGTGACCGCGAAACCGCCCAAGGCCGGCAAAAAGGTCTACATCCGCACCTTTGGCTGTCAGATGAACGAGTACGACTCGGCCAAGATGGCCGACGTGCTCAACGCCGCCGAAGGCCTCACACCCACCGACTCGCCCGATGAGGCCGACGTCATCCTGTTCAACACCTGCTCGGTGCGCGAAAAGGCGCAGGAAAAGGTGTTCTCGGACCTCGGGCGCGTCAAGCACCTGAAGCGCGCCAAGCCGGATCTCGTGATCGGCGTGGGCGGCTGCGTCGCAAGCCAGGAAGGTGCCGCCATCGTCGCGCGCGCGCCCTACGTCGATGTCGTGTTCGGCCCGCAGACGCTGCACCGGCTGCCTGATCTCATCGCACGGCGTCGCGCAACGGGCCGCGCGCAGGTGGACATCAGCTTCCCGGAGATCGAGAAGTTCGATCACCTGCCGCCACCGCGCGTGCAGGGCGCCAGCGCGTTCGTCTCGATTATGGAAGGTTGCAGCAAGTACTGCAGCTTCTGCGTCGTGCCGTATACGCGCGGCGAGGAGGTGTCCCGGCCTTTCGACGATGTGCTGACCGAGGTCGCGGACCTTGCCGAGCACGGCGTCAAGGAAATCACGCTGCTGGGGCAGAACGTCAATGCCTACCTGGGGCGCGTGGCCGATGGCCAGACCGCGGACTTCGCGCTGCTGCTGGAGTACGTGCACGAGATCCCGGGTGTGGAGCGCATCCGCTACACGACCTCGCATCCCAAGGAGTTCACGCAACGGCTGATCGATGCCCACGGCCGCCTGCCCAAGCTGGTCGATCACGTACACCTGCCGGTGCAGGCAGGCTCCGATCGGGTGTTGGCGGCGATGAAGCGCGGCTACACCGCGCTCGAGTACAAGTCGATCATCCGGCGCCTGCGCGCCGTGCGGCCCGGCATCTGCATTTCGTCGGACTTCATCGTGGGCTTTCCGGGCGAGACCGAGGACGATTTCGACAAGACGATGCAGTTGGCGCAGGACATCGGGTTCGATGCGAGCTTCTCGTTCGTCTACAGCAAGCGGCCGGGCACGCCGGCTGCCGATCTGGCGGATGACACGCCGCAGGACGTCAAGCTGAAGCGCCTTGCGCGTCTGCAGGCCGCCATCAATGCCAACCAGCAGCGCATCAGCGAGGCCATGGTCGGCTCGCGGCAGGCGATCCTGGTCGAGGGCCCGTCCAAGAAGGACGCCACCGAGCTGATGGGGCGCACCGAGAACAATCGGATCGTCAACTTTGCTGGCGGCCCGAACGGCGCCCGGCTGGTGGGCCGGCTGGTCGAAGTGACGGTGACACAAGCGCTGCCGCATAGCCTGCGCGGCGAAGTGCTGGTGCGTGACCTCGCCACCGCGGCCTGACGGTCGCTTGAAGGTCCTTTAGCCGGAGGCAGGGTGCGCAAAACAGCCAACCGCAAAGTCCTGAACTTTGCCGCGGACGCGGACAACCCAGCGCTCGCCAATCTCGCCGGACCGTTGGACGGCAATTTGCGCCAGATCGAGACCGAGCTCGACGTGGAGATCAAGCGGCGCGGCCATCAGTTTCGCATCGAGGGCGATGCCACGCAGGCGCAGCAGGCCGTGGCGGTGCTGGAGCACTTTCTCAGTCGCGCGAGCCGCCCGATCTCCATCAATGACATCCAGTTGTACTTCGTGGAGCTGCGTGGCGCAGGCGCGCCGCAGGCGCCGGCTGCCAACCACGGCGAACGTCTGCCGGAGCTGCACACGCGCCGGCGCGACCTGCATGGGCGCACACCGCGCCAGCGTGATTACATCGAAGCCATTGTCGGGCACGACATCAGCTTTGGCATCGGACCGGCGGGCACGGGCAAGACCTATCTCGCGGTGGCCTGCGCGGTCGACGCGCTGGAACGCAGCGCGGTCGAGCGCATCGTGCTCACGCGCCCGGCCGTGGAGGCCGGCGAGCGGCTCGGCTTCTTGCCCGGCGACCTGACACAAAAGGTCGATCCTTACCTGCGGCCGCTCTATGACGCCCTGTTCGATCTCCTTGGCTTCGAGAAGACGCAGCGGCTGCTCGAGCGGCAGACCATCGAGATCGCGCCGCTGGCGTACATGCGCGGTCGCACGCTGAATCAGGCGTTCGTGATCCTGGATGAAGCGCAGAACACCACGCCCGAGCAGATGAAGATGTTCCTGACGCGCATCGGCTTCGGCTCCAAGGCGGTGATCACGGGGGACGTCACGCAGATCGACCTGCCGCGCGGCAACTCTTCGGGCCTCATCGAGGCGCAGCACGTGCTCAATGACGTGCGCGGCATCGCCTTCACCTACTTCACCGCGGCCGACGTGGTGCGCCATCCGCTGGTGGCGCGCATCGTCGAGGCCTACGAGGCGGCGGAGAAGCTGAACCCCCCGGCCGAACGGCGCGGCCTGCGCCCGCGCGGCGGCGACGCAACCTGAACTGACGCCGTGCTGCAACTGGACATCCAGGGCGCGCAGCGGTTTGCGGGTGTTCCGACGCGAGCCACGCTGCGTCGCTGGGTGCTGCTGGCGCTCGGCGCTGCGGGCGACAAAGTTGGCGACAGCGCTGGCGAAAAAGCTTGCAACAAGGCATGCAATGAGGCACGGCTAACGTTGCGGTTCGTCGGCAGCGCAGAAGGTCGCCGACTGAACCACGACTATCGCGGCCGCAACTACGCGACCAACGTGCTCACCTTCGATTACACGCGGCGGCCGCTCGCGGCCGACATCGTGCTGTGCATGCCGGTGGTCGCGCGCGAGGCACGCGAACATGGCAAGACGCTGCGCGCACACCTGGCCCATCTGGTCATCCATGGCGTGCTGCATGCGCGCGGCTTCGACCATGAGCAGCGGCGGCAGGCAACGGCGATGGAGGCGCGCGAACGCGCCCTGTTGGCGCAGTTGCGCATCACCGACCCGTACGGGCCGATCGTGCCGGCGAACAGCACGCGACCCGCACCTCACGCAAGGACCGCGCAACAGAAGTGACATGGCGGCCTGACAGGACGTTGCGAAACGCGTCACCGTGCGCCGCGGCGGGGTGCGGGGCCTGTACAAGCAGCGCAAGGCGCCGCAATCGACACTGGGAAAGTTAGCGTTTGCTAGCTCTGGCGAAAGCCGTCGTATCCCATAGACGTGGCGGTTATCCACACATGCGCCAAGGCCACCCCTCGGGTATCCTCGAATGATCGCAATTGCCGGGTGATGCGCGTGGCTGCAAGCGCGGCTCACCCAAACCGATGCCCGAGCCTTCCAACGGACGCAGCGCGTCCGCCAAGCAGAAAAGCTTCATCGAACGCCTGACCGCGTTCATCTTCCACGAGCCCGAGAACCGCGAGGAGCTGCTGAGCTTCCTTGCCGAGGCGCACGAGCGCCAGCTGCTGGACGCCGATGCGCTGTCCATGATCGAGGGCGTGTTGCAGGTGTCGGAGCTGCGTGCCCGCGACCTCATGGTGCCCAGCGCGCAAATGGACGTCGTTGACATCAGCGAGCCGGTCGATAGCTGGATCAAGCGGGTAATCGCCAGCGGGCACTCGCGCTTCCCGGTCATCGAGGGCGATCGCGACCAGGTGATCGGGATCCTGCTCGCCAAGGATCTGCTGCGCTACTACGCCGAAGACGGTTTCGACGTGCGCGCCAAGCTGCGCCCGGCGGTGTTCATCCCGGAGAGCAAGCCGCTGAACGTGCTGCTGCGTGACTTTCGCGCCACGCGCAATCACATGGCGCTCGTGGTCGACGAATATGGCGGCATCGCCGGCCTCATCACCATCGAGGACGTGCTCGAGCAGATCGTTGGCGACATCGACGACGAATACGATCGCGACGAGGCCGCCGACAACATCGTGGCCGAGAAGGACGGGCGCTGGCGCGTCAAGGCGCTCACCGAGATCGAGGCCGTCAACGAGGCCTTCGGCACCAGCTTTCCCGATGACCAGTTCGACACCGTGGGCGGCCTGGTCATCGATGCCGCCGGCCGCGTGCCGCACCGGGGCGACGTGGTGCAGATCGAGGGCTTGCGCTTCGAGGTGCTGCGCGCCGACGCGCGCCAGATCCACCTGCTGCAGGTGTCTCGCGTGCCCAAGGCGGTGGCGAGCGAATTCGCGGAGCTGGAAGAGCAGCGCCAAGCCTGAGAGCGTGAGAGTTTTTCTCGCCATCTTGGTAATTGGCATGCAACTGGCTAATCTTCGGCGATGAGCAAAGCCCAGCACCAAGGCGAGGCGCCGGTCAGCCTGTTCGAGGACCTGCCGGCAGTCGATGCGCGACAAGAGCAGGCGGCGCGGCAAGCGCGCAGTGCTGCCAAGCGGCAGGGCGCTGCGAGGCTGCTGCAACCCAACCGCAGGCAGATCGAGCTGCGTGCGTCGGACCTGGAGTCGCTGGTGGGCGAAGACCATCTGGCGCGGCTGGTGTGGGGCGACGTCGAGCGGCAGGATCTGAGCCGGCTCGTCGAGGCGATCAAGGCACGCGGCAGCAACGCCGGGCGGTCTGCAATCGACCCGCGCATCCTGTTTGCGCTGTGGCTGTACGCGGTGCTCAGCGGCGTGGGCAGCGGGCGCGAGGTGGCGCGGCTGACGCGCGAGCACGATGCTTACCGCTGGATCTGTGGCGGGGTGTCGGTGAACTACCACGCGCTCAACGACTTCCGCTCGGGCAATGAGGTCCTGATGGACGAGGTGCTGACGGCCAACGTGGCGGCGCTGGCGGCGGCCGGGGCGATCAGCCTGGAGCGCGTGGCGCAGGATGGCATGCGGGTGCGTGCGCACGCCGGCGCGGCGTCGTTCAGGCGAGCGGCGGCGCTGGAGCAGCACCTGGCCGAGGCCGGGGAGTTGGTGGGCGAGGTCAAGCGGCGAGCCAAGGACGATCCTGGGGCGAGCAGCCGCCGCGCGCAGGCGGCCCGGCAACGGGCGGCCGAAGACCGCGAAGAGCGCATCCGCGCGGCGCTGGAACAACTGCCGCAGGTGCAGGCGACCAAGCGGCGCAACGGTGACAAGGCCGAGGACGCCCGTGCGAGCACCACCGATGCCGATGCGCGGGTGATGAAGATGGGCGACGGCGGCTTCAGGCCGGCGTTCAACGTGCAACTGGCCACGACCTGCCAGGACCAGGTGATCGTCGGCGTGGCGGTGACCAACGTGGGCAGCGACATGGCGCAGATGGCGCCGATGGTGGAGCAGGTCATCGAGCGCAGCGGCAGCATGCCCGCGCAGTGGCTGGTTGACGGCGGATTTCCTGCCCACGAACAGATCGATGCGGTGCACGAGCGCACGGGTGGCAAGACCGAAGTGCTCGCGCCGGTGCCCGAGCCCAAGGCGAAGAGGGGCTCGCACGGGGATGACGTGCCGCCGCCGGACAAGCATCGGCCCAAGGACGACGACTCCGTGCCGGTGGCCCAGTGGCGCTCACGCATGGCCTGGCCGGACATCAAGGAGATCTACAAGCAGCGCGCGGCCACGGCCGAGTGCGTCAACGCGCTGGCGCGCAACCGAGGGCTGCAGCGTCTGCCGGTGCGCGGCTTGGTCAAGGTGCGCGCGGTGGCGATGCTGTACGCGCTGGCACACAACCTGATGCGCATGGCCAAGATCGCGCCGCAGTTGATCGGCCTGGGCACAGGTGCGTCCTCAATGGCCGCAGCGGCCGCGTAGGGGG
>JADCGX010000186.1 GCA_020248785.1 Burkholderiales bacterium | reverse complement strand
GCACAGCGATTCCGCTCTGGGCGCGTTCTATCGCCGGCTGTCGGGCCGGATGGACAAGCCGCGGGCCAATACCGCCACCGCCCACAAGCTGGCCCGGATGGTGTACTTCATGCTCACGCGCGGTGAAGCCTACGTCGATCAGGGCCAGCAGCACGACGAAGAGCAGCAGCGCCAGCGCAGCATCGCAGCCCTCAAGCGACGCGCCGCCGCGCTCGGCTTCGCAGTCACGCCGACGCCCGTGCCGGCATGAAAACGTCCCTCAACCCGTTTTGTTTCTCATGAGAGGGCGGGCGATGAACCGCCCTCGCCGAACGCGCCCATCCACGACCTGAATCCGACCTTGCCGGTCGGCCCGCGGCGCGTCGTCATGCCCGTGCTGGAAGCGCCGATCAGGACGACCCAGAGCACGTCATCGCGCTTGCGTGTAGTGCGGCATAAGACGGTATGAGGTGGCGCGCGACCAATCTGGCCGCGCGCGGGCAGAGCACATCAAAGCCGCCGCACATCCGGCAGCCACGCCACCAGCTTGCCGTCCTCGAACACCGCCGCACCGGCGCGGCCTTCGACGTGCTGCAGCGTGACCTCACGCTGCGGCTCGGCGCGGGCACGCTGCTGGCGGCGCTGCTCGAGCCGCGCGGCCAGACGCACCAGCGCGGCGCTGGCGGCGAGCAGCATTGCGGTGGCCGGATGCGCGGGGCGCCGGAACGGGCCGGCGGGTGTCAGTTGCATGGTCCGCTCCATGGCGAACTCCTTTCCTTCGGGCGTCCGGGTCGCGGACGCGGTGAGCTGGGCTGCGCTGCTCGTGGCGACTCAGCGTTCGTCGATCAGCCTGCGCAGGGCGCGGGCAGCGGCCTGGCGCTCGGTCTTGCGGCCTGCCCCGTGGGCGCCCGCGCTGCGAAACAGCGCACGCACGACCAGGGGGTTGCGCGGCACGCGGCGGACCGAGGTGGAGTTGCGGTTCATCTTTATGGTCTTCATGGTTCGGCTCCTTTCGCGTGCAACAAACAAAACGGCCCGGGTGCTTGCGCAACCCGGGCCGCCGTGTGGCGAGAGCGTGCTGATGTCAGCGCAGCTCGCGCACCTCCCGGGTTGCATGTGTCGCGACCGATGCACCGGCGGCCTGGCCGCCAGTGAGCATGGCGATCGTGAAGAAGCTTGTGTTCACCATCACTTGAGGTCCTGTGCTTGCGTAGCTGCGTGCCTCCCGCCGTTGAGCGGAACGGGCAACAGATCACTTGCTGCGAATGATAAATAACTATTTATCTTGCGCAAGTCGTTTTATCAACAATTTCATCACTTGATAACGGTAGTCCGCGGCCCGGTGGCGCGGCCGCTCAGCGGCGGCGCTTGAGTGGCTGCACGCCGGCCTGCGAGCGGCGGAGCAGCTCGGCCTCGCTCGCACGATCGCCGCGCGCTGGCTGCGCCGCGGGCGGCGGGGAGGCGCTCAGCGCCGGGGCGGCAACCAGCACTTCGCTGAGCAGGTCAAGCAGGCGGGCGCGCGCCTTGTCCGGGTGGCGACGGTAGTAGGTCAGGACGAGGCCGACGATGAATCGTTCGTCATCGGTTTGCGCGGCCAGTTCCGCCTCGTCGGCGCGTTCGGTCGAGGACAACGGCGCGGGCGCGAGCGGCGCGGGTGCGGACGCTCCGCCCTGCGGATGCGGCGTGTCCATCCAGCCGTAGGGCTTGCGCATGCGCTCCTCGAACTGGCGCGCCAGGCGTTCGCCAATCTGGCGCGATCGGCTCTTGATCTGGCTCCAGTAGCTCGGCTGGATCTGCAGGCGCTCGGCGAAGCGGCCCTCCAGTCCGCGCAAGGTCGCTGCATCCGGCTGACGCGCCGCCTGCTGTACGAACTCCTCGAACAGCAGCAGCGCGTTGTCGAGCCGGACCTGGGCAAGGTCGATGGGCATGTTGCCCAGATGATAAAGCTCGCCGCCCGAACCGACTTGGCCGCTCGGCGGCGCAGCGCCGAAGCGGTAGGCCGCGCGGTTGGACGGATGCCGAAATGCTCCGCCGCCAGGGAGGCAGCAGCGCCTCGTACTTCGACGTGCTCCGCACCGCGTCAACGGTCTCGAAATCGCCGCTGGCGACCGTGCGGTTGGTGACCGTGGTGTTTCCCCTCGCAGGACGTGGCATGCAGAAACGAGAAGCTCCAGCGAAGCAAGGGCGAGACCGGTGCGGCAAGCAGGGGCCTGACCGTACGCAGCAGAAACAACGCTGCGAAGTGGTGAATCGCAGGAGCACTGAAGGCGACGAAGCGCGTCCATCGGCCTAGCCTGGCCGCGCGCCGTGCCACGGCACGCAGGCGGATGGCAGGATCGTTGCTTGACCTGCCGACATCATGCAGATCGTCGACGCAACAGCACGTGAGGTGGCACAGGCCGTCACGCAGGGCGCAATTGGCCCCGCTGAAGTGGTTCGCCAGGCATGGGAGCGCATCGCAGCGACCAACCCCGGGCTGAACGCCCTGATCGACGTGCAGCCCGACGACGCGCTCGCGCAGGCGCGGAGCGTGGAGGAGCGGCTGCGTGCCGGGCACGCGTTGCCCCTGGCCGGCGTGCCCGTCACCGTCAAGGACAACCTGTGGGTCGAGGGTCGGCGCGCCACCTATGGCTCGCGCCTGTTCGCCGACCATGTCGCGCCACGGGACACCTGGGCCGTGGCGCGGCTGAAAGCGGCTGGCGCGATCATCATCGGGATCAGCAACTGCTCGGAGTTCGCCTGCCGCGGGGTGACCACGAACCCACTGCACGGCACCACTCGCAATCCGCTCGATCCAACGCGCACGCCTGGCGGCTCGTCGGGGGGTGCAGTGGCCTCGGTTGCAGCCGGCATGGCATCCCTGGCGCTCGCCACGGATGCCGGCGGCTCGATTCGTCGCCCTGCCGCGCACACGGGGCTGGTTGGGTTGAAGCCGACGCTTGGGCGGGTGGCCCACCCCTGGGGCTTTGCCGATCCGAGCGCTGAGATCTCGGTGGTCGGGCCGATCGCGCGTTGCGTGGACGACATCGCACTCGTCCTCGACGTGCTGACTGGGCACGACGGTCGCGACCTGTACAGCGCTCCGGGCCGATGCGAGCCATGGACGGCGCGCGGTCAGCGCATCGGCTACTCGCCTCAACTGGGCTGCGACTTCGACATTGATCCGGTTGTTGCCGCGGCCGTGGAGCGCGCCGCGCTGGCGAGCGAAGGGTTTGGCCATGTCGTCGAGCGCGCCGATCCCGCATGGCCGCCCGGCACCAAGGCATATCCGCTGCTGCAATTGCAGCAGGCAGCGCTGGCGGCGCTGTTCACCGCGCGATGGCAGGCGGAGCCGCAGTCCTTCGATCCCGACATCGGCGCGCAGATCGAGGCCGGCCTGGCCGTCAGCGGCCCCCGCATCGCGGAGCTTCTGCGCCTGCGCGAGGCGCTGACACAGGCGCTCGGCGACTACTTCGAGCGCTACGACCTGCTGCTGGCGCCGACGGTCCCTTGCGAGGCGTGGTCGCTGGCGCTGTCGGCACCGTCGCACATCGCAGGTCGTGCCGTCGGGCCACGTGCGCATGCGGCCTTCACGCCGCTGTTCAACTACTGCGGCGTGCCAGCCCTGACGCTGCCCTGCGGCGTTGGCGCCGATGGACTGCCGGTGGGCCTGCAGATCGTCGGGTCGCGCTGGCAGGACGAGCGCGTTCTCGGACTGGCAGGCCAGTTGGAGCGCGTGCTGCCGTACCGGGTGCGAGCGCCCTCGTCATTGGCGATGTAAGGCGACGGCGCGCGGCAGGCGCGCCGTCCTCAGGGGGCGGGGTCATGCGGATCAGGCAGTCGGATCAGACCTTGATCTCGCGATTGAAGCGCTCGATCATGGCCTGGCGACGCGGGTTGAGCTTGGCCCAGTCCACGCGGTTGAACTTCTCCATGTCCGCCAGCGAGCCGTACTGGCGCACGCCCGCCGACAAGGTGGCCTTGCTGTTGGTCGGTGCCACGAAGAAAGGCGCCTCGGCCATTTTGCTCTGCACCTCCGGGCTGATGGCGGCATTGATATAGGCCGCGGCGAGATCCACGTTCTTGGTGTTCTTGATGATGCAGAACGCCGCGAGCACCAGCGACCAGCCGGTGTCGGGGCGCGCCAGCGCGATCGGCACGCCGCGCGCCTGCAGGTCACCCACGTTGTTGTTGTAGTGCACCGAGATGTCGATCTGACCCTGCTGGAACAGTGTGGCCAGCGCACCGGGGTTGGCCGCCACCGCGCCAACGTTGGGCAGCACCGCCTTCAGGAAGTCGAAGCCGGGCTCCAGGTTCTCTTCGTTACCGCCGCGCAGCTTGGCCAGTTCCACCATCCACGCCGAGCCGAGCGTGGAGCCCAGGCCCACCAGGCCGACGCGGCCCTTGAACTCGGGCTTGAGCAGATCGTTCCACGAGCGCGGCGGCGTCTTGATCTTCTCGGTGTTGTAGGCGATGCCGAACACCTGCGCCGAGGCGAACACGCCCAGGCCGCGCGGGTCGATGAAACGCGGCGGGATGTCCTTGAGGTTGGGCACCTTGTCGGCTGGGATCTTCTCGAAGATGTCGTGCTGCAGGGCGTTCAGGTATGGGCCCTCGTCGAGAATCACGGTGTCGAACGGCGGGTTGTTCTTCGAAGCAACCACGCGCGACACGGTGTCGACCGCCAGCGAGGCCACGAGGTTGACGGATGCCTTGGTCGCCGCCGTGAACGCGGGCACCAGGTGCTGACGGTGCGCGGTCTCCCACGCGCCGGGATAGGTGGTGGCGGCAATGCTGCCGCTGGCACGCGCGGCGGGCAGCGCGCCGCCGAGCGCGAGTGCACTGCCGGCTGCAAGGCCCTGGACAAGATGGCGCCGCGACTGATCGATCGTTCTCATGGTTTTTCCTATGTGATGTCTGGGTGGAACCGCCGGGTCGCGGTTCGCAAGGTCTGTGCCATGCGTGCCGCCACTGAACGAGCACGCACGCAGCGGCGCCTTGACGGAGCGCCGACGCGCGAGCGCAGTGCGCGTTGTTGCCCGCTTGGTGCATTCGACCGTCCAGGCGATCAGATCTGGTGCGCCGCGCGCCCTCGCGGCGATGCATGCGCGTGGCATGGATCTTGAGACCACTCGATCCGGTCAACTGGGACACCACCATGAAGAGAGATCTGGACAGCGGACAGGTCACGGCCGGCCTCGGCGCACCGGCCATCGCGGGTACGGCGCTGTCGCTCGACCGCATCACGCATCGCTACGGCAGCGGCGTGGCCGTCGACGACGTGGCGCTGGAGATCGGTCGCGGTGAACTGGTGGCGCTGCTGGGGCCGTCGGGCTGCGGCAAGACCACGCTGCTGCGGATCATCGCCGGCCTGCTGCGCCAGACCGAGGGCCACGTGATGATCGACGGCGCGGCGGTCGATGCGCTCCCACCCAACGAGCGTGGCGCCGGCATCGTGTTCCAAAACTATGCGCTGTTTCCGCACATGACGGTGCAGCAAAACGTGGGCTATGGCCTGCGTGCGCGCGGAGCACCGAAGGCCGGGATCGACGCCACGGTCGATCGCATGCTGGCGCTGGTGAAAATGGAGGCGCTGCGCGGCCGCTATCCGCGCGAGCTTTCGGGCGGCCAGCAGCAGCGGGTCGCGCTGGCGCGCACGCTCGCGGTGGCACCGCGCGTGCTGCTGCTCGATGAGCCCTTTGCCGCGCTCGACAAGAACCTGCGGCTCGACATGCAGATCGAGGTCAAGCGCATCCAGCGTGAACTGGCGATCACCACCATCATGGTCACGCACGACCAGGAAGAAGCGCTCAGCATGGCCGACCGCGTGGCCGTGATGAACGCGGGCCGTGTGGAGCAGTTCGCGCCGCCGGAGTCGATCTACGACCATCCGGAGTCCTTGTTCGTGGCGCAGTTCATCGGCACCGCCAACTTCATCAAGGGGCGGCTGCACGCCGGCGACGGTGACGCGAACGGCGGCTTCGACTTCGAGCCCGAGGTCGGCGGCAGCCTCAAGCTCGCCAGCGCGCGCCCCTGCTCGCGCAGCGGCGGCGCGCTGCTGTCGGTCCGACCCGAGCACTGGCAGCTGCTGCCGGCCGAGGCCACCGCAGGCCTGCCTGCAACCGTGCGCATGGTGCTGCCGCTGGGCCCCACCGTCGTGCACGAGCTGGAGCTGGCTGACGGCACGCCGATCAAGGTCGCCACGGTGCGCACCGGCAGCGGTGCGCGCCTGCAACCGGGCAGCACCGTACGGGTGGGCCTGGGCGCGGAGGCCGCCGTGGCGGTGTTCCAGGCATGAACGCGTCGGGCCGCTCCCAAGCCCCCCGCCTACGCGGGGGCGTTGGCTCGCGTCGCGCGCCGGACCGTTCCCAAGCGTTCATCCCGCGGCGCGCAGCGCGGAGGGTTCGCCCGTGAGCGCCGCCGCCCTTCCGATGATCGCGCCGCCTGCGCGGCCGGCGCTGCTGCGTGAGTGGCAGCTCGCGCTACCCCTGGGCATCTTCTTTTTTGCCTTCGTGTTCTTTCCACTGCTGATGCTGGGCTACGTCAGCCTGCACCAGGACGCGCAGCTCACGACCCGCGGACTCGACCAATACGCCAAGTTCTTCGGCGACGCATTCAACTGGCGGGTGCTCGGCAACACGCTGCTGCTGGGGCTGCAGGTCACGGTCGTGGCGCTCTTGATCGGCTACCCGCTCGCGTATCTGTATTCGATTTCGTCACGCCGCGTGCAGCAGCTCCTGATCTTCCTGATCCTGCTGCCGCTGCTGACAAGCGCGGTGGTGCGCACCTTCGCCTGGATCGTGATCCTGGGCCGGCAGGGGATCATCAACACCGCGCTGCTGGAACTCGGCTGGATCGAGGCGCCGCTGAAGCTGCTGTACACGCCGATGGCGGTGACCATCGCGCTGGCGCAGATCGAGCTGGCGCTGATGGTGTTGCCGTTGATCACCGCGCTCGGGCACATCGACCCCAACCTCGCGCACGCCTCGCGCGCACTCGGCGCCGGCCGCTGGCGCACTTTTTTCCAAGTGACGCTGCCGCTGTCAATGCCGGGGCTGCTGGCCGGCTGCCTGCTGGTGTTCGCGGCAGCGGTGTCGGCCTTCGTCACCCAGACGCTGGTGGGCGGGGGGCAGATGCTCTTCATGCCCTTTTACATGTACCAGCAGGCAGTGCAGGCCAACAATTATCCGTTCGCGGCGACCATCGCGATGACGCTTCTGCTGTCGGTGCTGGCGATCGTCACGCTGGTCAACTTCCTCTGCCGCAAGAGCAAGGGGTTCGTCCATGGCTAGCACGATGGACCGTGTGAAACCGGCAGTCGCGCTCAAGGCGCCGGCGCTGGCCGGGCGCCTCGAGAGCGGCTCGTTCAACTTTGTGGTGGGCCTGCTGTCGGCCGCGGCGATCGTGCTGCTGACGGCGCCGACCATCGTGGTGCTGATCACCTCGTTCACCAATGGCTTCTCGCTGAAGTTCCCGCCGCCCGGCTACTCGCTGCGCTGGTACGAGGCATTGTTCACGCAGTCGCCCGAGATCTGGCACGCCGCCCGGCTGAGCGTGCAAGTGGCGCTGCTGGCGACGTGTCTTTCCACCCTGCTCGCGGTCGCCGCCGCGCTTGCCTTGGCGCGCCAGCCGTCGGCCTGGGCGCGGCTGGCGGACTCGGTGTTCATGTCGCCGCTGATGCTGCCCACGCTGGCGCTGGGCCTGGCGCTGCTGATGACCTTCAACGTGCTGAGCGTGGGTCTGTCGTTCTGGACGCTGGTGATAGGCCACGTGGCCATCACCACGCCTTACATCTTGCGCACCACCATCGCCAGTCTCTTGCAGCTCGACCCGGTACTGCTGCAGAGCGCGCGCAGTCTGGGCGCGAGCGCGACCTTCACCTTCCGCACGGTCACGCTGCCGCTGGTGCTGCCGGGGATTGCCGCCGGCGCGTTCATCGCCTTCATGGCCTCCTTCGACAATGTGGCGATCTCGCTGTTCCTGTCGGATGCGCGCAGCGAGATGCTGCCGATCCGGCTGTGGCACAACATCGAATCCAATCTCGACGTGCGCACGGCCGCCGTCTCGGGCGTGCTGATCGCCATCACCGTCGTGGCCATCGTGCTGATGGAGCGGCTGGTCGGCATCTCGCGCCACGTGAAGTAACGGCAAGCCACAAGAAAGCTCTCATGTCCGCCTTCGTCCTGCGCGGCGCCATCGCGCTGCTTGGTGAGTCGCTCGCCTGCGACCACCGCCGCCCGCTCGACATCCTGATCAAGAACCGCCGCATCGCCGCCATCGAGCCGGCCGGCACGATCCAGGATGCCGCGGTGATCAATCTGACCGGCAAGCTGCTGGCACCGGGCATGATGAACAGCCACTACCACTCGCACGAGGCGTTTCAGAAAGGGCGGCTGGAGAACCTGCCGCTGGAGCTGTGGATGCACTATGTGCGCACGCCGCTGCCGGTGCCACTGAACCGTGAGCAGAGCTACCTGCGCGCGATGGTCTCCGCGCTGGAAGCCATCCGCACCGGCTCCACCGCCGTGCTCGACGACATGACGCTCGGCAACTTCGTCAACCACGAGATGATCGAGGGCACGCTGGCCGCCTACGAAGACCTGGGAATCCGCGCGTTCCAGGGCCTGGCGATGATGGACCGGCCGATCATCGACAACTTTCCGTTCGTGGCGGATTACGTCAGCGCCGAGGAGCACGCGCGGCTGCGCGCGCTGCCGCGACCCGACCCGGCCGAGATCCTCGCCACCACCGCGCGCCACGCACGCGAGCGGCATCCGAGTTCGTCGCGCGTGGCGATGATCGCCTCGGCCTCGGCGCCGCAGCGTTGCACCCCGGAGTTCCTGCGCCAGGTGCGCGCCATGGCCGACGAGCTCGACCTGCCCGTGGTCACCCACGTGCAGGAGACGCGCATGCAGGTGATCACCGGGCAGCTCTTTTACGGCAAGACGATGGTCCGGCATCTGGGCGACCTCGGCTTCCTTGGCCCGAAGACCTCGCTGATCCACGTGGTGTGGGCCAACGCGGAGGAGGTGCAACTGCTGGCCGACACCGGCACCACGGTGCAGCACAACCCGTGGAGCAACCTGATGCTCGGCTCGGGAGTGGCGCCGGTACGCGAGTACCTTGATGCCGGTATCAACGTCAGCATGGGCAGCGACGGCTGCTGCGCCACCTTCACGACCAGCATGCTCAACTCGGTTGGTGCGGCCGCGGCGCTGTCCAAGGTGCGCGATGCCGACTACACGCGCTGGCTCAGTGCGCAGGAGGCGTATCGCGCGGCCAGCCTGGGGGGCGCGAAGGCGATGGGGCTGGGCAAGGACCTCGGCACGATTGAGGTCGGCAAGATCGCGGATCTGGTCGCCTACCGCACCGACGTGCCGGCCTTCGTGCCTCTGCACGATCCGCTGCGCCAACTCGTGTATGCCGAGCGCGGCCAGGGGCTGAGCGACGTGTGGGTCGACGGCGAACGCGTGGTGGCCGACGGCCGGCTCACTCGCATTGACGAGTCGGCCATCATCAAGCGCATTGCTGCAGCGGTGGAAGCGCTGGTGCCCACCTATGAGCAGGCCGAGGCGAGTGTCGCGCCGATCCTCCGCCTGATGGCCGAGGTCTACAAGCGCTGCGAGGCGATGGCGCTGTCGATCCCCACCTTCGGCGCGCGGGTGCAGTGAGCAGCCTGCCCGACCTGCGCGGCTATGCCGGCCGCTACCCCGAGGTGCGCTGGCCCGACGGCGCGCGGGTGGCGGTCTCCTTTGTGCTCAACGTCGAGGAAGGCGCGCAGTTCGCGCTCAGCTATGGCGACGAGCGCAATGAGTCGGTGCACGAGGTCAAGCGGGATCTGGCGGGCGCGCCGGATCTGAACATGCTGAGCCACTTTGCCTACGGTGCGCGGGTCGGCTACTGGCGCGTGACCGACCTGCTGCACGCCGCCGGCGTGCCGCTGACGCTCAACGTGTGCGGCCGTGCGCTCGAGGCGGCGCCCTGGGTTGGCGAGGACGCCCACGCGCGCGGCTTCGAGATCACCGCGCACGGCTGGCGCTGGGAAGCGCACGCGGGCATGGACGAGGCGACCGAGCGGGCCGTGATCGCGCGCACCACGGCAACCATCGAGCGGCACTGGGGCCGCCGACCGCAGGGTTGGCACACGCGTGCCTCGGCCTCGGCCAACACGCGGCGCCTGCTGGTCGAGGCCGGCTACACCTTCGACTCCGACACCTACGACGACGACTGCCCCCACTACGTGGACGTGGGCGGCCGCCCACACCTCGTGCTGCCTTACGCGTTCGACACCAACGACATGCGCTTCTTCGACAGCCACGCCTTCGTGCAGGCCGAGGACTTCGCGCGCTACGTGTGCGCGGCCTTCGACACGCTATGGGAAGAAGGTGCCGATGCGCCGCGCATGATGACGGTGGGCCTGCACTCGCGCATCATCGGCCGGCCGGCGCGCATCGGCGGGCTGAAGACGATCGTGCAGCACATGCAGGCACGCGGCGGCGCGTGGTTTGCACGTCGCGGCGAGATCGCCGAGCACTGGCGCCAGCACTGCCCGTCCGCCTGATCACACCGCATGCGGCTGCTGCTCGTCAATCCCAACAGCTCGAAGGACATCACCGCGCAGCTCGCACGGCAAGCTCGCGCTTGCGCGAGCGTCGGCACTGAGGTGTTGGAGACCACCGGCGCCTTTGGCGCGGAGGTGATCGCTTCGCGCGAGGCGGCCGAGCTGAGTGCGGCCGCCGCACTGGACGCCGTGCAGCGCGAGGCCCGTCCCTTCGATGCCGTGCTGCTGGCAATCTCGCTCGACTGCGGCCTGGCCGCGCTGCGCGCGCACTGCCGCGTGCCGGTGGTTGGCCTGTCGGAAGCGGCGTTGCTGCGCGCGCTCGCGCTGACCGAGCGGGCCGCGCTGGTGACGCTCGGCACGGCCATGCGGCCGTTGTACGCGGACATGGTCGCCGGCTACGGCCTGGCCGACCGCGTGCCGTGGGTGCAAGCAACGGCGATGACCGCAGTGCAGTTCCGCGCCGACCCGGAAGGTGGCCTGGCGCAGTTGCGTGCGCTCGTTGATGAGCTGCGGCAGGAAGGCGCCGGCGCGGTGGTGCTGGCGGGCGCGGTGCTCGCCGGCTACGCGCCCCAGCTTCAGCAGGGCTGTGCCGTGCCGCTTATCGATGCGATTCCCGCCGCCGTGGCGCGCGCCGAAGCGCTGATGGCTGCGGTCATGACGCCTACAGGTCCAGCCCCAGCGCGTTGACGTGCGCGCAGATGGCGCCTGGCGTGGTCCACCATAGCGCGCGGTCGCCCGCCAGGATCTCCAGCGCGCGGCGCAGCTCGGCCAGACGGTACGGTTGCCCGACCAGGTACGGATGCAGCGCGATCCCCATCACCAGCGCCTGCCGCGCGCTCTGCCGCTTCATCTCGCGGTACTGCGCGATGATGAGTTCGGCGAACGCCACCGCGCCCATCTGGCGCGCAACGATCATCGGGATGTCGTTGACTTCCTGCGGGTACGGGATCGACCACAGCCGGCCGTGCGCCGTCTGCATCGAGGTCGGCTGGTCATCGTGGCACCAGTTCAGCGTGTAGCGGTAGCCGGCCTCGGCCAGGAGATCCAGCGTGTGCGTCGACTCGGAGATCCACGGCGACAGCCAGCCGGCTGGCGCCACGCCGTCTTCGGCCGTCATGCGCGCGGTGCAGCCGGTGATCAGCGCGCGCTCCGCCTCCAGGCTCATGTCGCCTTGCCGCTCGGCGTTGGTGTGGCCGTGGCCGATCATCTCGTCACCGCGTGCGCGCCACGCCGCCACCAGCTCGGGGCAGTGGTCGTACAGGCTGGTGTTGATCAGCACGCCTGCAGGCAGCTGCAACTCGTCGAAGCACTCGAGCATGCGCCACGCCCCGACCCGGTTGCCGTACTCGCGCCACGCGTAGTTCAGCACGTCGGGCTCTGCTGACGGCGCGAGCTTGGCGCCCAGCCCGGTGCCGAACTCGAAGTGCTCGAGATTCAGCCCGAGGTAGACCGCGAGCCGCTTGCCGCCCGGCCACTCGAAATCCGGGCGGCGCGTGATCGGCCGGTAGTCGAAGCGGCCGTGGGCTTTCAGCGCGCGCCGCTTCATCACGGCATGATCTCCCCGCCGTTCGGGTGCAGCATCTGGCCGCAGTAGTAGCGCGCTTCGTCCGACGCCAGAAAGACAAAGGCCGAGGTCATGTCGTCCACCGCGCCCAGGCGCCCGAGCGGCAGGCTTGCCGCATGCGCGGCCTTGACCTCCTCGCTCAACGGATCGAAGCCGGTGTCCACCAGCCCAGGCGACACCCCATTGACCAGCACGTTATGCGGCGCCAGCTCCTTGGCCAGCGCCCGCGTGAACGCGAGCAGCCCGCCCTTGGCGGTGGAGTACGCGGTGTAGTTGCCGCGGCCGATGTAGCCCAGTTGCGAGCACACGGTGATGATGCGGCCACCGCCCTGCGCCATCATGAGGCGCGCCGCCTCGCGCGCGCACAGGAACGCACCCCGCAGGTGCACCTGCATCATCGTGTCCCAGTCGGCGACGCTCATCTCGGTGATCGGCTGCGGCCGCTGGATACCGGCGTTGGCCACGAGCACATCGAGCCGGCCCCAGGCGCGCTGCACGGCGCCGAAGGTTGCCGTCACTCGCGCCTCATCGGTCACGTCGCAGGGCAGGGCCAGTGCGCGGCGGCCCTGCGCTTCGATCTCGCGTTGCAGGCTGTGCGCCGCCTCCGGCTGCTTGAGCCAGGTGAAGGCCACGTCGGCGCCCTCGCGCGCAAACGCCAGGGCCACGCCCCGGCCGATGCCCGTGTTGCCGCCGGTGATGAGCGCGGTTCTGCCCTGCAATCGCATTGCATGTCCGTGACGAAGTGAACGCGCCGCAGCGTTCGCAAGAAGCATTCCGGCGGCACGGGTCTTGCGGAGATGGGCGCACGCAACACGACCGATCAATGATGATGAACCGCGTTCTGCTGGGCATGCTCACGCCCTCGTCCAACACCGTGCTGGAGCCTGTCAGCAGCGCCATGGTGGCCGGCCTGCCCGAGGTGTCGGTGCACTTCGGCCGCTTTCGCGTGACCGAGATCTCGCTGTCGCAGCAGGCGCTGGCGCAGTTCAACGACGCGGAGTTTCTCGGCGCCGCGCGCCTGCTGGCCGACGCCCAGGTGCAGGTCATCGGCTGGAACGGCACCTCGGCCGGCTGGAAAGGCTTCGATGCCGACGCGCGCCTGTGCGCCACCATCACCGAGGCCACCGGCATCGCCGCCTGCACGTCGGTGCTGGCGCTCAACGAACTCCTCGCGCTCGCCGGCGTGCGCCGGCTGGCGCTGGTCACGCCCTACATCGACGACGTGCAGGCGAAGATCATCGCCAACTATCGCAGCATCGGCATCGAGTGCGTGGCCGAACAGCACCTGGGCATCAGCCACAACTTCAGCTTCAGCGAGGTCAGCGCCGAGCAGTTGCGGCAGATGATGCGCGCGGTGGCGGCCGCGAACCCACAGGCGATCGCGGTGTTCTGCACCAACCTGCGCGGCGGCCCGCTCGCAGCCCAGATGGAAGCCGAGCTTGGCATCCCCGTGTTCGATAGTGTGGCGACGGTGATCTGGAAGTCACTGAAGCTCGTCGGCGTGGACACGGGCCGCGTGCGCGGCTGGGGACGGCTGTTCGAGCTGTAGCGCGGCGCGGCGGGCGCCGGTGCAATACCTGCCGGCCCGGTGCCGGGCACACCGTCTGTTGGCGTGCGGGCGACAAGGAAACCCCGAGCCGCCGCTTTGCGCTGTGCGGGTGCGCCAGGCCGACGACAGCACCGATCGCGCTCGCCTGCGGCCAGAGTAGCGGCTGCTGATCGAACGACCGGCCTGCGGTGCCGAGCCGCTGAAGTACGTCCAGTCGACTCTGCCGGCGGACACGGCAATCAACGACCGGGTCGCCAGCGCGCATAGGCGCTGGCGCATCGAGCGCGACCGCCGCGACCGGAAGTAGGGGCTCGGTCTTGGGCACGACGAAGGCCGCGGCTGGCGCGGTTTTCGCCATCGCGCCGCAGTCGAGATTGCCGCCGACGGGTTCGACGCCGGTATGTACCTGAGAAGCGACCGCGCTGTGGACGCCAAGGAACTTCATCGCCAGCCAAGTGCCTGCCCGTCCCGCGCGGCAGTCCGGCGCGCTTAGCGGCACGTGCCCAATTGAGGGCAACAATCCGGCATCACCTGGGCGTCCAGTTCATCCATCGACTTGGCCACTGCCTGCGCTTCGGACAGCGAAGCGAAAGTCTTCTTTGTGGCGCGCCAAGCATGGATTGCGGCTTTCGCGTACGTGGTCGACATCACCCGGATGGGCTATGCCGCCGCAGGCAAACACAAGAGGCGGCCGCGGATGATGCGCCAAGAGCGGGCGCTCCTTGATGGAGCGCTCGCTGCCTTGGCGAGCAACAACAACGAGAAGCCCTCCTCGCCTGCTCCCCGGTTGTTGGCGGCCCGCGATCTCAGCGTCTGCGGGCGCGGTGCTCGCCTTGCGGCGCAACGTCCGCCAACCGCCGATGACCGATTGATCCGCTCCGGTGCCCGCGCACCGGCATGACAGCGCAACCAAGGGGCTTGTTTGACTGCTGCCGACAGTTTTCTTCCGGCCTGGCCACTGCAACTGCCGCCGCTGTTGTGGTTTGCCGTCACTTTGGTGGTCGCCGCGGTCGCCGGCGAGGCCTTATACCGGCGCCTGCGACTGCCGCGCATCACCGGCTACGTGCTGGCCGGACTGGTGGCCGGCAGCCTCGACGGCGGCATCGTCCGCGGCGAGTTGGTCGGGCCAAACGGTGCCGTCGGCTGGGCCGCCATCGTGGCCGAACTCGCGCTGGGCGTGCTGCTGTTCGAGCTGGGCAACCGCGTCAACCTGCGCTGGCTGCGCGAAAACCCCTGGCTGCTTGCCACCAGCGCACTGGAAGCGCTGCTGACCTTTGGCGCCGTCTACGCACTGCTCATCTGGCTGCAGGCGGCGACCAACGAGGCGCTGCTGGTGGCGGCCATCAGCATGGCCACGGCGCCAGCGATCGTGATGCGCGTGGTGGTCGAGAGCCGTGCGCAGGGCCAGGTGAGCGATCGCCTGCTCGTGCTGACGGCACTGAACACCGTTTACACCGTGATCGCGGTGCAGCTGCTCATGGGCTGGCTGCACCAGAGCTATCGGGGCGACCCGGTCTCGGCGGTGCTGCACCCGGTGTATCTGATCGCGGGCGCCGTGCTGGGTGGTGCTGCGGTCGGCGGGCTGCTGCGCGTGCTGCGCAACCGGCTGCTGCTGGACGACGACCATGCGGCCGCGGTTCTGGTGGGCGTGGTGCTGGCCGCCGTGCTGGTGCTCAAGATGCTCAAGCTGCCGGTGCTGCTGACGCTACTGATCGCGGGCCTGCTGATGCGCAACGTGCTCGGGCGGCCGTACGCCTGGCCGCGCGGACTGCATGCGATCACAGGCTTGCTGGTGGTCACGCTGTTCGTGCTCACCGGGATCGCCGTGCAACTGGAGCATGTGATCGCCGGCGGTCTCGTCGCTCTGGCGCTGATCGCGCTGCGCACGCTCGCCAAGACCGGCGCCGTGCTGCTGCTGGCGCGGCCCAGTGGCATCACGCTCAAGCAGGGGGTGGCGCTGGGGGCGGCGCTGACGCCGATGTCGGGCGTGGCCTTTGTCCTGACTTACGACCTGCTCGCGGTGTTTCCCGAACTGGCGCAGCGGGTCGCCGCGACCGTGCTTGCCGCGATCGCGATCCTGGAGCTGTTCGGGCCGATCGTGGTGCGCTGGGTGCTGCACTGGACGCAGGAGACCGGCGAGGCCGAAGCGCCACCGATGCCGGCAGCGCGCATTCGGCCGCTCCGCGAACCCGCGGGCGACGCGGTGTCGCTGGTGGCGCGCGCGGTGTCCTCCCAACGCGGGGCGCCAACCGAGCCAACCGAGCCGACCGAGCCGACGCCACCCCCGCCGCGCCCGGTCACGCTGCGGCGGGCCGCATGAGCCGGGGGCAGGCATGAGCACGCTGGCGTTTCAGCACAGTCAGCCCTTCACCATCGGCGTCGAACTCGAGCTGCAAATCGTCGGCAGCTACGAGTACGACCTGGCCAACGGTGCGACCGACCTGCTGCGAGAGGTCAAGACCAAGGGGATCGCGGGCGAGATCCAGCCCGAGATCACCGGCGGGATGATCGAGCTGTCTACGGGCGTGTGTGGCGACTGCGGCAGTGCGCTGGAGCAGCTGACCGACATCCGGGGGCGCCTGCTGGCGGCCGCGCGCCGGCTCGACCTGCAGTTGTGCGGTGGCGGCACGCACCCGTTTCAGCATTGGCACGAGCGACGCATCGTCGATGCACCGCGCTTTCGCCAGCTCACGGACCTGTACGGCTACTTGATGAAGCAGTTCACGGTGTTCGGCCAGCAGGTGCACGTGGGCTGCCCGGACCCGGACGCGGCGCTGTGGCTGCTGCATTCGCTCGGCCGCTACATCCCGCACTTCATCGCGCTATCGGCCGCGAGTCCCTATGTGCAGGGCGCGGACACCGGCTTTCACTCGGCGTGGCTGAACAGCGTGTTCGCCTTCCCCCTGTCGGGCCGCGCACCGTTTCATCTGCGCTGGAGCGAGTTCGAGGGCTACTTCGAGCGCATGCGTGCCACCGGCATCGTGCAGAGCATGAAGGACTTTTACTGGGATATCCGGCCCAAGCCGGAGTTCGGGACGATCGAGCTGCGTGTGATGGACACGCCGCTGACGGTCAAGAAGGCAGCGGCGCTGGCCGGCTATCTGCAGGCGCTGGCGCGCTATCTGGTGAAGGAAGCGCCACGCCAAGGCGATGGGCCGCGCGAGGACGACTGTCTCGTCTACAACTTCAATCGCTTCCAGGCCAGCCGCTTCGGGCTGGCCGGCATGCTGGTGGATCCACGCAGCGGCGAGCAGCTGAGCCTGCGCGACGATCTGATCGCCACGCTGGCACGCATCGAGAGCCACGCGATCGATGCGCATGCCGAGGACGCATGCCGTCAGTTGCTGCGCTTCGTGCACGCGGGCGAAACCGATGCCGACTGGCTGCGTGGCATCTACGCGCGCGAAGACAGTCTCGCGGAGGTGGTCCGGCAACAGTGCCAACGCTGGGCGCACGCGGACGGCGCGCTGTAGCCTGTTGGCCGTCTCACCGTTCTTGGCGGGCCGGCGACGGCAACGCGCGCCGCTCGCCCGTATGTTTCACCAGGTCGCCCCCGCGGGCGGTTATGCTTTTTCTGTAGACGACGTGGTGAAGTCGTGTTTGCACGGAACCACTTTTGTCCGTCTGGGCGACGCAGGCTCTGCCCAGCCACCCTGCGCTCAAGGGCTCGCCGATGCCTGCGGGCATCGACTGCGCCCCTGCCGCCCAACTTGGCTCGCGCGCGCATCCGCGCAACTCCTGCGTCCCTGATGAGATCTCAGGCTAGAGTCGGCGCCGTGCATCGTCATTGCATGGGAAGGGATCATCATGGTGCTGAAGAAAGCTGCTGAGCGCACCTGGACTGCGGGGCCGCCGGGCGTCGAGCGTGCGCTGTTTCGCCACGGCCCAACCGAGGGCCGCGCCTCGGTCCTGCGATTGGCCGCCGGCGCACATGTGCCGCGGCACGGGCATGCGGGTCGCGAAGAGGTGGTGGTTCTGGTCGGGACCGTGCAGATCGGCGGCATTCAGATGGTGGCCGGCGACTATCTGTTGACCGAGCCGGGCGAGGAGCACGACGTCCTCGCGCTGAGCGATGCCGAGATCTTCGTCACCCTGCACGAGACCACGACAGCGACCGCCGGCCGTGCGGCATAGCGGCGGGCGGCGCGATCGCCCGCGCGCACACGGTCTAGCGCACACGGTCTAGGTCATGGACGCGCCGTGCTCGTCCCGGCGCTCGGCGCTGCGTTCGTGGCGCGCGCCGCCGACGTGCCGGTTCCGAGAAAGCGTTGGTAAGCGCCGAGGAAGGCTTCGCTCTGCTCAAAATGCGGCATTGCGCCGGTGGGCATGGGCTCGAAGGTCCAGTTCGCGCGCGCCCGCGCCCAGTCGGCACCGCTGAAGTTCTTGAAGTCGCCGCGTGTGGCATGCGGCACCCAGACCGGCAGCTTCAGTTGCTCGTAAATGTTGCGGATGTCGCGCGCAAACAGGCGCGCCGACAGAAACGCCAACGGCGCGTGATGCGCCCCCGGCTGGTGGGTGCTCAGGTAGTCGTACTCGACCATCGCTTCATCCACCGCCTTGCTGCCATAGGTCCGCTGCAGGAAGTAGCGGATGCTGGCTTTGCTGGTCAGCACATCGAAGAGCGCCCGGCTCCATAGCGGCACGCTGACGATGGCGAGCATGCCCGGCACTTCGCGCGAGCTCTCCGGCGCGCCGGCGTGAAGCGGCGCGGCGGAGGAAAAACCGGTCGGCGTGACCAGAGCCAGCGACGCAAAGCGTGCCGGCGTCTCCGTGGCTGCGCGCGCCACGAACTCGCTCGCCAGCGAGACCGCGAGCACGTCGATGGCCGCCTCGCCGTGCTCGGCCGCAATCACGTCCAGCATGTCGTGCACCGCGTCGACGTAGAGGCGAATCGTGTAGTCACGCGCGCTGCGGTCGGAGAATCCGAAGCCCGGCAGGTCCGGGGCATAGACGCGACGCGTGGCGGCCAGCGCTTCATACACCGGCTTGACTTCATACGCCGACGCGGCCGCGTTGATGCTGTGAACCAGGAGCAGCGGCGGCGCGGCGTCAGGTCCCGCGACGTAGTAGCTGAGCCGGCCGGCCCGGCCGCGGTGTTCGCGGCGCGCACCAGAGAGCGCGTGTGGCAGCGGCAGGTTGTGCGAAACGAAAGCCATGCTGTAGCCAACTCCGGCAAGGGCTGCAAGTGCACCCAGCCATGCGGCACGACGCAAGAGGGGGCGACGCGCAGGTTCAGCGGGCATGGGGCAGTCGGGTCACAGGCTAGCAGTTCGAAGACGGACTCGGCGCACGAGGGACGCGGTGCAGGAAGGACTCGCGGCGCCGTCCGCGCGGCGCTTGCGCTCGCCGCGTTCCGGGACATGGTCCTTGGCTCCACGGCGACCAATGCCGCCCAAGCTTGCGTCGCGACTTTGCCTCAGCACCCGCCATGCCCGGGTCGACCGCGCTCCGGCGGTCGCGAAGCAGGACGCGCCCGGCGCTAGATGCGCCCTTCCTCGACCGCGTGGCAGGCGGCGGAGCTTTCGCCCGCCGCGTGCTTGTACAGCTTGAGCATCGGCACCTCGCTCCTGCAGCGCGCGTTGGCATGTGGGCAGCGCGGATGGAAGGCGCAGCCCGATGGCGGATTGAGCGGGTTGGGCACCTCGCCGGCCACGGGCGTACGCGCGCGCCCGGTCATCTCCAGGTCTGGAATGGCGTCGAGCAACATGCGCGTGTACGGATGCCGGGGCGCGGCGAACAGCGTCTTCTTGGGTGCCACCTCGACCAGCTTGCCCAGGTACATCACGCCGACACGGTCGGAAATATGGCGCACGACGGCCAGGTTGTGCGAGATGAAGAGATAGGTGAGGCCGAGCTCACGCTGCAGGTCCTTCATCAGGTTGAGCACCTGCGCCTGCACGGACACATCAAGGGCGCTGGTCGGCTCGTCGCACACCAGGAACTCCGGGTGGGTGGCGAGCGCGCGCGCGATCGACAGGCGCTGGCGCTGTCCGCCCGAGAACTGGTGCGGGTACTTCACCTTGTCCGCCGGCGACAGGCGCACCAGGTTGAGCAGTTCATCGACCCGCTGGAGCACCTGGGCCTTGCCGCCCATGCCATGCGTGCGCAGCGGCTCGGCGATGATGTCGGCGACGCGCCAGCGCGGATTCAGGCTCGCATACGGGTCCTGGAAGATCATCTGCAGCTCTTGCCGCAAGCCGCGTCCACTGGCAGTGTCGATCTCGCGCAGGTCGCGACCAAAGAACTCCACATTGCCGCGCGTTGGCCGATACAGGCCCACCAGCATGCGCGCCACGGTGCTCTTGCCGCAGCCGGATTCACCGACCAGCGACAGCGTTTCGCCGCGGCGGATCTCGAAGCTCACACCATCAACCGCACGCAGGATCGAGCGGCCCGTTTTCTCGAGCACGCGATTCAGCCACGGCGGCGAGACATCGAAATGCATCGCGATGTCATTGGCCTTGACGATCGGCTCCGGCACGACCGACGCGGGCGCCATCGGCGTTAACGCTGCGCTCATGCCGCCGCCCTTCCCGCCGTGGCGTCATGCAGCCAGCAGGCGGCCTGCGACTGCCCTGTGGGCAGCAGGTCCGGGCGCTCGCCGCGGCAGCGATCAAAGGCATGGGGGCACCGCGGATTGAAGGCGCAGCCGGTCGGGATCGCCGTCAGGCGCGGCATGCTGCCCTCGATCTGCGTGAGGCGCTCGGCCTCGGAGGTCATGCTCGGGATCGAACCCATCAGGCCCCTGGTGTAGGGGTGCTGCGGGCGGTGGATCACGTCGGCCACCGGGCCGATCTCGGCGATGCGGCCGGCGTACATGACGGCGACGCGGTCGGCTGTCTCGGCGATCACGCCCATGTCGTGCGTCACCAGCATCACCGCCGTTTGCTTCTCACGGCACAGCGTCTTCAGCAGCGCGATGATTTGCGCCTGAATCGACACGTCGAGCGCCGTGGTCGGCTCGTCGGCGATCACGAGCTTGGGCTCGGCGGCCAGCGCGAGCGCGATCACCACGCGCTGACGCATGCCGCCCGAGAACTGGTGCGGATAGTGATCGATGCGGCGATCGGCCGCCGGGATGCCCGTGGCCATCAAGAGATCGAGCGCGCGCCGCCGCGCTTCGGCCTGCGAGACGTGCAGATGCGTGGTAATCGTCTCGGTCAGTTGCTGGCCCACCGTGTACAGCGGGTTGAGCGAGGTCAGCGGGTCCTGGAAAATGGCGCCGATCTCGCGACCGCGCACCTTGCGCATCTCGTCGGGCGGAAGGTTGTCGATCCGCAGCCCGTTGAGCTTTACTTCACCGGCCGCGATGCGGCCCGGCGGCTCAAGCAGCCCGATGATCGCCGCGCCCGTCAGGCTCTTGCCCGCGCCCGACTCGCCCACCACGCCGAGCACCTCGCCGGCGGCGATGTTGAACGAGACATCGTCGACGGCGACCAGCGTGCCACGCCGCGTCGGGAACTCGATGCGCAGGTTGCGGACTTCCAGCAGAGGGGACGTGCTCATCGTGCCCTTCTGGTCAGCGGTTCGCGCCACAGCCGCCGACGGGCTGGGTGTGATTGACGCGCGGCTCGAAGTCCTGCGCGAGCGCGTTGGCCTTGTGCGCCTCGAGATGGTAGAGGGTGCAGGCCTGCACATCGAGGTGAAGCGAACGTTGCTCGCCATAGCGGAAGCCAGCCGTCGGTGGGCCCTGGACCACGATCTTGCGAGGGCCCGGATCAATGCGGATCGGCTGGCCGCGCTCGATGTAACTCTTATCGTCGACCGAGATGATGATGACGTCGTAGGTGAACGGGTCCGCCCGCAACCAGCGATTGCCGGTGAGTTGCGAATAGCTCTCTGTCGTCGCGCAGCCGCTCAGCAGCGCGGCGCAGAAAATGGCGGCTGTCGGGATCCGTTGCATGTGCATCTCCTTTCGCTTCACGCGCTCACTGCGCAGGGGCCACTGTGGACACGGTGGCGGGCAAGGGCGGTGTCCGATCGTCGCTGTGCCCGTCAGCGCAGCCTGGGGTTGAGGGCATCGCGCAGCCAGTCGCCCAGCAGGTTCACCGACAGCACCAGGAGAACGAGGGCAGCCCCAGGGAAAATCGTGATCCACCACTCGCCCGAGAACAGGAACTCCTGGCCGATGCGGATCAGCGTGCCCAGCGAGGGCGTGGTCGGCGGCACGCCCACACCGAGGAATGACAGCGTGGCCTCCGTCAAAATGGCGCTGGCGATGTGCACGGTGGCCAGCACCAGCACGGGGCCGGTGACATTGGGCAGCACGTGCTTGAGCATGATCGCGAACTTCGACACCCCGATCACGCGCGCGGCCTGCACGTACTCCTTGTTCTTCTCCACCAGCGTGGAGCCGCGCACGGTGCGCGCGTACTGCACCCAGCCACTGAGCGCGATGGCAAGCACCAGCACGTAAAACGCGACTTCGGAGTGCGCATCGCGCGGCAGCATCGCGCGAAACACGCCGTCGATCAGCAACGCGACCAGGATGGCCGGGAACGACAGCATCACGTCGCAGATGCGCATGATGAAGGCATCCAGCCGGCCGCCGACATAGCCGGAGAGCAGGCCGAGCCCGACCCCGAGGATCACCGACAGCACCACGGACGCCAGTCCGATGGCCAGCGAGATCCGCATGCCGTACAAAATGGCCGAGAGCACGTCGCGTCCCTGGTCATCGGTGCCGAGCAGGAACTTGCGCGTGCCGTTGTCTTCCCAGGCGGGCGGCTGGCTGGCGTCGAGCAGGCTGATGGTCGCCAGGTCGAAGGGGTTGTGCGGCGCGACCCAGTTGGCGAACACCGCCGCGAACACGAGCAGGCACGCCACCAGCAAAGCGACGATCGCCACCGGGGAGTTGCGAAAGCTGTAGGCAATGTCACTGTCCCAGGCGCGCGCGACCCAGCCGGGTGCGCGCGGCGGTGCGGCCGGCGGCAAGGTCGCGCTCATGGGCTCGCCGTGCTCATGCTCTGGGACTTGCACATGTTGGTTTCACGCTCCCCTACTCACCGAAGTCCAACCGAAGAACATGCTGTCCGCGGGTCGTCATGATCATGTCGTCGCAGTGCTCTTGTCGCGCCGGCACTGGCGTCGTGAACCCGGCGGCGAGCACTGCGGATCGAAGGACGACTTTGCCTCAAGTTCATCGCGCCGACTCAATGGCTTTTGTTGTCCGGCTGCAGACGCCGCTCGGCCAGCGCGGCAAGATAGGCCGCACCCAATGGAATCACGGCGTCGTTGAAATCGTAGCGAGTCGAATGCAGCCAGCAGCCTTCGCCGCCGCCCTGGCCCAGGCGCGCATAGCAGCCCGGCTTGGCCTGCAACATGAACGCAAAGTCCTCGGCGCCCATGGACGGCGGCATGTTGCGCACGACCTGCTCGCGGCCAACAAGTTCCTCCGCAATGCCGGCGGCGAACTCGTACTGCGGTCGGTGGTTGATGGTGGCCGGGTACAGCCGCTGATACTTGACCTCGGCGGTTGCGCCAAAGGCCGCGGCCACCGATTCGATCAGCGTCTTCAGCCGCGCCTCGATCTGGGCCTGCACGCTGTGCTTGAACGCCCGCACCGTTCCCGTGATCTTTGCTTCACGCGGCACCACGCTGAACGCGTTCAGATGCCCAGATTGCACAGCGCAGAGCGATACCACGGCAGCCTCGAGCGGCGCCACGTTGCGCGCAACGATGGACTGCGCGGCGGTGATCACGTGGCCCGCCACAAGGACCGGGTCAACCGTCATGTGCGGATGCGCGCCATGCCCGCCCTTGCCGGAAATGGTGATTTCCAGGCGATCGGACGCCGCCATCATCGGCCCGGGATTCATGCCAATGTGCCCGACCGGCAGGCCCGGCCAGTTGTGCAGGGCGTAGACCTCGTCGGCTGGAAAGCGCGTGAAGAGCCCGTCGGCGATCATTTCCTTGGCGCCCGCGTAGCCTTCCTCGCCGGGCTGGAAGATGGCATACACGGTGCCGTCGAAGTCGCGCGTGGCGGCCAGATACTGGGCGGCGCCCAGCAGCATGGTGGTGTGGCCGTCGTGCCCGCAGGCATGCATCAGGCCCTGCCGAACCGAGCGGTACGCGAACTCGTTGTCCTCATCGATCGGCAGCGCGTCCATGTCGGCACGCAGACCAATGGCGCGCCCCGTCGTCTCGGCCTTGCCACGGATCACGCCGACGACGCCGGTCTTGCCGATCGCCGTGTGCACCTCGATGCCCCATTGGTGCAGGCGCTCGGCAACGAGTGCGGCGGTCCGGTGCTCCTCGAAGCCGAGCTCCGGATGCGCGTGCAGGTCGCGCCGGATGGCCGTCAACGACTCATGCTGCTGGTTGACGAAGCCAACCGCCCCGCGCATCGCCGCGCCCAGATAGGTGCCCACGTCAGTGCGCTCCCGCCGCGCGATCGATGCGCAAGCGCGGGTCGACCGCGAAGTACAGCAGGTCGACGATCAGGTTGATCAGCACGAACACGAGGGCGATCAGGCACAGGTAAGCGGCCATCACGGGGATGTCCGCAAACTGCACGCTCTGGATGAACAGGAGCCCCATGCCCGGCCATTGGAAGACTGTCTCGGTGACGATGGCGTACGCGATGATGCCGCCGAGCTGCAAGCCGGTGATGGTGATGACCGGCACCATGGTGTTCCTCAGGGCGTGGCCAAAGTGCACCGCGCGGTTGGTCAGGCCACGCGCGCGTGCGAACTTGATGTAATCGGTGCGGAGCACCTCCAGCATTTCCGAGCGCACCAGCCGCATGATGAGCGTCAGCTGGAACAGCGCCAATGTGATCGAAGGCAGGATCAGGTGCTGCCACCCCTTGGCGGTGAGAAACCCGGTGGACCACCACCCCAGCTGCACGACATCGCCGCGGCCGTAGGACGGCAGCCAGCCGAGGGTTACCGCGAAGACGAGGATCAGCAAGATGCCGATCAAGAACGTCGGCAACGACACGCCGAGCAGAGACACGGCAAGCAGCACCTGCGATAACCACGAGTTGCGTCGCAGGGCGGTATACACGCCCATCGGGATGCCGATCACGATGGCCAGCACAGCCGCGACCAAGGACAGTTCCAGCGTCGCAGGCAGCCTTTCCTGGATCAGCGTCGAGACCTCGCGGCCCTGCCGGAGGCTGATGCCGAAGTCACCTTGTACGGCATTGCCGACAAAGGTCGCAAACTGCACGAAAAACGGCTCGTCCAGTCCAAGATCGGCGCGCAGCCGCGCCCGATCCTCGGGTGTGGCGTCCTGGCCCAGCATCTGGTTCACCGGGTCGCCCACGTACTGGAACAACAAGAACGCGACGAAGGCAACCGTCAGCATCACCAGGACGGCTTGCAGCAAGCGGCGAATGATGAAGGCCAGCATGGCGATGCGTGTGTACCTGCCTGGGACAGCAAAAACCCGGCCACCGCGCGGGCGCGGCGACGGGCGCAAAGGCCGCAAGTCACGGCGATGAAATCTTACCCGTCTCGTTCGTCGAATCGGCGAACACGCGCGCCTGAGTCGTGTTTGCCCTCGGGTGCCGCCGGCAAAAAGCCAACGCCGCAGAGTTGGCAGTCAGGGCTTGGGAACACAACTGCAGGCAGCCAAGGGCGCTTGCAGCCTCGTGCGCTCGTGCGTCACGGTGCAGGGGCCGCCAGGCAGCATCGTGAGGCGAAAGACTTCTGACTCGGGTCCCCCGATGCGGCGCCCATCCAGCGGCCGGCCATCCGGGCCGCGCGGCATTGGAGGCTCGAGCACAAGCTGGTCGGTATCGGCGAAGGACGTGCCCGCACCGAGCGAGACCTTGCGTCCGGTCGCCTGCGTCGCAAACTGCGCAAGCTGCTCGAGGCAGATCGGCGTTGGGGTGGCGATCCGCGCGGGCACGGGTACAGTCGGCGCCGGCGTGGTGCAGGCAGCGAGCATGGCCGTCATGCTCGCTGCAAGTGCCCTCCGACTGGGCTTCACCGGTACTTGTTTTCCCGCACTGGCGGCCGCAAAACGAGATCCAGGCTCGGCTTGGTCGCGCTTTGCACAGTGGCCACCGCGGCCTGCGGGCAGCTGCCTGTGCTGCGATAAGACAGCGCGGCGGCCAGCATGCCTTCGGCTGGGTTCCCGAGCGCGCGGCTCAGATCGTCCGCGACGACGCAGGTCGGGGTGAATCCATCGGCGAACTCGCCAAAGCCCTTGTCATTGACGCCCTGGAACTCGATCGGGAAGTAGGAAATCCCGCAGTTGTCCTTGGCGGTGAAACCAAAGGGCTTGCCGCAGGTGGTGCGGCCGATGCGGATCACTTGCACATCGACGCCTTGCAGCGCATTGATGATCGACTCACTTGCCGAGCAACTGCTGGACCCGGTCAGGACGAACACGCGCGCCAGGTTGAGCGTCGGCAGCGGCGTATTGGCGGTCGTCCCCGAGTTGGCGAAGCCGCTGGTCGCGCTGAAGAAGGGAAGGCGGTTGTTGGAATCGTTGTTGTCGGCGACCCGTTTGTCGTTGAACTGCAGGCGCTCGAAGACCTTGTTCGAGGTGCGCGTGGCGCCGGCGATCATGTAGCCGACTTGCGAGGCAATGTAAAGAAACCCGCCGCCGTTGTAGCGCAGGTCGAGCACGAGATCGTTCACGCCGGCTTGCGCCATCTGCTGAAAGGCGGTCACCAACTGGCCTTCGGCGGGCGTGATGTGATCGTTGAACACGATGTAGCCGACCTTGCCGCCACCTGGCGCATCGAGTACTTGACTGACGAGCACCGGCCGCTTGGTCACCTGCTGCGCCGTCATCTGAACAGTGACGGTTCCGGTTCCGTTGTTCAGGACGAAGGTGTAGTTCGTGTTCAGCGTGGGGGAGAACAGCGCGTTGTTGAGTGTTGCGACGCCGGCCTGCGTCCCGTCGTCGGCGGAGACACCGTTGACCGAGACCAGGGTGACGCCGCGGGCGAGATTGTTGGCGGCAGCCGGCGTGTTCGGATCGACGTACGCGATACGGATGTTGCGTGGCGGCGTCGAAGAGCCCAGCACCCACTCGACGCCAAAGCCGGCAGCGGTACCGCTTTGGGACAAGGCATTCCACTCGGCCGTCGGAAAGGTAAAGCTGAACTGATCCTTGCGCTTGCCGCTCGACGTGAGCGCAGGCGTGAGCAACGCTTTGAAGTACGCGTCCATGGACGCCGGCACGTTGGAAGTGTTGCTAAAGGCGGGCGAGGCAGCATCGACTGTCGGCACTTCCCGGTACCAGAGATACGCCTCGTCGATGTACGAACGCAACCAGCGTTTTTCCTGGTCGAGCGACGCCGTCCGATTGGCGGCCGCTGCAAGCGGGTTGGTCGGCGCGCACTGCTGCGCCAGGGTATTCGATGCCGGAAGCGTCGCCGCTGGCGGCGGTGTCGGCGCCGGTGCCGGCGCGCTGCTTCCGCCGCCGCCACCGCCACCGCAACCGCTCAAGAGGGCAACGGCAGCGAACAACGTCACAGTGAGGCTGGCGCGAAGCATGGCGGGCTTGTTGTCTTGCATTCTGTTGGTCCTCCGAGATCGAACTCATGCCAATAAGTACTGACATCCGGTGAACACGCCAAGCGATTGTGAATAACGCTTAGCGCCGACGAAGACCGGACAGTCCGTCGCGTTGCGGCGACCATCTGCTGGTCGGTCGGGGGCAACACGGCCGCGCTCCGCGGCCGTGTTCTGTCCGTGCATGCCAATCAGTTGACGCGCACCCACCGCATTTCGAGCCGATTGTCGGCACGGTGCACTGCCTGGACGTTCTTGCGCATTGCCCAAGGAATGACCTGGTGATGCAGCGGGATATGCATGACATTGCGGTTGTGCACCAGGAGCGCATCGGCAATCAGCTGGTTGCGCTTTTTCACATCTGTCTCGCTCTTCATGGCGTCGATCAGCTTGTCGAGCTCGGGCACGCTCGCGCGGCCGAGGTTCCACTGGCCGTCACCGCCCTGGCCCGGCGTACGCGCCAGCGAGCCGAGCGAATACAGCGCATCGAAGGTCGGTACGCCCCAGCCCAGCAGGTAGGCCGAGGTGTCGCGGTTCTGGATCTTGGGGAAGTAAGTCGCCCGCGGCATCGCGTTCAGATTGACCTTCAGCCCGACCTGCGCCCACATCGTGACCAGCGCCTTGCAGATCTCTTCATCGTTGATGTAGCGGTTGTTGGGGCAGTCGAGCGTGAACGTGAAGCCGTTGGGGTAACCTGACTGTGTCAGCAGGTCGCGCGCGCGCTTCTGGTCGAACGGCAGGCGCGCGTCGCCTTCCTTGGTCCAGCCATTGACCTGGCGCGCGATCATCGAGCCCGTCGGCTCCGAGACGCCGCGCATGATGGCGCGGCTGATCGCGTTGATGTCGATGGCGTGATACAGCGCCTGGCGCACGCGCAGGTCCTTGAACGGGTTCTTGCCCTTCACGTCGCTGTACTGCAGCTCGTCACGGAACTGGTCCAGGCCGATGAAGATCGTGCGCGCCTCGGGGCCTTCGAGCACGGTGAGATTGGCGTTTTGCTTCAGGCGCGCGAGATCCTGCACGGCCGGGTCGAGCACGAAGTCGAGCTCGCCGGAAAGGAGCGCCGCCGTACGGGTCGCATCCGACCGAATCGGTGTGTAGACGACCTCGGTGACGTTGCCCTTCTTGGTCTTCTTGCCCCACCAGTTGGGGTTCTCGACGAACACGGTGCGCACGTCGACTTCGCGCGACTTCAGCACGTACGGGCCCGTGCCATTGGCGTTGCGGGCGGCGAACGTCTCCTCCTTCGCGGCGAAGTTCTGCGGTGCGGCGACCTTGCTCTTCTCGGCCCACGCCTTGCTCATGATGCGCACTTCGGTGAGCTGGCGCAGCAGCACTGGATTGGGCACGTCCGTGATGACCAGCACGGTGTACGCGTCGAGGGCTCGCGCGCGCTGGATGCCGGTGGTGTAAACGCGCATGTTGGAGGTGGGCGCCATCGCGCGCTGGATCGAGAACTCGACATCGGCGGCGGTCAGCGGCGTGCCGTCATGAAACTTGACGTCGCGGCGAATCTCGAAGCGCCAAATGAGCGGCGTATCGAGCTTCCAGCTCGTTGCCAGCGCTGGCTCAAGCTCGAACTTTTCGTTGTATTGCAGCAGCGCCTCGTAGATATACGAGTTGGCCGTGTTGTTCAAACCCTCGTTTTGCGAGTGCGGGTCGAAGGTCAGGATGTCGCCCTGGCTGGCCCAGCGCAGGGTTTTGGCCTCGACAACGGTGGCCGTCACGGTGGCGGCCCCGAGCGCGGCCACCGCCATCAGGGCGGCAACGGCAAAGCGACGCATAGTTGGTTTCTCCTTGGTCATTCGAATGGTCTTGCGCGGGCGTTGATGCTGCCGCAAGCGGCCCGGAGGGTCAAACACTGCGTGGCGAGGCCCCCTTTGCGCGGCAACGGGCTGGGCGCGGCCTTGCACGCGGTGCCGCGGCTTGCCGCGCTCCAACCGCTGTATGGAAGAGCCCAACGCGATGCACGCGACACAATGTGCCCACCTCCTCTTCTGGCGCGATCTGGCGTGAGGAGCCGTTGGTGCGGATACCACGTCCCTGAATAACTTGCGGGATAAGATGACTCGGCAGACTGTGATCGCCTAGTGTCCTGATTGAGAAATTCGTTGAACCATTTGCGACACCTCGGGTCTGAGCGTGTACCCTGTTTTGCACGACGAGGTTCAAGGATGGCGCGACCGAAGGCGACGCTGGAATTGAGTGAAGTCGAGCGCAGCGAACTGCAAGCGCTGGCGCGCAGGCGCAAGACCGCGCAAGCCGCGGCGCTGCGTGCGCGAGTCGTTCTGGCGTGCGCCGAAGGCGTCGAG
>JADCGX010000185.1 GCA_020248785.1 Burkholderiales bacterium | reverse complement strand
TCCGGCGAGGCGCTGTTCAAGCGCGGCTGGCGGCGCGACAAGGGCGAGGCGCCGCTCAAGGAGAACCTGGCCGCGGGCCTGCTGCAACTGGCCGGCTGGACGCCACGGCACCCGCTGCTCGACCCGTTCTGCGGCAGCGGCACGCTGCTGATCGAGGCCGCGCTGATGGCCACGCGGCGCGCGCCCGGGCTGGACCGCCCCTTCGGCCTGCAGCGGCTGCGCAGTTTCGACCGCGCGCTGTGGCAGCGCCTGCACGAGGACGCACTGGCGGCGGTAAAGCCCGACGCCGAGGTGCTGCTGGCCGGCAGCGACATTTCCACCCGCGTACTCGACACCGCGCGCGAGAACACCCGCCGCGCCGGGGTGGGTGGCCTGCTCGACGATGCGCGCCTGGTCTTCACCGCGCGCGACGCCCGCGGCGCCGAGCCGCTGCAGATCGTGCCTCCCTTTGCGCAGGGCATGCTGGTAAGCAACCCGCCCTACGGCGAGCAGAGCAGTCCGAGGTCGGCGAGCGTGCCGGCCCTGATGCGCGACGTGGGCGACCGCCTGAAGGCCGCATTTTCCGGCTGGCAGGTGTGGCTGCTCACCAGCGACCGCGACCTGCCGCGGCAACTGCGCCTGGCCGAAAGCCGCAAGCCGGTGCTGTACAACGGCGCGCTGGAGTGCCGCTTCTTCCGCTTCGACGTGGTGAGCGGGCCGTACCGGCCACGCAGCAGCGACGCCGGCGCCAGCACCAGCGCGACAGCGCGCGGTATCGGCTAAGCGAGCGTTCTTTCGATGTCCTTGGCAATGTCCGCCGGCGCCGTGTTCGGCGCGTAGCGGTCGATCACCTTGCCGTCCTTGCCGACGAGGAACTTGGTGAAGTTCCACTTGATCGCCTCGGAACCCAGCAGGCCCGGCGCTTCCTTCTTCAGGTGGGCAAACAGCGGATGCGCATGGGCGCCGTTGACGTCGACCTTGCCGAACAGCGGAAAAGTGACGCCGTAGTTGATCTCGCAGAACTCGGAGATCTCACTCTCCGGGCCGGGCTCCTGCGCGCCGAACTGGTTGCACGGGAAGCCCAGCACCACCAGACCGCGCTCCTTGTAGGTCCGGTACAGCTCCTCAAGGCCCTTGTACTGCGGGGTGAAGCCGCACTTGCTGGCGGTGTTCACGATGAGCAGCACCTTGCCTGCATAGTCGGCCAGCTTGCGTGTCTTGCCGTCGATGCCCAGGGCCGAGAAGTCGTGGACCGTGCTCATGTGCTGCCTCCGAGGGATTTAACCGCCGATTGTAGGAGCCTGGCCCCGCTCAGCGCGCCAGAGGTCCGCCGGCGTGGCCGAGGGGGCTGTCCGAGACGCCCCGATCGAGGCGCAAAGCGCGACCCTAGCCGCGATGCCTCAGCGGGGGGCCGGGCGCGCGGGCATCATGACTTGCCTTCGACCCTCTCGGCCGAAGGGCAACTCGACCGCGCCATCGGCAGCAGCACGCGGTCTGGGCGGGCGGCGCTAGGTCAGCTGGGACTCGGGGTGGACCGACCCGCAGCGCCGCCCGCCGTGCAAGGGCATTCACCGGCCCGCCGATCCGATTCACGCTGAGCGCGCCGCGAGCGGCCGTGCACCGCAGGGCCGGCCACTCGAACCGCTTCGTTCGCAGGCAAGATTGCACGGCGGTCGCGCACAGACAAAGTGTTCAACCGGCCAAGCCCATGTGCTCGATCCCCTTGTGAATTGCGGCTACGCCGCCGTACAGCTTGGAGTTGAGCTTGATCTGCAGGCGCAGGTCATTGACCGAGTCGGCGTTTCGCAGCGCGTCCTCGTAAGAGATGAGCTCCTTCTCATGCAGATCGAACAGCATCTGGTCGAAGGTCTGCATCCCCTGCTCCCGGCTGCGTTTCATGACCTCACGGATTTCCTGGATCTCGCCCTTGAAGATGAGATCGCTCACCAGCGGCGAATTGAGCAGGATCTCGACCGCCGGTACGCGTCCCTTGCGGTCTTTGAGGGGAATCAGCCGCTGGCTCACCAGGGCGCGCAGGTTGAGCGACAGGTCCATCAGCAACTGCTGGCGCTTCTCCTCGGGAAAGAAGTTGACGATCCGATCGAGCGCCTGATTGGTCGAGTTTGCGTGCAGCGTGCACATCACCAGGTGGCCGGTCTCGGCAAAGCTGACCGCATGCTCCATGGTCTCGCGATCGCGCACCTCACCGATGAGAATCACGTCCGGCGCCTGGCGCAGCGTGTTCTTCAGCGCCACGTTCCAGCTCTCGCAATCCACCCCCACTTCACGCTGCGTGATGATGCTGTTGCGGTGCGGGTGGACGAACTCGATCGGGTCCTCGATCGTGATGATGTGGCCCTGACTGTTTTCGTTGCGGTAACCGACCATCGCAGCCATTGTGGTGCTCTTGCCGGAGCCGGTGGCGCCCACGACCAGCACGATGCCGCGCTTGGCCATGGACAACTCGCTGATGAGCGGCGGCAGGTTCAGCTCCTCCACCGTCGGGATCCTGTCGGCGATCACGCGGAACACGATGCCAACCTTGCCCTGCTGCACGAAAGCGCTCACGCGAAAGCGCCCGATGCCGGTCGGATTGATCGCGAAATTGCACTCCTTGGCCGACT
>JADCGX010000184.1 GCA_020248785.1 Burkholderiales bacterium | reverse complement strand
TACTTCTTCGCCTCGCCGCCGAACTTGGCCGCCAGAATCGTCGTGATCGCCGCCGTCAGCGTCGTCTTGCCGTGATCCACGTGCCCGATCGTCCCCACGTTCACGTGCGGCTTCGTGCGCTCGAACTTGCCCTTTGCCATTGCTGTCTCTCCAGAGAAAAGAACGTTGCCCGTGTGCGTTTAGGGTCTCCGTGCATCGCCGGGCCACGGGCAGCCCGGCATCGAGGCGCGAAGACCGGCTGGATTACTTGGAGCCGCGCGCCGTGATGATGGCGTCGGCGACGTTCTTCGGAGCCTCGCTGTAGTGCTTGAACTCCATCGTGTACGTCGCCCGCCCCTGGCTCATGCTGCGCAGCGTGGTGCTGTAGCCGAACATCTCCGACAGCGGCACCTCGGCCTTGATCACCTTGCCGCCGCCGGGCATGTCGTCCATGCCCTGCACCATGCCGCGGCGGGACGACAGGTCGCCCATCACCGAGCCGGCGTAGTCCTCGGGGGTCTCGACCTCGACGGCCATCATCGGCTCGAGGATCACCGGGCTCGCGCGGCGGCAGGCCTCCTTGAAGCCGATCGAGGCCGCCATCTTGAAGGCGTTCTCGTTCGAGTCGACCTCGTGGTACGAGCCGAACGTGAGCGTCACCTTCACGTCGACCACCGGGTAGCCGGCCAGCACGCCGTTGGGCAGGGTGTCCTCGATGCCCTTCTGCACCGCCGGGATGAACTCGCGCGGCACGACGCCGCCCTTGATCGCGTCGACGAACTCGAAGCCCTTGCCCGCCTCCTGCGGCTCGACCTTCAGCACGACGTGGCCGTACTGGCCCTTGCCGCCCGACTGGCGCACGAACCTGCCCTCGACGTCGGCCACCGGCTTGCGCACGGTCTCGCGGTAGGCCACCTGCGGCTTGCCGACGTTGGCCTCGACGCCGAACTCGCGCTTCATGCGGTCGACGATGATCTCCAGGTGCAGCTCGCCCATGCCCGAGATGATGGTCTGGCCGCTCTCCTCGTCGGTGCGCAGCCGGAACGACGGGTCCTCGGCCGCCAGCCGGCCGAGCGCGATGCCCATCTTCTCCTGGTCGGCCTTGGTCTTGGGCTCGACGGCCTGGCTGATCACGGGCTCGGGGAAGATCATCTTCTCGAGCGTGATGATGTGGTCGGGGTCGCAGAGCGTCTCGCCGGTGGTGACGTCCTTCAGGCCGACGCAGGCGGCGATGTCGCCAGCCAGGATCTCCTTGATCTCCTCGCGCTGGTTGGCGTGCATCTGCAGGATGCGGCCGATGCGCTCCTTCTTGCCGCGGATCGGGTTGTAGACCGAGTCGCCGCTCTTGAGCACGCCGGAGTAGACGCGGACGAAGGTCAGCTGGCCGACGTAGGGATCGGTCATCAGCTTGAACGCGAGCGCGGCGAACTTCTCGTTGTCGTCGGCCTTGCGCGAGGCCTCCTGCTCGTCGTCGTTGGTGCCCTTGACCGGCGGGATGTCCACCGGCGAGGGCAGGAACTCGATGACGGCGTCGAGCATGCGCTGCACGCCCTTGTTCTTGAAGGCGGTACCGCACAGCATCGGCTGGATCTCGGTGGCGATCGTGCGCTGGCGCAGGCCGTGCTTGATCTCCTCCTCGGTCAGCTCGCCCGTCTCGAGGTACTTGTTCATCAGCTCTTCGCTGGCCTCGGCGGCGGCCTCGACCATGTTCTCGCGCCACTTGCGGCACTCGGCCTCGAGGTCGGCGGGGATCGGGCCGTACTCGAACTTCATGCCCTGGCTGGCATCGTCCCAGACGATGGCCTTCATCTTGAACAGGTCGACCACGCCCTTGAAGGCGTCCTCGGCGCCGATCGGCACGACGATGGGCACCGGGTTGGCCTTCAGGCGCGCCTTCATCTGGTCGTAGACCTTGAAGAAGTTGGCGCCGGTGCGGTCCATCTTGTTGACGAAGGCCAGGCGCGGCACGCGGTACTTGTTGGCCTGGCGCCAGACGGTCTCGGACTGCGGCTGCACGCCGCCCACCGCGCAGTAGACCATGCACGCGCCGTCGAGCACGCGCATCGAGCGCTCGACCTCGATCGTGAAGTCGACGTGGCCCGGGGTGTCGATGATGTTGAAGCGGTGCTCGGGGAAGTTCATGTCCATCCCGCGCCAGAAGCACGTGGTGGCGGCCGACGTGATCGTGATGCCGCGCTCCTGCTCCTGCTCCATCCAGTCCATCGTCGCGGCGCCGTCGTGAACCTCGCCGATCTTGTGGTTCACGCCCGTGTAGTACAGGATGCGCTCGGTCGTGGTGGTCTTGCCGGCATCGATGTGCGCGGAGATGCCGATGTTGCGGTAGCGCTCGATGGGGGTCTTGCGGGCCATGATCAATCTCCAAACACAGGGGCCGCCGCGGTCCTGGGGCTAACCCGGAACCGTCTGCGGCGGCCGAGAACCGACGGGGACGTGCTTCTCAGAAGCGGAAGTGCGAGAAGGCCTTGTTGGCCTCGGCCATGCGGTGCACTTCGTCGCGCTTCTTCACCGCGCCGCCGCGGCCTTCGCTGGCCTCGAGGAGTTCGTTGGCCAGGCGGGCGGCCATGCTCTTCTCGCCGCGCTTGCGCGCGCTCTCCTTCAGCCAGCGCATCGCGAGGGCCTGGCGGCGCACCGGCCGCACTTCCACCGGCACCTGGTAGTTGGCGCCGCCGACGCGACGGCTCTTCACCTCGACCATCGGCTTGATGTTGTTGATGGCCACCATGAAGATCTCCAGCGGATCCTTGCCGGCCTTCTTCTCGACCTGCTCGAGCGCGCCGTAGATGATGCGCTCGGCCACGGCCTTCTTGCCGGATTCCATGATGACGTTCATGAACTTGCTGAGGTCCACCGAGCCGAACTTCGGGTCGGGCAGGATCTCGCGCTTGGGTACCTCGCGACGACGTGGCATCGTGACTTCCTTCGGTCTTCAGTTGGCGGCGCCCCGCGACCGGGGCCCCTGCCGCGGGAGGCCACGACGGACGGGCCTCCCACTTACTCGGCCGGGGCATCGAGGCCGCCGGCCGCGGGGCATGCCGGCGCGGAGCGCCGGCACGACGAATAGGCTTACGCCTTCTTCGGGCGCTTGGCGCCGTACTTCGAACGCGACTGCTTGCGGTCCTTGACACCCTGCAGGTCGAGCGAGCCGCGCACGATGTGGTAGCGCACGCCCGGCAGGTCCTTCACGCGGCCGCCGCGCACGAGCACCACCGAGTGCTCCTGCAGGTTGTGGCCTTCGCCGCCGATGTAGGAGATGACCTCGAAGCCGTTGGTCAGGCGCACCTTGGCCACCTTGCGCAGCGCCGAGTTCGGCTTCTTCGGGGTGGTGGTGTAGACGCGGGTGCAGACGCCGCGGCGTTGCGGGCTGTTCTGCATGGCCGGCGACTTGGACTTGGTCGTTTCGACCTGGCGGCCAAGGCGCACGAGCTGGTTGATGGTGGGCATTGTTCGGCTTCCGACCGGCTGGAGGTGGAGGCGACGCTCGGTGAGCAGTCCCGTTCTGTGGCGGGGCACGGCGTCGAAAAGCCTTCCATTATATTCGGCGCCAGCCCCTCCGGCAAGGAACATGGAATCGGCCGCGGCAGACCCCCCGCCTTTGTCGGACATCCGCGCGGACATCCCCTCGGTGCCGGCGCGCCCGGCCCACGGCGCAGCCCATGGGGCAACCCCTGGCGGGACCCCTGGCGCGGCCCCGGGCACGGCCGGTGACGCAAACCCCGGTACGGCCCCGGGCGCGGTGCTCGATACCAACGTCGTGCTGGACTGGCTGCTGTTCCGCGACCCGGCCGCGATGCCGCTCGCGCACGCCATCGCGGCCGGGCAGGTTGTCTGGTTGGCATGTGCTCACATGCGTTGCGAGCTGGAGCAGGTGGCGGGCCGGCCAGCGTTGCGGCACCGCGGGTCGGGGCCGGCGTCGCTGCTGGCGGCCTTCGACCGCCACGCCCGGCTGTTGCCGCCGCCGGTCGCCGAGCCACTGCTGCGCTGCACCGATCCGGACGACCAGGTGTTCCTCGACCTGTCGCGCGCGCACCACGCGCGCTGGCTGGTGACGCGCGACCGCGCGCTGCTCACGCTGGCGCGGCGTGCCGCGCAGGTGGGGCTGGCGATCGTCGCGCCGCGGCTCTGGCGCCCGGCGCACGGCGCCTGATCGGGGCGGCCCGCCCGCTCGAGCGGATCCAGCCCCCGGGAGCCGACGGCGAACCCGCCCGCGGGGCCGGACGCTCGTCCCGCCCCGCGGACCGGATTGCGTGCTCAGTCGGCCGTCTCGCTGCCCGCGGCGGCGTCGACCTGCGCCAGCTGCGCCGCCGCCAGCTCCTCGGCCTCCTGCAGCGCGATCGCACGGCGCTCGCTCTCGTCCATCTCCTCCTTGGCCTTGCGCGCGGCGTGGAACGCCATACCGGTGCCGGCGGGGATCAGGCGGCCGACGATGACGTTCTCCTTCAGGCCGCGCAGCTCGTCGCGCTTGCCCATGATGGCCGCCTCGGTGAGCACGCGCGTGGTCTCCTGGAAGGAGGCGGCGGAGATGAAGCTGTCGGTCGACAGGCTCGCCTTCGTGATGCCGAGCAGCACGTCGGCGTGCGTGGCCGGCAGCTTACCCTCGGAGCGCAGGCGATCGTTGGTCTCGAGCAGCTCGCTGCGCTCGACCTGCTCGCCGGCGATGTAGGTGCTGTCGCCGGGGTTGGCGATCTGCACGCGGCGCAGCATCTGGCGGACGATCACCTCGATGTGCTTGTCGTTGATCTTCACGCCCTGCAGGCGGTAGACGTCCTGAACCTCGTCGACGATGTAGCGCGCCAGCTCCTCGATGCCCAGCAGCCGCAGGATGTCCTGCGGGTCGGCCGCACCGTCGACGATCAGCTCGCCGCGGTTGACCACCTGGCCCTCGTGCACCAGGATGTTCTTCTCCTTGGGCACGAGCTCCTCGTAGACCTTGCCGTCGGGGTCGGTGATCTGCAGCCGCACCTTGCCCTTGGTCTCCTTGCCGAAGGAGATCGTGCCGGTGATCTCGGCCAGCGTGCCCTTGTCCTTCGGGCTGCGTGCCTCGAACAGCTCGGCCACGCGCGGCAGGCCGCCGGTGATGTCGCGGGTCTTCTGGCCCTCCATCGGGATGCGGGCCAGCACCTCGCCGGGCATCAGGTCCTGGCCGTCGCGCACCTGGATCAGCGCACCGACCGGGAAGCCGATCGTCACGCTGTGGTCGGTGCCGGGGATCTTGACCTCGGCGCCGCCGGCGTCGAGCAGCTTGACCTGCGGCCGAACGACCTTGGCCGAGCCGCGGCGCTTGGGGTCGATGACCACCAGCGTCGACAGGCCGGTGACCTCGTCGACCTGCTTGGCGACGGTGACGCCCTCCTCGACGTTCTCGAACTTCGCGCGTCCGGCGAACTCGGTGATGATCGGGCGCGTCAGCGGGTCCCAGTTGGCGAGCACGGTGCCGGCCTTGACGGACTGGTCGGGCTTGACGTTGAGCGTCGCGCCGTAGGGCAGCTTGTGGCGCTCGCGCTCGCGGCCGTGCTGGTCGGCGATGATGATCTCGCCGGAGCGGGCGATGACGACGAGCTCGCCCTTGCCGTTGGTCACGTAGCGCATCGTCGCGTTGAAGCCGACGATGCCGTCGCTCTTGGCCTCCACGCTGGAGGCCACCGCCGCGCGCGACGCCGCGCCGCCGATGTGGAAGGTGCGCATCGTCAGCTGCGTGCCCGGCTCGCCGATCGACTGCGCGGCGATCACGCCGACCGCCTCGCCGACGTTGACCAGGCCGCCGCGGCCCAGGTCGCGGCCGTAGCACTTGCTGCACAAGCCGAAGCGGGTGTCGCAGGTCAGCGGCGTGCGCACCTTGACCTCGTCGACGCCGCGCTCCTCGAGCAGGTCGATCGCGTCCTCGTCGAGCATCTGGCCGGCGGCGAGCAGCATCTCCTGCGTCTCGGGGTCGAGCACCTCGACCGCGGCGACGCGGCCCAGGATGCGGTCGCGCAGGCTCTCGATGACCTCGCCGCCCTCGACCAGCGCGCGCATGTTCATGCCGCTGCTGGTGCCGCAGTCGTCCTCGGTGACCACCAGGTCCTGCGTCACGTCGACCAGGCGGCGCGTCAGGTAGCCCGAGTTGGCGGTCTTCAGCGCCGTGTCGGCCAGGCCCTTGCGCGCGCCGTGCGTCGAGATGAAGTACTGCAGGACGTTGAGGCCCTCGCGGAAGTTCGCGGTGATCGGGGTCTCGATGATCGAGCCGTCCGGCTTGGCCATCAGGCCGCGCATGCCCGCCAGCTGGCGGATCTGCGCCGCCGAGCCGCGCGCGCCCGAGTCGGCCATCATGTAGATCGAGTTGAAGCTCTCCTGGTCGACGGTGCGGCCGTTGCGGTCGACCACCTTCTCCTTGGACAGCTGGCCCATCATGACCTTGCCGACCTCGTCACCGGTCTTGCCCCAGATGTCGACCACCTTGTTGTAGCGCTCGCCGGCGGTCACCAGGCCCGAGACGTACTGCTGCTCGATCTCCTTGACCTCCTTCTCGGCGCGCTCGATCAGGCCGTGCTTCTCCTTGGGCACCAGCATGTCGTCGATGGCGATCGAGATGCCGGCCCGCGTGGCCAGCCGGAAGCCGCTCTGCAGCAGCCGGTCGGCGAACACGACGGTGTCCTTCAGGCCGCACTTGCGGAAGCTCGCGTTGATCAGGCGCGAGATCTCCTTCTTCTTCAGCGACTTGTTGATCAGCGCGAACGGCAGGCCCCTGGGCAGGATCTCCGACAGCAGCGCGCGGCCGACCGTGGTCTCGACGAGCTTGCGATCCTCGGACAGCTCGCCGCTGGCCTTGTCGCGCGTCCACTCCGACAACACGACGCTGACGCGGGCGGTGATCTCCACCGCGCCGCAGTCCAGCGCGCGCTGCAGCTCGGCGAGGTCGGCGAACACCATCCCCTCGCCGCGCCCGTTGACGCGCTCGCGCGTGGCGTAGTACAGGCCCAGCACGACGTCCTGGCTGGGCACGATCGACGGCTCGCCGTTGGCCGGGAAGAGCACGTTGTTGGAGGCGAGCATCAGCACGCGCGCCTCCATCTGCGCCTCGATGCTGAGCGGCACGTGGACGGCCATCTGGTCGCCGTCGAAGTCGGCGTTGAAGGCCGAGCACACCAGCGGGTGCAGCTGGATCGCCTTGCCCTCGATCAGCACCGGCTCGAAGGCCTGGATGCCCAGGCGGTGCAGCGTCGGTGCGCGGTTCAGCAGGACCGGGTGCTCCTTGATCACCTCCTCGAGGATGTCCCACACCACCGGCGTGCCGCTCTCGACCTCCTTCTTGGCGGCCTTGATGGTGGTGGCGATGCCCATCGCCTCCAGGCGGCTGAAGATGAAGGGCTTGAACAGCTCGATGGCCATCAGCTTGGGCAGGCCGCACTGGTGCAGCTTCAGCGTCGGGCCGACGACGATGACCGAGCGGCCCGAGTAGTCGACGCGCTTGCCCAGCAGGTTCTGGCGGAAGCGGCCGCTCTTGCCCTTGATCATGTCGGCCAGCGACTTCAGCGCGCGCTTGTTGGCGCCGGTCATCGCCTTGCCGCGGCGGCCGTTGTCCAGCAGGCTGTCCACCGCCTCCTGCAGCATCCGCTTCTCGTTGCGGACGATGATCTCGGGCGCCTTCAGCTCCAGCAGCCGCGCCAGGCGGTTGTTGCGGTTGATGACGCGGCGGTACAGGTCGTTCAGGTCCGACGTGGCGAAGCGCCCGCCGTCCAGCGGCACCAGCGGGCGCAGGTCCGGCGGCAGCACCGGAAGCACGTCCATGATCATCCAGTGCGGCTTGATCCCGCTCTTGCGGAAGGCCTCCAGCACCTTCAGCCGCTTGCTGTTCTTCTTGATCTTCAGCTCGCTGCCGGTCATGTCGTTGCGGAGCTTGTCGATCTCCGCGTCGATGTCCATGTCCTCGAGCAGCTTCTTGACGCCCTCGGCGCCCATCAGCGCGACGAACTCGTCACCGTACTCGGCGTGCTTGGCCTCGTAGTCGTCCTCGCTCATGATGCTGAACTTCTTCAGCGGCGTCATGCCGGGGTCGACGACGACGTAGGCCTCGAAGTACAGCACGCGCTCGATGTCGCGCAGCGTCATGTCGAGCACCAGGCCCAGGCGCGAGGGCAGGCTCTTCAGGAACCAGATGTGCGCGCACGGGGCCGCCAGGTCGATGTGGCCCATCCGCTCGCGGCGCACCTTGGTCTGCGTGACCTCGACGCCGCACTTCTCGCAGATGACGCCGCGGTGCTTCAGGCGCTTGTACTTGCCGCACAGGCACTCGTAGTCCTTGATCGGCCCGAAGATCTTGGCGCAGAACAGGCCGTCGCGCTCGGGCTTGAAGGTGCGGTAGTTGATGGTCTCGGGCTTCTTCACCTCGCCGAACGACCAGCTGCGGATCTTCTCCGGGCTGGCCAGTCCGATCTTGATGGCATCGAAGTGCTCATCGGGGGTGAATTGCTTGAAAAGGTCGAGTAGGCCCTTCATGGTCTCTTTCCCTTCCTTGATCAGTTGCGTTCCAGTTCAATGTCGATGCCCAGGGAGCGGATCTCCTTGACCAGGACATTGAAGGACTCCGGCATGCCGGCTTCGATGGCGTGCTCGCCCTTGACGATGTTCTCGTAGACCTTGGTGCGGCCGTTCACGTCGTCGGACTTGACGGTCAGCATCTCCTGCAGCACGTAGCTGGCGCCGTAGGCCTCGAGGGCCCAGACCTCCATCTCGCCGAAGCGCTGGCCGCCGAACTGGGCCTTGCCGCCCAGCGGCTGCTGCGTGACCAGGCTGTACGGCCCGGTGGAGCGCGCGTGCATCTTGTCGTCGACCAGGTGGTGCAGCTTCAGCACGTGCATGTAGCCGACGGTCACCGGGCGCTCGAACGCCTCGCCGGTGCGGCCGTCGTGCAGAGTGGCCTGCGTGCGGGTCGCGGTCAGGCCCTTGCGGGCCGCGACGTCCTCGGGGTAGGCCAGCCGCAGCATCGCGCGGATCTCCTCCTCGGACGCGCCGTCGAACACCGGGGTCGCGAAGGGCACGCCCTGCGCGAGGTTGGTGGCCATCTCGAGCACCTCGTCGTCGCCCAGCTGGGCGATCGGCTCGGACTTGCCGCCGCTCTTGTTGTAGAGCTCGTCGAGGAAGCGGCGCAGCTCGGACGCGCGCGCCTGCTGCTGAAGCATCTGGCCGAGGCGCTCGCCGATGCCCTTGCCGGCCCAGCCGAGGTGGACCTCGAGCACCTGGCCGACATTCATCCGCGAGGGCACGCCCAGCGGGTTCAGCACGATGTCCACCGGCGTCCCGTCGGCCATGTAGGGCATGTCCTCGACCGCGACGATCTTGGACACCACACCCTTGTTGCCGTGGCGGCCGGCCATCTTGTCGCCGGGCTGCAGCCGGCGCTTGACGGCGAGGTAGACCTTCACCATCTTCAGCACGCCCGCAGGCAGCTCGTCGCCCTGCGTCAGCTTCTTGCGCTTCTCCTCGAAGGCCAGGTCGAAGCCGTGGCGCGTCTGGTCGAGGCCGTTGCGGATGCTCTCGAGCTGGTTGGCCAGGTCCTCGTCGGCCGGGCGGATGTCGAACCAGTGGTACTTGTCGATGCCCGCCAGGTACTCGTGCGTGATCGCCGTGCCCTTGGCGATCTTGTTCGGACCGCCGTTGGCAGGCTTGCCCACCAGCAGCTTCTCGATGCGGTCGAACGCGTCGGCCTCGACGATGCGCAGCTGGTCGTTCAGGTCGAGCCGGAAGCGCTTGAGCTCGTCGTCGATGATCTGCTGCGCGCGCTTGTCGCGCTGGATGCCCTCGCGGGTGTAGACCTGGACGTCGATCACCGTGCCGCTGGTGCCCTGCTCGACGCGCAGCGACGTGTCCTTCACGTCGCTCGCCTTCTCGCCGAAGATCGCCCGCAGCAGCTTCTCTTCGGGCGTCAGCGTGGTCTCGCCCTTGGGGGTGACCTTGCCCACCAGCACGTCGCCGGGGTTGACCTCGGCGCCGATGTAGACGATGCCGCTCTCGTCGAGCCGCGCGAGCTGCTGCTCGCTCAGGTTCGGGATGTCGCGCGTGACCTCCTCGGCCCCGAGCTTGGTGTCGCGCGCCATCACGACCAGCTCCTCGATGTGGATCGAGGTGTAGCGGTCCTCGGCCACGACGCGCTCGCTGATCAGGATCGAGTCCTCGAAGTTGTAGCCGTTCCAGGGCATGAAGGCCACCAGCATGTTCTGGCCGAGCGCGAGCTCGCCCAGGTCGGTGCTGGCGCCGTCGGCGATCACGTCGCCCCGGGCCAGCTTGTCGCCGCGCCGGACGATCGGCCGCTGGTGGATGTTGGTGTCCTGGTTGCTGCGCTGGTACTTGATCAGGTTGTAGATGTCGACGCCCACCTCGCCGGCCACCGTCTCGTCGTCGTTGACGCGGATGACGATGCGGTTGGTGTCGACGTAGTCGACCACGCCGCCGCGGCGCGCGGTGACGACCGTGCCCGAGTCGACCGCGGCGACGCGCTCGACGCCGGTGCCGACCAGCGCCTTCTCGGGGCGCAGCGTGGGCACCGCCTGGCGCTGCATGTTGGCGCCCATCAGCGCGCGGTTGGCGTCGTCGTGCTCCAGGAAGGGCACGAGGCTCGCCGCCACCGAGACGATCTGCGCCGGGGCCACGTCCATGTACTGCACGCGCTCGGGGCCGGTCAGCACCGACTCGCCCTTCTCGCGCGCCGACACCAGCTCGTCGACCAGCTTGCCGTCCTTGTCGAGCGACGCGTTGGCCTGGGCGATGACGTACTTGCCTTCCTCGATCGCCGACAGGTAGTCGATCTGGTCGGTGACCTTGCCGTCGACGACGCGCCGGTACGGCGTCTCGAGGAAGCCGTACTCGTTGAGCTGGGCGTACAGCGCCAGCGAGTTGATCAGTCCGATGTTCGGGCCTTCCGGCGTCTCGATCGGGCACACGCGGCCGTAGTGGGTCGGGTGCACGTCGCGCACCTCGAAGCCGGCGCGCTCGCGCGTCAGGCCGCCCGGGCCCAGGGCCGAGACCCGGCGCTTGTGCGTGATCTCGCTCAGCGGGTTGGTCTGGTCCATGAACTGGGACAGCTGCGACGCCCCGAAGAACTCCTTCAGCGCCGCGGAGATCGGCTTGGAGTTGATCAGGTCGTGCGGCATCAGCGGCTCCTGCTCGGCCTGGCCGAGCCGCTCCTTGACCGCCTTCTCGATGCGCGCCAGGCCCGAGCGGTACTGGTTCTCGGCCAGCTCGCCCACGCAGCGCACGCGGCGGTTGCCCAGGTGGTCGATGTCGTCGACGTCGCCGTTGCCGTTGCGCAGCTCGACGAGGATCTTGACGACGTCCAGGATGTCCTCGTTGGACAGCGTCATCCTGCCCTCGGGCGTGTCGCGGCCGACGCGGGCGTTGAACTTCATCCGCCCGACGCGCGACAGGTCGTAGGTGTCCTCGCTGTAGAACAGGCGGTGGAACAGCGCCTCGACCGCGTCCTCGGTGGGGGGCTCGCCGGGACGCATCATCCGGTAGATCGCGACGCGCGCGGCGAGCTGGTCGGCCGTCTCGTCGGTGGCCAGCGTCTGGCTGATGTAGCCGCCCTGGTTCAGCTCGTTCGTGAACAGGCAGGGCAGGTCCTTGATGCCGGCGGCACGCAGTTTCTTCAGCAGCGCCTCGGTGAGCTCGTCGTTGGCCTTCGCGACGATCTCGCCGGTCTCCGGGTCGACCATGTTGCGCGCGACTACGCGCCCGACGAGGAAGTCCTCCGGCACGGAGATGAAGCCGGTGCCGTTGCTCTCGAGCTGGCGCAGGTGGCGCGCGGTGATCCGCTTGTCCTTCTCGACGACGACCTTGCCGTCGCGGTCGGTGAGGTCGAAGCGAGCGACCTCGCCCTTCAGGCGCTCGGGCACGAACTCCATCTGCGCGCCGGCGTCCATCAGGCGGAAGTTGTCGAACACGAAGAAGTGCGACAGGATCTGCTCGGGGTTCAGCCCGATCGCCTTGAGCAGGATCGTCACCGGCATCTTGCGGCGGCGGTCGACGCGGAAGTACAGGACGTCCTTCGGGTCGAACTCGAAGTCCAGCCACGAGCCGCGGTACGGGATGATGCGGGCCGAGAACAGCAGCTTGCCCGAGCTGTGCGTCTTGCCCTTGTCGTGCTCGAAGAAGACGCCGGGGCTGCGGTGCAGCTGGCTGACGATCACGCGCTCGGTGCCGTTGACGATGAAGGAGCCGTAGTCGGTCATCAGGGGCACCTCGCCCATGTAGACCTCCTGCTCCTTGATCTCCTTGACCACCTTCTGCGGCAGCGACTCGCGGTCGTAGATGATCATCTGCAGCCGCGCGCGCACCGCGGCGGCGTACGTCAGGCCGCGCTGCTGGCACTCGCGCGTGTCGAACGGCGGCCGCGCGATGTTGTATTCGATGAACTTCATCTCGACCAGGCCGTTGTGGCTCGAGATCGGGAAAGTCGACAGGAACGCGGCCTGCAGCCCCTCGGGCTTGCGCTTGGCCGGCGGGATGTCCTTCTGCAGGAAGGCGACATAGCTGTCGCTCTGCATCGTCAGCAGGTAGGGCACGTTGAGCACGCTGTCGCGCTTGCCGAAACTCTTTCGGATGCGCTTGCGCTCGGTGTACGTGTAGGGAGTCTGGTTGGTCTGCGCCATGGCTCACTCCGTGTCGAGAACCCCCGCCGGGGCAGGGCGGGCGTTCTGCGGCGACTGGCTGCCCGGGAATGGCTCCCGCTGGCTTGGTGGCAGGCCACTACCTGCCGCTGGCGGACAACCCCGGCGTTGCACCGGAGCCCGACCAAACCGGTCTTCTGCAGTCGGATCAGAAGACACTGCCGAGGGCGGCACGCCGCACTCGGCAGTGTCCCCCCGGGGACGCGGCCCCGGGGAGCGGCGAGCCGTCTACTTGAGCTCGACCTTCGCGCCGGCTTCTTCCAGCTTCTTCTTGGCGGCCTCGGCGTCGGCCTTGGCGATGGCCTCCTTGACGGGCTTCGGCGCGCCGTCGACCAGGTCCTTGGCCTCCTTCAGGCCCAGGCCGGTGAGTTCGCGCACCGCCTTGATGACCGACACCTTGTTGGCGCCGGCCTCCAGCAGCATCACGGTGAACTCGGTCTTCTCCTCGACCGGCGCGGCCGCAGCGGCGCCACCGCCGGCGGCCGGGGCGGCCATCGCGGCGGCGGAGACGCCGAACTTCTCCTCGATGGCCTTCACCAGGTCATTGAGTTCCATCACGGTCATGCTGTCCATCGCGGACAGGAAAGCGTCCTTGTCGAATGCCATTTGGGGTTCCTCGTAAGTGATTCGGTTGATGGGTTCGGGGGCGGCCGTTCAGGCTGCCGGCGCGGCGGCTTCGGCTTGCGCTCCGCCACCCTTCTTCTCGGCCAGGGCGGCGACGACGCCCGCCAGCCGCTGGATCGGCGACTTCAGCAAGCCGGCGACCTGGGCGATCAGCACCTCGCGGCTGGGGATGGACGCCAGGGCCTTGACCCCGTCGGCATCCAGCACCCGGCCGGCGTATGCGCCGCCCTTGACGACCAGCTTGTCGTTGCCCTTGGCGAAGTCGGCGATGACTTTCGCGGCGGCAACGGCATCCTCGGAAAAGCCGTAGATCAGCGGCCCGACCATGGCACCCTGGGCAACCTCGAACGGCGTGCCGGCGACGGCGCGGCGGGCCAGGGTGTTCTTCACGACGTGAAGGTAGACGCCCTTGGCACGCGCTTCGACGCGCAGCTTGTTCAGGTTCTCCACGGTGAGGCCACGGTACTCGGCCATCGCCAGCGTCTGCGAGCGGGCCACCTGCGCGGCCACACCCGCCACCACGGCGGCCTTTTCGTTGCGATCGAGACTCAAAGGTCTGCTCCTCACTCCGGTGGTGCGTTCGGGGCTCGCGCCCCTCGCGCACCGGTTGCAGCGACCTTCTGCTTCAAGGAACCCGGCACTTGCGGAAACCTCTTCACAGCGGGTACGCCATCTGCGCTGGCTGCTGCCGCCGGCCCTCGCGGGCCCCGGCCTCGATTACGGTGCTGCGGCCTCGCGGCCGGCGCACCACCAGCGGTCTTGGACGGCCTGCCCCCGCCTTGCGGCCGGGGCAGCCCACCAATCCTTCGTCGGCCCGCGGACTCGCCGCGGCGCCTCCCACTCCAACTCTCAGGCGGCCGCGGCCGGCGCGATCGACGCCGTGTCCACGCGCACGCCCACACCCATCGTCGAGGACACCGCCACCTTCTTCAGGTAGATGCCCTTGCTGCTGGCCGGCTTTGCCTTGTTCAGCGCATCGATCAGCGCACGCAGGTTCTGCGTCAGCTTGTCGGCCTCGAACGAGCGGCGGCCGATCGTCGCGTGCACGATGCCGGCCTTGTCGACGCGGAACTGAACCTGGCCGGCCTTGGCGTTCCTGACCGCGGTGGCCACGTCGGGCGTGACGGTGCCCACCTTCGGGTTGGGCATCAGGCCGCGCGGGCCGAGGATCTGGCCCAGCGTGCCGACGATGCGCATCGTGTCGGGCGAGGCGATGACGACGTCGAAGTTCAGGTTGCCGCCCTTGATCTCGGCGGCCAGGTCGTCCATGCCGACGACGTCGGCGCCGGCGGCCCGGGCCTCGTCTGCCTTGGCGCCCTGCGCGAACACGGCCACGCGCTTGGTCTTGCCGGTGCCGGCGGGCATGACGACCGCGCCGCGCACGACCTGGTCGCTCTTCTTGGCGTCGATGCCGAGTTGCACCGCGACGTCGATCGACTCGTCGAACTTCGCGGTCGCGCAGTCGCGCACCAGCGCGAGGGCCTGGTCCAGCGGGTACAGCTTCGTGCTGTCGACCTTACCCTGGACGGCCTTGGCCTTCTTGGTGAGCTTGGCCATGGCGTCAGACTCCTTCGACCGTCAGGCCCATAGAGCGGGCCGAGCCGGCAATCGTCTTCACGGCGGCGTCGAGGCCGGCCGCGGTGAGGTCCTTGGTCTTGATCTTGGCGATCTCCTCGAGCTGGGCGCGCGTGACCTTGCCCACCTTGTCCAGGTGCGGCTTGCCCGAGCCCTTCTCGATCTTGGCCGCCTTCTTCAGCAGCACCGTCGCCGGGGGCGACTTGATGATGAAGGTGAAGCTCTTGTCGGCGAACGCGGTGATCACCACCGGCAGCTTCATGCCGGGCTCGTAGCCCTGCTGCGTCTGCGCGTTGAACGCCTTGCAGAACTCCATGATGTTCAGGCCGCGCTGGCCGAGCGCCGGGCCGATCGGGGGCGATGGATTGGCCTTGCCCGCCGGGACCTGCAGCTTGATGAAGCCGACGATCTTCTTTGCCATGAATGGCTCCTCGAGTTCAAGCGACCGCGGACCACGGGTCCGTACGGTCTCCTCGTCTACCGACCCTCGAAAGCGAAACCACCGGGGTCGTGGCGGTGGTTCCTGTCAGGTTCCGCGCCGCAGCCACGGGGCGGCGCGCGGGACGCGGTGGCGGAGGGCAGTCGTCAGACCTTCTCCACCTGCGCGAAGTCGAGCTCGACCGGCGTCGCGCGACCGAAGATGGTCACCGAGACGCGCACCTTGCTCTTCTCGTAGTTCACTTCCTCGACCGCACCGTTGAAGTCGGTGAACGGGCCGTCCTTGACGCGGACCAGCTCGCCGACGGTCCACTCGACCTTGGGTTTGGGCTTGTCGACGCCTTCCTGCATCTGGTTGACGATCTTGGCCACCTCGGCGTCGGAGATGGGCGCCGGGCGGTTGCGCGCGCCGCCGATGAAGCCGGTGACCTTGCTCGTGTGCTTGACCAGGTGCCAGGTGTCGTCGGCCATCTCCATCTCGACCAGCACGTAGCCGGGGTAGATGCGGCGCTCGGTGACGGCCTTCTTGCCGTTCTTCAGCTCGACGACCTCCTCGGTCGGCACCAGGATGCGGCCGAAGCGGTCCTGCATGCCGGCGCGCTCGATGCGCTCCTTGAGGTTGCGCTCGACGGCCTTCTCCATGCCGGAGTAGGCGTGCACGATGTACCAGCGCTTGCCGGGTACGGCAGGCGACATCGCGGCGGTGGACTGCTGTGCCTCGCTCATCTTCACACCCCTAGCGGCGCCAGCCGAGCACAAGGTCGTACAGCACCCACTCGAGCAGCTTGTCGGTGAGCCAGAGGAACAGCGCCATCACGAACACGAAGGCGAACACGTAGCCGGTCATCTGCAGGGCCTCCTTGCGCGTCGGCCAGACGACCTTGCGGACCTCCTTGACCGAGTCGCGCCCGAAGCCGGCCAGCTGCCGCCCGGGTTCGGAGGTGAAGAACAGCGCCACCGCGGCGGCGAGCAGCGCGAGCAGCGCGCCGACCCGGGCCCACGGCCCCTGCGCCGCGAGCAGGTAGTACGCGGCCACCGCGCCCACGACGAGCAGCGCACAGCCGGCCAGCTTGGCCTTGTCGGCGCCGGTGGACACGGTCTCGACGTTCGGTGGATTGGACATTCGCTTCGCCGTTGCGGGCCGCCGCGTGCGGCGGCCCTTGCAGGATCAGGGTCCGCGGCCCCCTGCCGGGAGCCGCTTCGGACCTGCCGTGCGCCCGATGCGGCTCGGGCGCGCGGTCTTCGTCGTTGAGGTTCGGTTGGCAGGGGCAGAGGGGATCGAACCCCCGACCTTCGGTTTTGGAGACCGACGCTCTGCCAGTTGAGCTATGCCCCTGCGTACGGGAACCTCGGGCGCGCCGCGCGCCTTACTCGATGATCTTGGCCACGACGCCCGCGCCGACGGTGCGGCCGCCCTCGCGGATCGCGAAGCGCAGCCCCTCCTCCATCGCGATCGGCGCAATCAGCTTCACGGTGATGCTCACGTTG
>JADCGX010000183.1 GCA_020248785.1 Burkholderiales bacterium | reverse complement strand
CGATCCCGCAGCCGAAGGGAACGGGCACAGCCCAACTGGGCGCGCAAGCCGTCTTCCAGCGCCTGCGGCAGCATCAGCGTCCGATCCTTGTTGCTGCCGCGATTGCCGGCCAGCGCTGATATGTGTAGACTTCCACACATGGAGGCGCACATGGCCACAAATCTCGCTCTTGATCCCAAGCTTCTTGATCTGGTTCTTGAACTCAGCGGCGAACCCACGAAGAAGGCTGCAGTAACCCTTGCTCTGCGAGAGTTCGTCGCGCGCCGAGAACAGAGGCAGGTAGCAGAGCTCTTTGGCAAGCTCGAATGGGATCAGACCTACGATTACAAGGCTGAGCGCAGTCGCCAATGACCCTTCTTGTCGACACCAGCGTCTGGTCGCTGGCTCTCCGCCGGGACGGATCATCGACAGCGCCAGAGGTTCGTGCGCTTCAGGAAGCTCTTGCAGGCTCCGATGCAGTGGTCACTACAGGGCTGGTTCTTCAAGAGCTGCTGCAGGGCTTCAACGGGCCACATGCCGCGGCGGCAATCGTTGAACGCTTCCAAGCTCTGCCAATCATCGCCCCCGATCGGAACGATCACATCGCGGCAGCCGAGGTACGCGACTCCTGCCGCAGGGCGGGAGTTCAGCTCGGAACGATCGATGCTCTTCTCGTTCAGCTCTGCGGCAGGCATGAGTTGACGCTGCTTTCCACCGACAACGACTTCGTGCACGCTGCTCGACATGTGCCGTTCAAGATCTGGCGGCCGTTGATCGCCACTTGATTTTTCGGCCTCCCGCCGGCGTGGGCGCACGGTTGGCGAGCGCAGTCAGGCTCGAGCGCTGCCGCAGTACGGCCGCGCTTGCCGACCGCTAAGCGCGGAATCCCGTCTCGCGCTCGTCGCACAGACGGGCGAAGAACGCCTCGCAGGCGGCCACCTGCGCGTAGCTCAAGTACTCGTTGGGCTTGTGCGCCTGCTCGATCGAGCCCGGCCCCATGACCACGGTGGGAATGCCCGCGTTGGCGAACAGGCTCGCCTCGGTGGCGAAGCTGACCGCGCCGGGGCCCAGATGCTGCGTGCGCGCCAGCTTCTGCGCCCACTGCACCAGCGGCGCATCGGGCGCGATGCCGAAGGCGGGCAGGTCCATGCCGAGCTCGAAGCGGATGTCGGCGTCGGCGGCCACCTTGCGCATCTGCGGCAGCAGCTCGCGCTGCGCGTAGTCGATGATCTGCGCACTCATGGTCTCGTGCCGCGTGGCCGGCAGGTTGCGCATCTCGAACTCGAAGCTGCAGTCGCGCGGCACCACGTTGACCGCGATGCCGCCGCGGATGACGCCGGTCTGCAGCGTCGAGTGCGGTACCTCGAAGCGCGCATCGCGCGGCTCCTCGGCCGCCATCTTTGCCGCCAGGCCGCGGATGAAGCCGATCAGCTGCGCCGCGTACTCGATGGCATTGACGCCGGTCGGCGTCAGCGACGAGTGGGCCTCGCGCCCGCGCAGCGTGCAGCAGTAGTCGCGCTTGCCCTTGTGGGCGACGATCGCGCGCATGTCGGTGGGCTCGCCGATGATGCAGCCGGCCGGCCGCACGCCCTGGTCCGCCAGATCGGCCACCAGGTTGCGTATGCCCATGAAGGTCGTTTCCTCGTCGTAGGTCAGGGCCAGGTGGACCGGCAGGCGCGCCTGCGCCGCAAGAAACCGCGGGGCCCAGGCCAGGGCGATGGCGATGAAGCCCTTCATGTCGGCGCTGCCGCGCGCCACGATGCGGCCATCGCGGTGGGTGGCGCGGAACGGGTCGCTGTCCCAGTCCTGGCCGTCCACCGGCACGGTGTCGGTGTGGCCGCTCAGGATCAGGCCGTCGTGGCGGACCGCGGCCGGGTCGTCGGCGAGCGAGCAGAACAGGGCCGCCTTCTTCTCGCGGCGGTCGTAGACCAGGCGCGGCCGCACGCCGAGGGCGGCAAGGTGGTCGCGCGCATACTCGATGAGCCCCAGGTTGGAGTCGCGGCTGACGGTGTGAAAGCCCAGCAGCCGGTCGATCATCGCGAGCGCCTCGGCCGAAGGTGCGGCCGCGGCGAGCCCGCTGTCGGCGATCGTGTTCATGGCGGTTTCAATGGACAGGTTGAAAACAGTCTACGCGCCGAACCGCTAGCATGAAGGTCCCGTTTGACCGCAGGGTCCTGCCATGAAGCTCGTCGATTCCATCCTGGCCCAGCAGCCGCAACTGCAGGAGATTAGGCGCGACCTGCACGCGCATCCCGAGCTGCGCTACGAGGAAACCCGCACCAGTGAGGTGGTGGCGCGGGAGCTGGCGGCCTGCGGCATCGAGGTGCATCGCGGCCTCGGCGGCACCGGCGTGGTGGGCGTGCTGCGCGCCGGCAGCAGCCCGCGGCTGCTGGGCCTGCGCGCCGACATGGATGCCTTGCCGATCGCCGAGGTCAACGAGTTTGCCCATCGCTCGCGCCATGCGGGCAAGATGCACGCCTGCGGTCACGACGGCCACACCGCGATGCTGCTGGGGGCGGCGCGCCACCTGGCGGCCACGCGGCAGTTCGACGGCGGCGTGGTGTTCATCTTCCAGCCGGCCGAGGAGGGCGGCGCCGGCGCCCAGAAGATGATCGACGACGGCCTGTTCGAGCGCTGGCCCTGCGCGGCCGTGTACGCCATGCACAACTGGCCGGGGCTGAAGGTCGGCCAGTTCGGGTTCAACCCGGGGCCGCTGATGGCCAGCGGCAACCTGTTCGAGATCCGCATCAAGGGCAAGGGCGCGCACGCGGCGCTGCCGCACCTGGGCGTGGACCCGGTGATGGTCGCGGTGCAGGTGGCGCAGGGCCTGCAGACCATCGTGACGCGCGCCAAGAAACCGATCGATGCGGCCGTGCTGTCGATCACCGTGCTGCGCGCCGGCGATACCCACAACGTGGTGCCCGACGAGGCGCTGCTCGGCGGCACCGTGCGCACCTTCGACGAGCGCGTGACCGATCTCATCGAAAGCCGCATGCGCGAGGTGGCCACGCTGACCGCAGCCGCGCACGGCGCGCAGGCCGAGGTGAGCTTCAACCGCTACTACCCGCCGACGGTCAATCATCCCGCAGAGACGACCTTCGTGGCCGACGTGGCCGCGGCCATGGTCGGCGAGGCCAACGTGGTTCGGCAGCATGAGCCGGCCATGACCGCCGAGGACTTCAGCTTCATGCTCAAGGCACGGCCCGGCAGCTACTTCGTAATCGGCAACGGCGACGGCGCCCACCGAGAAATGGGCCATGGCATCGGGCCGTGCATGCTGCACAACCCGAGCTACGACTTCAACGACGAGCTGCTGCCGATCGGCGCCAGCCTCTGGGTCAACCTGGTGGAGCGTTTCCTCGCGCGGTGAGTGCCGGCCCGGGCGGCCGGACGCGCCCGGCGCGACCGGCGCGACCGTTGGCCGAGCGCCGCGCGCCGTGCGCTACTGGTCGCCCTGGCGCCGCT
>JADCGX010000182.1 GCA_020248785.1 Burkholderiales bacterium | reverse complement strand
GGCCAACCTCAACATCCACCTGCACTGTTTGGTGCTGGACGGGGTGTACCGCCGCGCCGCCGATGGCTCGCCGGCCTTCATCGAGGCGGCTTCGCCCACCGACGACGAGCTGCATGCGCTGCTGCAGTCCGTGATCGAGCGCAGGGGCTGGTGACGCTGCCGATGGCGGCGGTGGGCTACGCGCTGCTGTGGATCGGTGACGCGGCCTTCGGCGGCGGCGAGCTGCAGATGCCCTTCGGCCCGCGCGCGTGGGAGTTCATCGGCCTGATGCTGGCCATCGGCCTGTTCGCCAGCTGGCTGGGCACGCTGTGCTGGAACGAAGCCAGCCAGCGCCTGCCCCCGGCGCTGGCCGGGCAGCTGATCGTCTTCGAGACGCTGGCCGCGCTGGCCTATGCGCTGGCGCTGCGCGGCCAGGCCCCCGCCCCGGGCGTGCTGCTGGGCGTGGTGCTGGGCGTGGTGCTGCTGGTGGCCGGCGTGCTGTGGGCGCTGCGCGTGAAGCCGCAGGCGGCCTGACAGGCCGAGGACGAGCCAGCCGACACACGCCGCGGAAGCCCGTGGCGGCCCGTCGCAACCCGCCGGCGCCGTGACCGCGGCAGCGGCCGGTGCCGGCTGGCGGTACGCCCGGTGTCGCCGGACGACACCGCAGCGAGCGCCGCTTGGTGGCCCGACCGGGCGCCCCGGAGACTGCGGCCGCCTGCGCTGCCAAGCCCGCAAGCGCACCCCGTCCCAACTGCCCGAGTGGCGCCTCATGCACACGATCCCGCATCTTCGACGCGTCCTGGCCAGCCTGGCCGTCGCGGCCACCGCCATCGGACTTACCGCCTGCGGCGGCGGCGGCTCGTCCGATTCCCCCGCGCCCCCGACCCCCGTCCCGACCCCAGCTCCTACCCAGGTACCGCGGCTGGACGAGTCGCGCTGCCCCTACACGCTGCACCCGAGCCAGCAGCTCAGCACGGGCGTGCGCTGCGGCGAGCTGGTCGTACTGCAGGACCGGAGCAACCCTTCCGGCCCGACCGTGCGCATCCCGTTCGCCGTGTTCAAGCCTGCGACGGCGTCCTCACGGGCGCCGGTGTTCTACCTGACCGGGGGTCCCGGCCAGACCTGGACCGAGGTGCTGGCACAGGTACCGGCAGGCTTCAGCCCCGGCTTCAACGGTGGCGCAAAGCTGCCCCGCGACGAGGTGGTGCTGGAGCAGCGTGGATCGATCGCCACCACGCCCGCACTGGCCTGCGCCAACACCGGGAGCTCGTGGGGACCGGAATCGTTCCGCGACCCGACAGCAGAGTTGTCGGTCGTGCTGCCGGCGCTCCGGGCCTGTGCCGACGGCCTCATCGCCAACGGTGTGCAGCCTCGGAACTTCACGACCGATGACATGGCCGACGACGTCGAGGACCTGCGCCGCCTGCTCGGCTACGACAAGGTGGTGCTCAACGGCGTCTCCTTCGGCACGAACTGGGGGCTCGCAATGCTGCGGCGCCACGGCACCCGCGTGGATTCCATGGTGCTCGATTCGGTTGTCAGCCCTGCGGTGTTCCCGCTGCGGGGTGATGCTCAGGCCTACGACTCGGCGTTCTCCGCCCTGGCTGCCGCCTGTGCGGCGCAGCCCGCCTGTGCGGCTCGGTACCCGGACCTGGACGACCGCGTGTCGACCCTGTTCGACAGGCTGAACGCCATGCCGCTGCCTTGGCAGGGAGGTCCCGGTAATGAGGCCAATGCCAACGTGGCCTTGAGCGTTCTCGGGCAAACAGCAGCCTTCTCGCCATCGAGCTTCCCGAGGCTGGTGGCCGAGATGGAGAGGTGGGTCAATGCCGGGCAGGTTCCCAGCACGCTGCCCCAATTCATCGAGGACATACTCATCGACGACAGCTCGCTCAGGCAGACCTTCGGTCAACTCTTGTCGGTGACCTGCGCGGACAACGCGACGACTACAGAGGCCGAACTGGCCGCCTCGGTCCTGCAAGTTCGCCCGTCGTTGCGGCCGGCCCGGACGTCAGTCAACCAGTCGATCTACGCCCTCTGCGGGGCCTGGCCTTACCGCAAGGACCTGCCGGCCAGCGCATTTCTGCCGGTGACGAGTGCGGTGAACACGCTGATCCTGTCCGGCACCTTCGACCCCTTGACGCCGCCGTCCTGGGCCCAGCAGGTGGCCAGCACGCTGCCCAACACGACGGTGGTGAGCTTCCCGACGCGCGGCCACTCGGTGCAGAACGGCAGCGCCTGCTCCAATGCGATCGTGAGGGCTTTCCTCGCGGGTCAGGCGGTCGACCCGTCCTGCGCCGCGGCTGAGGCGCTCGCCTTCGAGTGACCCGAGAGCGTCATGGCTCAGCGCCTGCACGGGCTCGTTGCGCTGGCTTCGGCGACGCTGCTGACGGCCTGCGTCACCCCGACGTCCAACCCGGTGCCCGCGGGCGCCCAGCGGATGAACGCGAGCGAGATCGGTGCCCTGTTCGAACACCCCATCCAGCTCGGCAGCGCCGTGCACGGCGGGCTCACGCACCGGTTCAGACCCGGCGGCGAGCTGGCGGTCCAGATGCGGCTGCTCGTGCTGCGATGGAAGGGCAGCTGGCGGGTCGCCAATGACGGCTTGTGCCTGTGGTTGCAAGGCGACCGGTGGAGCGTGGCGCGCTGTACCAAATGGGCGGCGGCCGCTACTACTTCGATCTTCCGCACCAGGGGCAGGACTACAACACGCTGACCGTGCGCCGATAACCCATCGAGCCAGGGCGTGCCGCGCAGGGCAGATCCTCACCCATCTCGGGCTGGATCCGCAGCCACCGCCTCGGGGGCGGGCACGCGAGGTGGTGCAGGGCTGAAGCCTCCCCGCCTGAACACCGTCTGGCCGGTGCCGGCCTTGATCGACACCGCTTGCGCAGACCTCCGCGTCGCCTGCGGCCGGGCCATGCTGCGCGCCCAGTGAGCGAGGCGTAGCCGGATGAGGGTCAACCCTGAGACTGAGGCGGCAGATCAAGGCCAGACGAGACCCCGGGGGGAGCGGCGAGACGGTCCGAATGGGCACCGCTGCCACGATCTGCCACGATCTCACTGCCGCAGTCGGCCCTTCTTGGCTGGCCGCGGTCTGGTCGTCGGGCTTTAGGGGGCGTTTGAACTTCCTATGTGCCGAAGCGAAATCCGCGAAGGCCCACTTTGTCGTTGGAATCGGGCAGCGTGCCGGCATCGGCCATGCGCGTGGTGCCGGCAACGAGCCCAGCGCCCAAAACCAAAGACGGCGGCACCCAGACGTACTGCACCGTGACGGTGTAGGTGCGCAAGCGCCTCTCGTCGAACTCGGGCAGGGTGCCCGTCAGCCGCGCGCCGAACACCGGCAGGGCCAGCAACTCGCCAAGCGTCAGGGCCGCCAAACCGAGCGATTGCACACCGTCCATGCCCCGGAAATCGGCGCCTTGGTCGTCGACCAGTGCAACCCGGACAGAACGGCTGTCTTCCGCGACTTGGACGGCCACCAGACGCACGTTCGCATCGGTCGCACGGGCGCGCTTGAACTGGAAGCCTTGCAGCAAAGCCACATGACCCGCGGGTCCGGCTGGCAGGTCGATCTTGACGTCGCCGGAGGCGTGGGCCGACACCTCCTGGGTGGCCGAGTACGAGGGCGACTGCAGCCACGTGGCATGGGCGCGAAACGGGTCGTTGGCATCGCGATCCCGCAGGATGAATTCCGCCCGCTGACCTTGGACCAACACCCCCAGGGTGTTGACCTTGTGGTCAGTCCCCATGAAGCCAAACCGAAAACTGGAAAGCACGCCTCGCTCGGCCTGCGGAGATCGCAAGGTTGCCGTTGCTCCCCCTCGACCCAGGACCGGGCCGGCCGTCTCCGCGCTGGCCGGTGTCAAGGGCGTGATCTTGAGGGTCTGGGTGGGTCTCAGCGGCTGATCGAGGCCCTGGGCCCTGGCCATACCAGACAGGCAGGTCAGTACGAGGAAAGCAGCCATCGCTCGCAGCATGAAGGTCTCCCAGAGGCGTCGGCCCCGTCGTCGTCCATGGCGTCAAGGCGTCTGGCAATTCTGAACCAACGGCCTTCGGGGCCAGCGCTGGGCCTCAGCCCGGCACGATGCCGGCCCGCATCTGCGCCGCGGTGGTGCCTTGCAACGCCCACAGCGTGCGGGCGACGTAGCGCGTCACTTTCTCCAGGCTGGGCAGGTTCACTTTGTCCAGGGTGTCGGCGATGGTGAGGTAGTACACCGGGTTGGAGATGTGCGCCATCACCGGCACCCCCGCCTTCCAAAGGGCCTTGGAATCGCTGGGGGGGCCGTCGCCAAACTCTTCGGGCGGCACCATCATCGTTCGCCGGTAGTCCTCCGCCTGGATGGCCGACTTCAACGCCGCCTGCAGGTTGGGGTTGCGGCTGGTGTAAATCCAATGCGGCTCGATGCGACCGAGGTCGAGCAGTTGGCCGTTGGCGTCGACGTCGAACTCCTGGCAAGGGGTCTCCAGGTGGACATCGAGCACCACGCGGGGCAGCAAGGTCGGGTTGGCCGCAACGAAAGCCTCGCAGCCCGCGCTGACCTGCATGTGAGCCGCGTTGAGCAAGAAGACAAACTCGAACGGCCGCTCGGCCGCCGGCACCTTGGACCAGTACGCCGCCTGTGCCAGCACCAGCGCCGTGCCGGTGGCGTCCTCGGTGGCCCCCATGAAGGGCGCGTCGTGGTGCGAGCCGATCAGCATCACCTGGTCCGTGAGACTCGAAGGCAGGCGGCCGATCACGTTGCGCGACATGGCTTTCGTCTCGTTGGACACCACGTTGACGCTGGCGCTGGCGCCGCCGCCCTGCCACTGCGCAAGGATCGCCTTGCGCGTGGAGGGGCTCACCCAGACGATGGGAATGTCGCGGTCGTACGGCGCGGCAGCGTGCGCGCCGTACAGGTAGGGCGTGTCGATGAAGTCGTCCAATGCCGCAATCACGGCCAGCGGCTTCTTGAGCAGCAGGCTGGCAAGCGTCTTGCCGGCGTTCGAGGTTTGCGGCCGCGAATTGGGGTGGAGGGTCTTGTTGAGGTCGTTGTCGGGGTCGTAGACCCAGTCGGCGCGGCTTTGCAAGGCGCCAGGGGCGAACCGCGCCATCGGGTAGTCCAGCAGCACCACCTTGCCGGTAACGGGCGTGGTCGCGTCCTGGTAGCGCACCAAATCGCCTTGCCGCAGCGCAGTCTGGCGGCTGGTCACCGTAGGGAAGGCCGGGTAGGTGACGCAGGCGCTGCCGATGCACACTTGCACGCTGCTCTGTCCCTCCACCGTGTCCCAGCGCGTCACCGGCACATCCTGCGTGCTGACCTGCACCCCCATCGACGCCAGGACTGAGGCCGCGAAGCCCGTGGTCAAAGGGTCGGCGGGGTAGCCCGAACGCCGAATGCCGAAGTTGACGATGCTGGTGATCCAGGCACGCACCTGGTCGCTGCTGGGCAGGGCCTCCAGGTAACGCTCAAAACCCCCGGAGGCCGGTGGCGGGCTGGGGGCTGGGCTGGGGGCTGGGGCAGGCGCGGGCTTTGGCGTGGGGATCGGGGCCGGTGTGCCGCCGTCCGAGCCACCGCCGCCGCAGGCCGTCAAGGCGACCGAACTGGCGGCGTTGATCAGCAGCCGGCGGCGCTCGGGTTGCAGCGGCTCTGCGCGGGCTGAAACAGAGGGGCGAATGACGGTCATGGCGCGGCTCATGGGGGGTGAACCAGCACCATGATCGAAGGGCTCTGTTGAGCCACGGCGAGTGGGCGGTAAAGAAGCGTGAATGCCCTCCAGGAGCATTCGCCGCACGTGTCCATGGGGCAATTCGATGCCGCCAAGCACAGGAACAAGAAGCGTCACCGCGTCGCGTTCACGCTTCTTTACCGCGCACTCGCCATCCCGACACGGGGTCTTTGGATAATGCCGCCACCTCCTCTTTGCCCCCAGCGCCATGACCCCCACCCGACCCCGACGCTTCGGCAGCCCCGCATCCTTGCAAACCGAGCAGCGTCGGCTGCTGCTGGGCGCCATCGGCGCGGCTGCCCTGACGGCCTGCGGCGGTGGCGGCTCGGACGCCGCGGCACCTGCTCCTGCGCCGGCAGCACCTCCCCCGCCGGCTCCAGCGCCACCACCGCCCGCCCCCCCTCCGCCCGCCCCCCTCGTCTGGGCTGCGGTCGACGCCGCCGTCGACGAGGCCGCCCCATCGTTTGGCAACGGCCTGACGGTCGAAGTGGCAATACCCGCTGGCGTGGTCTATTCGCGAAGCTCGGGCGGCTACACGTCGCAGACGCGCAATCCCATCGCCTCGGCCACCAAATGGGTCACCGGATCGACCATCCTGCGGCTGGTGCAGCAAGGCACCCTGACGCTGGCGACCCGCACGGGCGATCTGCTGGTCGACCGCAACGGCG
>JADCGX010000181.1 GCA_020248785.1 Burkholderiales bacterium | reverse complement strand
TCGGCTTCATCATGGCCGAGACCTACTGGATCGCCACCAAGCCGGTCGAGGCGGTGGTGCAGATGGACCCGGGACTGGGCCTGGCGGAGCCCGCCGGCGCCGAGAAGAACGCGGCCGACGTCCAGGAGCCTCCGGGTGCCGGAGTGCAGGAGCCCAGGGCCGAGGGCGGCCTGGCCGAGCCGCCCGTGGCCGGCGGCGTACAGGAGCCGCCTGCGGCGGGCGACCTGAAGGAGCCGCCCGCGGCCGGCGGTGTGCAGGAGCCCCCGGGGGCCGGTGGTGTGCAGGAGCCCGCCGGGGCCGTGCGTGAGCCGGCGCCGGCAGGCGCGGTGGCGGAGCCGCCCGGAGCGGCGGCTGCACCGGCGGCCGGCGGCGTGGCCGAACCGCCCGGCGCCGCTGCGCCTGCGGCCAGCGCCGAGCGCCCGGACGCGCCCACCTGGTACTGGATCATGTTCGGCTGCGGCGTGATCCTGCTCGCGCTGTTCTACGCCGTCTTCACGTTCCAGCGGCTCGAGATCTTCAAGATGCTGCTGGCCTCGTTCTTCCCGCTGGTGGTGCTGATCCTGGCGGTGCTGGGCTCGATCGTCTTCGGCCTGACCACGCCGACCGAGGCGGCCGCCGTGGGCGCCTTCGGCGGCTACGTGCTGGCGGCGATCTACATGACGCTGAACTACCCGAGCGAGAAGATGAAGCGGATCTTCTTCTCGTGGATCCCGCTGCTGGCGCCGCTGGTCATCGCGCTGTTCTGGTTCCGCCTGCCCGATGTGTTCGGCCCGATGCCCAACTGGTTCGGCCTGCTGGCCATCGTCGGCGTCGGCGTCTGGAGCCTGCTGGCGCTCAAGCAGTCGGGGTTGTACGAGACGGTCAAGGAATCGTCGTTCCTGACTGCCAAGACCAGTGCCATGGTGTGCTGGCTGTTCGTCGGCAGCTCCATTTTCTCGGCCGCCTTCGCGCTGCTGGGCGGTCAGGACCTGGTCGAAAAGTGGGTGATGTCGCTCGGGCTCACGCCCACCCAGTTCCTGCTGCTGTCGCAGGTGATCATCTTCATCCTCGGCTGGCCGCTGGAGTGGACCGAGATCATCGTGATCTTCATGCCGATCTTCATTCCGCTGCTGGACAACTTCGGCATCGACCCGCTGTTTTTCGGGCTGCTGGTGGCGCTGAACCTGCAAACCGCCTTCCTGAGCCCGCCGGTGGCCATGGCGGCGTTCTACCTGAAGGGCGTCAGCCCGCCGCACGTGACGCTGAACCAGATCTTTGCGGGCATGCTGCCCTTCATGGGCATCCAGGTTCTGGCGATCTTCCTGCTGTACCTGTTCCCGCAGATCGGGCTTTGGTTGCCTTCGGTGTTGTACGGCCGGTAGGCTTTACGACACCGAAGGCCAGCCGCTCGCGGCCGGACGCCAAGGCCTGATCTGCGGGTGGGCCCTTGATCGGGATGATCGGGTTCGCTCGGGCCACGGTGCCCGGCGTATGCTGCGCGCGTTTCGCGGCGGCCCTGGAGGCCGCCGCCCCTGATCGATGGGCGTAGCGCGCAGCCGCTCTGAAGCGAAGCCCTCTGATCAAACCGCTTTGCGTGCACGTGCGACCGCAAAGCGGTCGCGTACACGTACAGCGAGTCAATGTCCGCTCTCGCCCGCTCGATCTTCCCGGTCCTGAACGTGCTCGGTGCGATCGTGGTGATCTTTGCGATCACCCTGATCGTGCCGCTCGGCTTTGCGTTCTTCGGGCGCGATGCGGCGCTGCCGAGCTACGACAACGCCATCGTCATCACCCTGGTGGCCGGCGGCGCCCTGTACCTGGCCACGTGGCGCTACAAGCGCGAGCTGCTGCCGCGCGACGGCTTTCTGCTGGTCACGCTGGTGTGGACGGTGCTGCCGGGCTTCGCCACGCTGCCGCTGCTGCTGCACCTGAAGGACCTGTCCTTCACCGACGCCTACTTCGAGGCGATGTCCGGCCTCACCACCACCGGTTCCACGGTGCTGTCGGGGCTCGATGACCTGCCGCTGTCGATCAACATCTGGCGCCACCTGCTGGTGTGGATGGGCGGCATGGGCATCCTGGTGCTGGCGGTGGCGATCCTGCCGATGCTCGGCGTCGGCGGCAGCCAGGTGTTCAAGGCCGAGTCCACCGGCGTGCTCAAGGAGAGCAAGCTCACGCCGCGGATCGCCGAGACCGCCAAGGGCTTGTACGCGATCTACCTCGCCATCTCGGCGGTGTGCTTCCTGTCGCTGCGCTGGGCCGGCATGAGCTGGCCCGACGCCTTCATGATCATGTGCTCGACCATGGGGCTGGGCGGCTTCGCACCCTATGACGCGAGCATCGGCCACTGGGACTCGCCGCTGATCGAGGCGATGGTCGTGGTCTTCATGCTGATCGCGGGCATCAATTTCTCGGTGCACTTCCTGGCGTGGCGCCGCCGCTCGCCGTGGGTCTACGCCGCCGACCCCGAGGCCAAGGCCTTCGTGCTGGTGGTGCTGGGCGCGGTCCTGCTGATCGCCGTCTTCCTGCAGTGGAACGGTGTTTACGCGGACTTCGCCACGGCGCTGCGCTATGCGCTGTTCAACACCGTGTCGATCGCCACCACGACCGGACTCACCAGCACCGACTACAACCAGTGGCCGATCTTCGCGCCGGTGCTGATGCTGTTCCTGTGCTGCTTTGCCACCAGCGCGGGCTCCACCGGCGGCGGCATCAAGATGATCCGCGCGCTGCTGCTGCTCAAGCAGGCCAAGCGCGA
>JADCGX010000180.1 GCA_020248785.1 Burkholderiales bacterium | reverse complement strand
GGGATCGGGGGCGCGGCCGATGCGGTCACGCCACTGCTGGCGCAAGCGGTCGTGCAGGGTCTCGAACACGCCCGCGGCGGCCCGGCGCTTGAAGGCCATGTAGGTCGCCTGCCAGGGCGGGAAGGTCTTGGGCAGCAGGCGCCACGCGCAGCCCGTGCGCAGCACGTAGCAGCAGGCGTTGACCATGTGGCGGCGCTCAAAGCGCGGCGGTGCGCCGCGCTGGCCGGCGCGCTCGCACAGGTCAGCCACCAGCGCCCACTCGGCATCGGTCAGATCGGTGTTCATGCCGCTGGCGCCGTCCGCGCGTCGGTGGGCCGCCGTATAGCCATAGCGCTTGGGCGCCGACCCTTGCGCCGCGGCGCGCTCACCGGCGCGGCGCTGCGGCTTCAGGCGCGCGATGCCCGCCGCGCGCAAGGCCTTGCGCACGGTCACGGGGTTGACTTGGACGCCCGTGCGGACGAACAACTCTCGCGTCAGCTCATCCAGCGAGCAGCGCGGCCGCCCGCGGACGATGGCCCGCAGCACCGCGGTGTGCGCGGCGTTCAACGCGGGCTTGCGGCCGGGCCGCCCGGCTCGCTCGCTTGCAGTGCTGTTCGCCATCCCTCACCCCATGCTGCATCGACTCGACCGAGACGTAACGCACGGGGTATTGAATTCGTTTACACCCTCTCAGCGGCACGTGCCCAACTCGATCGCGACGCTCCGCCACCTGCTCGGCGTCCAGCTCATCCATCGCCTCGGCCGCTGTCCACATTGCGGCCAGCAAAGCAGAAAACTGCTTTTATGACATAGTAAGACTATGACATTGACCCTTGCTTACGACGCCTCGCTCGCGATGAACGCGATACCGCGCACGGCACCTGCGCGGTCGCTAGACCCCGGAGGCCAGAATGGCAGAGATCCGCGCCGCATGCACAGCCTGCGCGATGCGCTCGCCGCTTGTCTCGCCACCGAGCCGCGCGACCACCGCGCCGGCGTCCACCCCACGCGCGGCGGCCAGTGCAGCACGCAAGCGGTCGCGCTGCGGGTAGGAGCGGTCTTCGAGGCCGGTGCGGCCGCGGTAATCGGCTTCGCAGGCATCGAGCACGTGATCGAGCAAGCTCGGGCGGCGCAGCGCGTCGCAGCGCTCGAGCAGACGCAGCAGCGCGGCAGCGTCGAACTCGAGCGAGCAATGAATGTTGCCGTGCTCGCGCGCGGCCAGCAACGCGACATCGCGGCAGTCGGTGGGCACCTTGAGGCGGTCGCACACGCGCTGCGCGAGATCCACACTGCGCATCTCATGGAGGTGGTGCTTGGGCAGCACCTCGGCCGGCGTCGTGCCCTTGCCAAGGTCGTGCAGCAGGGCCGCCCAGCGCGCGGGCAAGGCGGCCCGCAGGCGAGCGCTCATGTCGATCACCAGCAGCATGTGCATGCCGGTGTCGACCTCGGGGTGGTAGTCCGCGCGCTGCGGCACACCCCACAGGCGGTCGAGCTCCGGCAGCAAGCGCTCCAGGGCACCGCAGTCGCGCAACACGGTCAGCATGCGCGCGGGTGCGTCTTCCATCAGGCCGCGCGCCAGTTCCTGCCACACGCGCTCGGGCACCAGGGCGTCGACCTCGCCCGCCGCGACCATCTGCCGCATGAGTGCGAGCGTCTCGGGCGCGACGCTGAAGTCCGCAAAGCGCGCCGCGAAGCGCGCCAGCCGCAGGATGCGCACCGGGTCCTCGGCAAACGCAGGGCTCACGTGGCGCAGGATGCGGGCGGCGAGATCGCGCCTGCCGCCATGCGGGTCGATGATCGTGCCATCGGCGTCCTTCGCCATCGCGTTGATGGTGAGGTCGCGGCGGGCCAGATCGTCCTCGAGCGTGATATCGGGCGCGGCATGAAAGGCGAAGCCGTGGTAGCCCGGCGCGGTCTTGCGCTCGGTGCGCGCCAGCGCGTACTCCTGGTGCGTCTGCGGGTGCAGAAACACAGGAAAGTCGCGGCCCACGGGCGTGTAGCCAGCATCGAGCATCTGCTGCGGCGTGGCGCCCACCACGACCCAGTCGCGGTCGACCACGGGCCGGCCGAGCAGCGCGTCGCGCACGCAGCCGCCAACGGCGTAAACCTTCATGCCACGCTTGCGTGCGTCACTAATGGTCGGCCAGCACTTCAGGCTCGGCCCGCGCCGCGGCGACCCAATCCTGCATGGGCGCCAGCTCGAAGATGCGCGTGCTGTAGGCAGCGAGCGCGTCATCCAGCGGCACCGCGTAGGTCGCAAAGCGCGTGACCACCGGCGCGTAGAACGCATCGGCGATCGAGAACGGTCCGAACAGAAACGGACCGCCCGATGCGGCCAGGGCAGAAGACCAGATGCCGCGGATCCGCTCGACCTCGCTTGCGACCTCTGGACGCGCCAGCGCGCGCGCGCCGTGCTCGGGCTTGCGGTTACGGATGTCCATCGACAGATGCGCGCGGACATTGGCGAAGCCCGAGTGCATCTCGGCGGCGATCGCGCGCGCGCTGGCACGCAGGCGCACATCGGCCGGCCACAGCGCGCCGTTGGCGTACGCCTCGTTGACGTACTCGCAAATGGCAAGCGAGTCCCACACCGTCAGCGGGTTGCTCACGTCGCGGCTGGCATCGATCAGGCACGGCACTTTGCCGTTGGGCGAGTAGCGCAGGATGTTTGCCTTTGTCTCGGGCTGGTCGAGCGGGATGCGGATCTCCGTGAAGCTCAGGCCCGCGACCTTCATTGCGAGCCAGGGCCGGAGAGACCAGCTCGAGTAGTTCTTGTTGCCGATGATGAGTGTGAGCATTGTCTCAGCCTGACGTGGTCAAGTGGCGGCAAGTCGCCACAGTATGGCGCTGGCCGAGGGATTCAACCGACGCAAAGAGCGCGCGCCTTCGACAGTCGGCGCGCTCACCGCGGCCGTCACCGCCCGGCGCGCGTGCGAAAGCCGCCGAAGCGGGTGCGCGGATGCTTGCCCGCAAGATAGAGCGACGCTTCCGGCTCCATCGGCGTCAGGCGCAAGTCGAGTTCCGGTGGCGGCACATACGGCTGCGTGCTGGCAACGTTGTCGCGCTGCATGCTGGCCAGGTTGTCGCGCGACATCAGCGGCTCGCCCGGCAGCAACTCCATCAGGCGCGCCTGCACCTGCGCCAGTGCCATCGGCAAGCTGATGACCGGCCGCGGATGACCTGCCGCACGCGCCGCAAAGCTGACGAGCTCGCGCAGCGCGTATACCTTGGGACCGACCAACTCGTAGGTCTTGCCGACTGTGGCCTGATTGTCGAGCGCCTGCACAAACGCGTGCGCAACGTCCTCGACCCACACCGGCTGAAATCGCACATCGGCGCCGGCCAGGGGCAAGACGGGCGCGAACGCCGCCAGCTTGGCAAACAGATTCAGGAAGCGATCCTCCACGCCAAACACGACCGATGGCTGGAAAATGGTCCAGTGCAGTGCGCTCGCACGCACCACAGCTTCGCCGCGGCCCTTGCTGCGTTGGTACATCGACGGCCCGTTGGCGTCGGCGCCAAGCGCGCTCATGTGCAACAAGCGCTGTACCTTGAGCTTGGTGCAGGCGGCGACGACGCGCCGCGCCAGCGCGTGGTGCGCGCGCTCGAACTGTGCCTCGCTGCCCTGCAGGATGCCGACCAGGTTGATCACCGCATGCTGACCCGCAAGCAGACGCTCCAACGTGGCGTCATCGTGGATATTCGCCTGCACCACTTCACAGGTCGGCAGCAGAATCAGGTGCTTGGCGCGGTCACGCCGCCGCGCCGGCACGATCACGCGGCAGCCGCGCGCAACGAGCGCGTTGACGATGTAGCGGCCGACGAAGCCGGAGCCGCCAAGGACGAGGATGTTGGTGTGGCGCATGGCTGAGGCACTCTGAGTTGATCCCGATTCTATTGGCCCCGCTCGGCCGGGCCGTCTACGCCAGTGCGCGCCTCTCGGTTCAAAGGCGCGACCCGCCCTTGCGCGTCCGAGCTGCGCGTTCTGCGTTCGCCCGTCGCGGTGTCGATCCTGCGGCCGCATTCGATGCGCCCGGATCGTTTGCGCGCAGATCGTTCGCGCGCAACCGCCGTGCCCGGACTCAAGCCTCGCGGTCCCAGTAGTCGAGATCGCTGTCGGGCCGGTGCATGCGCCGCCGTTGCAACAGCGGTCCATCGACGGGCGTGAAGGCCATGTACTTGCCCGAGTCCGGGTACTCGCAGACCTCCGGATACTCCTTGGTCGACAACGACAGGTACTTTAGCGGCGCGCTGGAGGTGTTGAGGATGTGATGCGGGTACGCAGGCCCAGGCGGGATCGAAATCACGTCGCCGGCGCGGATCGGCACCATCTCGCCTGCCACCCGCAGCGTGCCCTCGCCTTCGAGCACGATGAACACTTCTTCCTGCGCGTAGTGAAAGTGGTAGGGACAGGACCGCTTGCCGGGCGGCAGGATGTCAATGCCGCAGCCGATCTTGCGACCCGGCAGACCGACATCGGCGCCAATCACGCCGCCGTAGCGGTCGCCGTCGTATAGCGGCGCGCGGTCGTTGGTTTGCAGTTCGACCTCGTTGAAGTTGCGGATCAGCGTGTCGCGCAGGCTCATGGCAAGGACCGGGTTCGAGGAGTGCGGATTGACGCGTGAGGCTACTCCTGCGCACGCCAGCGGTTGCCCGAAGCGGAACTACCGCGTCTCGAACCGATAGATCGCGAGCGTCGCGCGCAGCGCCGGCAGGGCGGCCACCGGCTTGCCCTCGGCGAGCAGCGCCTTGTCGGTGATCACCAGGCCCAGGCGCGCGGCCAGGATCTCGAAGTCCTTGGGGGTACAAAGGTGGATGTTGGGCGTGTCGTACCACTGATACGGAATCTGCTTGGTCACCGGCATGCGGCCGGCGAGCAGACTGAACGCGTGCTTCCAGTGCCCGAAGTTCGGAAAGCTGACGATCCCTTCGCGCGCCACCCGTGCCATCTCGCGCAGCACGCTTTCGACCCGGTGCATCGCCTGCAGCGTCTGCGACAGCACGACGGTGTCGAACATGTCGTCGGCAAACAGCCGCAGGCCGGCGTCCAGGTTGGCCTGCACCACGTTGACCTTCTGCTTCACGCATTCGAGCACGTGATGGTCGGCGATCTCCACGCCGTAGCCCGCGCACTGTCGGGCGTCGCGCAGGTGCGCCAGCAGCGCCCCATCGCCGCAGCCCAGGTCGAGCACGCGCGAGCCCGGCTTGATCCAGTGCGCGATCAGGTCTAGGTCGTAGCGCAGCCGCGCGCCGTCCAGTTCCGTGTTCATCGGCCCGCCCCTGCGCCGACCGCAGACGCCGCGGCGCTCATGGCCGCAGCCCCGGTTTCGCGCTTCACGCCGCTCATGCGCGCACCTCGCGCGCAATGTTATCGAAGTACGCGGCCACCACCTTGTGATAGCGCGGGTCCTCGAGCAAGAAGGCATCGTGGCCGTGCGGCGCGTCGATCTCCGCATAGGCCACATCGCGCCCGTTGCGGATCAGCGCCTCGACGATTTCACGCGAGCGCTCCGGCGGAAAGCGCCAGTCGGTGGTGAACGAGGCGAGCATGAACCTGGCCTGCGCCGGCGCCAGCGCGCGCACCAGGTCGCCGCCGTGCTTGCGCGCCGGGTCAAAGTAGTCGAGCGCGCGGGTGATCAAGAGGTACGTATTGGCGTCGAAGTACTCGGAGAACTTGTCGCCTTGATAGCGCAGATAGCTTTCGACCTCGAACTCCACGCCATAGCCAAAGGCGTAGGCGTCGTGCGCGGCCTTGCCACGCAACGCGCGGCCGAATTTTTCGGCCATGTCGTCGCCCGACAGGTAGGTGATGTGGCCGATCATGCGCGCGACCCTGAGGCCCCGCTTGGGCACCACCCCCCAGGCGTAGTAGTCGCCGCCATGAAAGTCGGGGTCGCTCTGGATCGCGGTGCGCGCCACGTCGTTGAACGCGATGTTCTGCGCCGACAGCTTGGGCGTGGTGGCGATCGCCACGCAGTGCGCCAGGCGCTCGGGATACTGCAGCGTCCACGACAGCGCCTGCATGCCGCCCAACGAGCCGCCCATGACCGCGGCAAAGCGCGCGATGCCCAGCCGGTCGGCCAGGCGCGCCTGCGCGTTGACCCAGTCTTCCACTGTCACCACCGGAAAGCGCGCGCCATAGGGCTTGCCGCTGGCGGGGTCGAGCGACATCGGGCCGGTGGAGCCAAAGCAGGAACCCAGGTTGTTGACGCCGACGACGAAGAAACGGTCGGTATCGACCGGCTTGCCTGGGCCCACCATGTTGTCCCACCAGCCGACGTTTCTGGGCGCGTCGGCATAGGTGCCAGCGACGTGGTGCGAGGCATTCAGCGCGTGGCACACGAGCACTGCGTTGGACTTGTCTGCGTTCAGCGTGCCGTAGGTCTCGACCATCAGGCTGTAGTCGCGCAGGCTGGCGCCGCTGGCCAGCGGCAGCGGGTCGCTGAAGGCGTACGGCTGTGGCTTCACGCTCCCCACGGAGCGCGGCGGACTGGTCATGTCATCACGGATCGGCAACAAAAAACCCGGCAAGCGCGCGACTTGTCGGGTTCCGTGGGGCACGACCAGGACAAGGCGGTCGTGGATCTCTTTAGCGGAGTGTGTCGGGCGGCTACTGGCCCCCCGCGCCCGCAAGCGGATCAACAAATCGGCGCTGCCCTGACTTTATCACTGCCACTCGCATCGCCGCGGCCGCGCGTCCCGGCACCGGTCCTCAACCCGCTCGGCCACCGTGGGCGGCGCCTTGCGAACCTGGCTGGACGGTGCCGGTCAGACCCTCAGCTCCGCGCCCCTCCCGCACGCCGCGCCAGGCGCGGGCCGAGCCACAGCAAGAGCCCGCCAGCGGCCATGAGCGGGAACACGCCCCACTGCACCACGTCCAGGAACGTTTCGTTCGCGCGCAGCGGCCCCGAGTACACCAGGGCTCCGATGAACGGCGATGCCAGCAGGTGCAGGTTGCGGATGAGCTTGTACGGCAGTTGCATCGATGGTCTCCGTAAGAGGGTCGGACAATTAGGCCACACCCGGGGCGCGCTGGCCCGCGCAGCGGGTCAAAGGGCAGCGCTGGGGCAAGGGACCCGAGCCGCGTAAGGCGGCCATGGTGCAAGCGATCACGCGATCCTGTCCTCGATGTCGAGCGGCCGCAGCAGCCGCTTCGACACCGTGGCCACCATGGGCCGCGGTACGAATCGGTTGCTCAGGACCATCACCCGGTTGGCAAGGCCCACCACCCGCGTCAGGCCGCCGCCCAGCAGCAGCTCCACCCCGGCCGCCGCAACGTCGCGCGGATCGGCCCGACCGGCCTTGCCGAAGTGGTGCCCGCCTGCGATGCGGCGCGGGTCGACACCGTCGAAGAACGCCGTGTCCGTCGGCCCGGGCGCCAGGCAGCCGACGCGGACGCCGTAATCCTCGAGTTCCTTGGCCAGCGCCTCCGAGAAGTTGAGCACGAAGGCCTTGGCAGCGCCGTAGGCGGCAAAGTACGGCGTGGGCTGGAAGGCCGCCGTCGAGGCAACGTTCAGGATGCGGCCGGCGCGCCGCTGCTTCATGGCGCCGCCGTAACGGTGGCACAGCTCCGCTACGGCGACCACGTCGAGCTGCAACATGCGCTGCAGCACCGCCGGCTCGATTGCGACGTGCTCGTCGACCACGCCGAAGCCGGCGTTGTTGACCAGCGTGTCGACGCGCAGCCCCTGGCGCTCGGTGGCCTCGAACAGGCGTTGCGCGGCGCCGGGCTCCGACAGGTCGATGGCATGCACGTGCACCGTGGCGCCGTGCGCGCGGCGCAGTTCGTCGGCCGCGGCCTGCAGCCGCCCGGCATCGCGGCTGGCCAGCACCAGACGGTGGCCGCGTGCCGCGAGCAGCCGCGCCAACTCGAAACCGATGCCGGCGCCGCCGCCCGTGATCAGGGTGGTCATGACTGGATTCATTGGGCGTTCCCGTGAAAAGGAGGAACATTGTTCCCGATTAGAAACATTGTTACCGATTGAACAAAAGAAATAGGCGCCGGGTGCTTCGAGAACCGCTGCCGCATCGCCCGCACGCTCAGTACCGCAGGCTGACGCGCAGCACGGCCGCCTCGCGCACTGCCAGAGTAAAGCGCGACTCGTCCCACTTGGGGCTCGCCATCGCGTAGGTGCGGTTGTTCGAGACGCCGTAACCCTCGGACGGAATACCCACGAAGTTCTTGTCGAGCCGGCCGTTGCCGTTCTCGTCATGCACCACCGCCACCGCGTAAGCGCCGGGGGCCAGCCCTTCGAACACGCACGCGGCCTGGGTGCCATCGATCGGGGCGCGCACGGTGCGCACGCCCTCGCCATCCGGGAAGCTGGCCGCGTCGGTGAACAGACGGCAGTTCAGGGTGCCCTTGGCGTTGCGAAAGGAGGCCACCTCCAGCCGCAGGGTGGCGGCACCTTCGTCGCGTGCCTGCGCCGGCGCGGCCGTCCATGCCAGGGGTACAACGGCGACGCACAGCGCCGCCAGGGTTCGATCGCGGTGATTCATGGGTCTTTCTCCAACGAGGTTGCAGCACGAGGCTGATTGAGTCGAAGGCTGGCCAGCACATCGGTCACCGCGAGGCGGGCCAGCCGCTCGCCGTCGCGGTCGAAGGGGGTGATGCCCTCGAGTTCGAGCGTGACCGGTCCGTGCACCGCAGCCCACAGGCGCACGGTGTCCTCGCGGGCGTTGCCCGGCCCGGCACCGAGTGCGGCGCGCGCCGCGGCCACCGCGGACTCCACCGCGCCCAGGGCCAACCGCGCCTGCTGCCGCGAGTACTCGGTCGGCACGTGCTCGGGCAGCGCATTGCCGAACATCACGCCGAACAGCGCCCGGTGCGCGAGGGCAAAGCTGCGGTAGGTCAGCATCACCGGCAGCAGCGCGCGCACGGGGTCGCGGTGGCGGCGCCGCTCGCGCTCGACGGCGAAGCGCAGCCGCGCGAAGCCCTCCACCTTCAGGCCTTCGCTCAGGCCGTTCTTGCCGCCGAACAGCGTGTAGACGACCTTGGTGGAGCAGTTGGCCCGTTGCGCCAGGTGACGCAGCGTCAGCGCCTGCGGCCCGTCCTCGGCCAGCAGACGGGCCGCCAGAGCCAGCAGCCCGCGGCGGACCACGTCATCGCCTGCGGCGCGGGCGTCCTGGTAATTGAAACTGGTATCGGCGGCATCCATTGGGTAACAACGTTACCGGCCCGGCCGGATTGAGTCAAGCACCAGTCTTTTCCAACGAGGTCTGAGCCTGGAGGGGGTGAGCGGGTAAGGGGCTGACGGGCAGTCCGGCGGCCGGGCGCGTCGATCATCGAAGGCATGGTGATCGACATGAACGAGTCGCAGGTTCGGACCCTGGAGCAGGTGCGCCAG
>JADCGX010000018.1 GCA_020248785.1 Burkholderiales bacterium | reverse complement strand
GCTGGGCGGGCTGACCAAGTGGGCCAAGGGCCTGGAGACCTGGATCAACAACGCGCGCATCAACTCCTGCGAGACCGCAAAGGCCATCGTCAGCACGGCCGCCGAGGCGGCGGGCTTCAGCTCGCAGGAGGCCTGTTCCGATCTGGCGATCGAGATGGGCCTGGAGACCGATCGGGATGCCGCGCGCCGCCGCTGCGCAACCGACCGCCCCGGCATCCTGGCCTCGGCCAGATCCTCTGGGGACGCCAACATCCGCAACAAGGCGCCCTTCATCGGCAACCTGACATGGAAGGCGCTGCAGCGCACCGGCACCTACCTCGACGACCAGGAGCGCGAGCTCATCATGAGCATCGTCGGCACGGTGATCTTCTACCCCGAGGATGCGGCGCGCGACCCCGAGCCCGTGGCGCCGACGATCACCTCGATCAGCCAGCTGCTGTACGGCCAGGCGGCGGGCACCGGCACCAACGTCACGCAGCACCTGCTCCAGTGCAACAACTACACCGACTGCGACGTGGTGACGCTGAACACCAGCTACACCCATACGCCCTTCACCGCCCGCGTCGAGACCATGATGCGCTCGATTGCCAACAAGATCGCCACGCGCACGGCGATCCCGAACAACTCGGCCGAAGTCGGCTTCGTCAACCAGACCACCGAACCGGTCTACAAGATGCTCTCGATCGGCGCGACGATCCCCGGCTCGGGGCTGTCCGACAGCCTGATCGCGCAGTACCGTGACGTGATCGCGGCCGACTACGCCTACGTCTTCCTCGAGCGGAACCTTCGCGTGGGCATGGCGGCCCTCGACAAGGACTACACCCTGCAGCAGACCCAGCGGGATCGCGCCAACCTGGTGAGGCAGCGGGCCCAGGCCATGCTGCTGCAGTTGTCGCAGGAGAAGAACCTGCTGTACCAGAAGGTCGGCTCGTTCAGGGCGGTGTCCAGCCACCTGGAGCAGCTAGAGCGGCAGCTGCGGTCGAGCATGCCGCAGCACGTGATGGACATGCTGGGGCAGCAGGCCGCCTTCCATGCCCGCTGACACGGCGCTGGGAAGGGCCGCATTCCGCAGGCGCCGCGCCAGCGACCTAGAGCCGGGCCTGTCCCCAGGAGCGACGCATGTGGGAGATCTACGCCTACCAGAACGCCGACAGCCTGTTCGGCATCTTCAACGCCGCGGCAGCCATCCACGGCTCCGGCGACTACATGGCGGCGGTTGCCGCGGTGGCCTTCTGCGGGTTCATCGCGGCGCTGGTGGCCTACGCCTTCGCGCCCGCAAAGCTCCAGGGCTGGAAGTGGCTGGCCACCGTGTTGCTGGTGTTCTCCGTCCTCGTCGTGCCGCGGGTGACCGTGAGTGTCGTCGACAAGACCGGCGGATCCGCAGTGAAGGTGGTGGCCAACGTCCCGTTCGGCGTGGCCTTCCTCGGCAGCGTGACCAGCACGGTCGGGCATACCCTCACAGGCCTGTTCGAGACGGCCTTCCAGGTCATCCCGGGTGTCGGCGCCCTGCCGAGCGAACTGAGCTACGAGAAGAACGGCCTGATGTTCGGCAACCGCCTCATCCGGGAGACCAGAGGCGTCGCCTTCCAGGATCCGAACTTCCGCACGGACCTGGTCAACTTCATCCACAACTGCACGATGTACGACCTGATCGACGGCACGGTCGATCCGGGCACGTTCTCGAGTTCGGACGACGTGTGGGCGCTGATGGCATCGCCCAACCCGGCCCGCTTCACGACGTTAACGAGTGCCGGCGGCTCGATCACCGTCGACACCTGCCCGAATGCCTACACGAACCTCAACGGCCGGTTGCCGGCGCAGCTGACCCGCATCCAGGGCAGGCTCGCCTTCCAGCTGAATCCGACGCTGCCGGCGGCGGCCGCCAATGCCGCCATCGCCGGGCAGATCCAGCAGGCCTACCTGAAGAACAGCATCGCGACCGCGGCCGCGACGGCTGCCGACCTGATCCGCCAGAACGCGGTGCTGAATGCGATCAACGACACGAGCAACATCATCGGTCAGAAGGTGAACGACCCGGCGGCCATGGTGCTGGCCGTCGGACGGGCGCAGTCCGTGGCGCAGCAGAACGCGGCCTGGCTGAACGCCGGCAAGGTCGCCGAGCAGGCGCTGCCCGTGTTCCGTAACGTGATCGAGGCCATCACCTACGCGCTGTTCCCCCTGCTCGTCCTGCTGATGCTGCTGACCAGCGGGCGCGAGACCATGCTGGCCTTCAAGGGCTATGCCGCGGTGCTGATCTGGATCCAGCTCTGGCCGCCGCTGTATGCCGTGCTCAACTACATGGCATCCATATACGCCGCCTACGACCTCTCGGCAGCAGCCGACCTTGGCAGCGGCGCCAAGGCTCTGTCGCTGCAGACGGCATCGACGATCTACTCCCGGGCGATCTCCGGCGAAGCCGTGGTCGGCTACCTCGCCATCAGCATCCCGTTCATCGCCTGGGCGGCGCTCAAGCGGATGGAGACCTTTGGCACCGCGCTGGTGGGCGGCCTCTCGGGCCTGCAGTCGATGGTGGCCGGCGCCACGGCAGGTGCCGCCGCTGGCAATCTGAGCATGGGCAATGTCTCCATGGACCAGATCCGGCTCGCGCCGAACCGGACGTCCGCGTTCATGAGCAACTGGCAGAACGACATCAGCGGTAACACCTTCTCGTCGAACATGCTGACCGGCCGGACCGCCGTCAGCCTGCTGCGCAACCAGGGCTACGCGTCCCGGGTCGTCTCCATGCGAGTGAGCGAGCAGGATGTCCAGGACGCCAGCCGCCAGGTCGACGCAGCCCGAAGCGAAGCCGTTGCCGCCAGCACCGAACGTTCGGCGGTGCTGTCCGAGGCATTCACCAAGGGCTTGGCAAAGCTGAAGTCATCGCGGAGCAGCACGGGGTCGACATCCAGCAGCTTCGAGCAGTTGGGGCAGACGCTGAACCGGTTGGACCAGATCACGAGGAGCGTCGCCGACAGCACGGGGATGAGCCAGTCGCAAGTCGCACGAATCGCTTTCGGCGCCTCTGGCCATCTCGGTGTCTCCACACCAGTTGCCGGCGCTCGAGCAACTGCCAACGCGGAGAAGGGATACCTGGCGGGGCTTTCGGCAGACCAGCAGAGGGTACTGGGCGCCTTGACCTCGGAGCAGTTGGCCGAGTTCAAGCAGTTCGGCGACCGAGTGTCCCGCGACGCGAGCTTCGCGTCGGTTGTCGCATCTGACGCCCGCGAGGCACGTGAACTGTCTTCACGCTTGAACTCGAGCTCTACCCGAAGTTCGCGCGCCGAGGCCGGTCTCTCAGATCGGAGCGCCTATGCGGAGCGCGTGAGCGCAGCCTATGAACGGGGCGAGGTGATCGCGCTCGACATTGCCCAGGACCCGCACAACCTCGCCATGTTCACACGGTACGCCGAGCAGTACGGTGGCACGAGTGCCGCCGCCCGTGCCCTGATGGAGGCCGAGCTTGCCAGGCAGTCACTCGGACCGAACCGGACCCTCTCTGACGGTACTGCCGTGCCGCTGTCATTTGAGTCCCTCAGGACGCAACATGCGCGGCAGGTCAATCAGCTGGCCGAGGGCCCAGATATCGAGAGCGTGAGACGCACTGGCGATGCTGCAGTCGCTCGCCAGCCCGGTCTGCCATCTGGCGCAGTACCTCCACCGAGCGTGCCCGGCACAGTCCGTGACGCAGTTTCACAGCGCGGCCAGGCGATCCGCGAAGGTGTTCAGCAACAGAGCGGCGCATTGAACTCGGCTGCCGACGCGGGGCGAAGCGAGGATGGAACCTTGGTCGTAGGGCAATCACTGCTCAAGCGCGCCGCCAAGCAAGTAGCTGCGGATGCCAAGGAGTCCGCCGAGGGCGCTGCCGACGCAGTGAAGGACCTGCTGAAGCGAAGGTAGTCAGGCCAGCCGGTCCGGATCGTGGATGTGCTGATCCGGCGGCGGCGATGGTGGCTTCATGAGCGGCGGGTGGCCCCTGTCCCGCCAGTAGTTGGCTGCGATGTCTGCCGTAGACGTTCCCATCCCAGGAATGTCGTGACCAGTATCGACATCGTTTCGGGTCGCTCGCGCCTTGCGCCGGAACAGCGCACCACCTATTGCGATCCCAAACAGCGCAGCAATGCCTGCCAGCACGACCTGCGTTCCCACTCCGCTGTCAGCCCCAGACGTCCACCCGACTGCTGCAAACGCAGCAACGACCAACAAGAGAAGGAGGCGTCTCATGGTCTCCTCACAAACGTCAATTGCAGGACGCACAGTGTGAACTACGTGATCGCAAAAAGCGGCTACAGGCTGTTCCGGGACCGAGGCCGCTACGCAGCCGACGCAGGCGCCTTCACACAGGTGGCGCGCAACCTTCTGTTCGATGCGTCCCGTCTGCAGTCCGATCCTTCTCGCGAGGTCTGCCCAGCGGCTTGGTCTTGAGTTCGTCCAAATAGTCCGCCCAAGCCTTCATCATCTCGCGCCGCTGTTCGATGAACTCCGCCCTGTCGTAGGCAGCACCCAGCGGGCCGGACTTCCCATGTGCCAGCTGCGCCTCGATCACGTCCGGCGCCACGTTGAGCCGCTCCACCATCACGGTACGGGCCATCGCCCGGAATCCATGGGGAGTCATCGTCTCGTTGTCGAAGCCTAGCCGGCGCAGGGCAACGCGGACCGTGTTCTCGCTCATCGGCCGCTTGGCACTGATCAGGGACGGAAACACGTACCGCCCTCGGCCGGTCAGCGGCATCAGATCCTTCAGAGCGTCTACAGCCTGGGTGGCGAGCGGAACCAGATGCGGCCTTCCGTTGATCTTCTCCCGCTTTGTCCTCTTCATCTTGGCGGAGGGTATCGCCCACATCCTTGCCTCGAGATCCAGCTCGGCCCACTCCATCTGCCGGATGTTCCCTGGCCGCTGGAAGAGCAGTGCCGACAGAAGCAGTGCCGCCCGGGTGACGGGGTGACCGTGGTAGCCGTCGATCGCGCGCATCAAGTCGCCGACCTGATCCGGTTCGACGATCGCCGAGACGTGTCTGGTCAGCACCGGCTTCAGTGCGCCGCGCAGATCCGAAGCGGGGCTGCGCTCACAACGTCCGGTGGCAACGCCGTATCGAAACACCTGCCCGCAGGCTTCCAGCAGCGAGTGAGGCAGTTCGCGCGTGCCACGTGCCTCGACGCGCCGCAGCGTCTGCAGCAGCATCGGTGCGCCGATCTGGGAGAGCGGAAGCTTGCCCAGCCAGGGGAAGATGTCCTTCTCGAGGCGCTCCATCCAGCGCTTGGCGTAGTGATCGCTCCAGCCGACCTTCTTGGTCGCGTGGAACTCACGCGCGGTCACCTCGAAGCTGGCGTTGGCGTCGAACCGGGAGCTGAGACGGTCGACCTGCCTCGCGAGCACCGGGTCGATGCCTGATTGGTGTTGCTTCCGCGCATCGTCTCGAGCGGCCCGAGCATCCTTGAGGCTGACCTCAGGGTAGCAACCCAAGGACAGGCGCTTCTCTTTGCCGTCGAAGTAGTACTTCCAGAACCAGCGCTTGGACCCGGCGCCGGCAACTTCGAGGTAGAGACCACCTGAATCGGTCGCCCGTGCGCGGGCTTTGCCCTCTGGGCAGAACGCGTTCTTGCACTGCTTGTCGGTGAGCATAGGGGAACAAAGCTCCAAATGGCATGACGAACGCCATTTGTTCCCCTACATGTTCCCCTACTTGCGCTGCGCTGCCGTGGGACGGCAGGAACCTTCCTGACTCAAGCGACCGGCTAAGTCGTTGATTTGGCGGGAAGTTCGGTCCGGCATGGAACCTGATGAAACGCTGGGATGGGGTGGCTGATGGGACTCGAACCCAGTAGGTAGGGGCATGAGGGGGTGTCAGGGGGAGTGTAAGTTGTTGATTTATAAGGGTTTCGATTTTTCCCGTTCCCCTGCGTTCCCCGGATTTGGCCCACGAATTGGCCCACGGAACATCGCTCAGAGACGATCGCGCGTACCCGACTGGTCGTCCGTCACGATCACATCCGATCAATGTGCTCATGAATCCTGGCAACGATGTCCTCAAAGGGCGGTTGTCCTTGGTAGTACAGCGCGGCCGTGCGCGCGTACTCGGCGGCAAAGGCGGCGCGCCGAGATGGGTCTGCCAGGACGAACGCCGGATTGCGCGCAATGACCCGTTCATCAGCCGCCCGAAACCGCTGCCGCTTGCGCGCCTCGTAGGCGGGCGTGCCGATGAAATCGAGCACCTCGGGCAGCCCCAGCAGGCAGTACACGTCGTAGTAGTGGCGCAGGAAGTTCGGCGGTAACCGGCCCGTCTCGGGCAAGCCCCGGTACTTGGTGGACAGCGTCTGTAGCTTTTCGACAAAGGTATGGCTGGGCTCGTAGCAGAGCACGTCCACGGCGCGGTTGTCCCCGAGCGATACCCCGCGTGCGACGGCGGTGTCATATGCCCAGGAGGAGATCGTGACCGGACGGTTCGGCGCCGTTTCGTCGAACCCGACCTCCAGCAGGACACCGGACTTGACCCCCTGAAGCGACCCCAGGGTGGTCGGATACACCAGCCGGATGCCCGCGCTGCGCAGTTTCTCGTCGTCGAAATCGGTGTCACGCTCGACCGCGACGATGCCGGGGATCCGGATCTCCTGGGTCAGCCAGTCGTAGAACGAACGTCGGGATTCGACGTGCGCCGCCTTGTCCTGGTTTCGGCTCGCTTTCACGTCGAGCGCGGCCGGAGGCTCGATGCGGATGTCGATGTCCTCGGAAAATCGATGGATGATCCCGAAGCCTTTGGAGAGCGAGGTGCCGCCCTTGAGCTCGAATCGCAGACCCTGCGCCTGAAGGCCCCACAGGCAGTGCATCAGCCAGTAGTCCTTCTCGACCAGGACCGGGTCGACACCTCGCTCGGCAGCGACCAGACTGACCAGTTGCCCGAAGTCGCGCCGTGCGTGCAGGAACTCAGGCATCCAGCCAGCCCATCACGCGCTTGCGGGTGGCCACCAGGCCAAACTGCTCCAGGGCGCGCTTCAACTTCGTGCCATCCATCTCGCGGGCACGCTGCCTGGCGCGCACGAGTACGGCCGCCTCGTCCTCTGCCAGCTCGCCCAGGTTGTTGAGCGCATCGACGAACAGGAACTCGTCCGACAGCCGCCTCGGGAACCGGGGCTTGACCCTGAAGTCGTACTGCCGGCTTCCGAGCGTGAACACGCCATGGCGCTTGCGGTTGTAGACCCAGGTGCGGTTGTAGAGCTGGGTCGTGCCCAGACCCGCCGCGTTGTAGGCCGAAGGGGTGAAGAGAAGGAAGTCACGGTCCTTCAGGAACGCGGCGACCAGTTCCTCGTCAGCAGGCGGCACCACGCCGAACGCCGACTCGCGCGGCGCGTAGTACAGGCCGCGGGCGAGCTTGGTCAGGCGGCCTGCCGAGACCAGCTCCTGCAGGTGGCGGTCCACGGCCGTGCTGAGCGGCGCCAGGTCCTCACGCCTGTACACATGTCCTGGGCGCAAGGCGCGGGCGACGTGCGCCGAAGCGGCAGGCAGGGGATTGGCGACCACGGCGGACATGGCAGATCGAATGCTTTCTCATTGACGTTTCATGCATCATACGCCGATTCAAGCCTGACCCCAAGCCGGGCCACTGGGCTGGGGCGAGCAGGTACTGCGCGTACGCTCAGGCACTCGGCAGGATGGGCGGGAAGGTTGCCCGCCGGGGCAATGCCCCCTCAAACGTGCTTCTTGTAGTACACCCACTGCCCCGCCGCCAGCACCCCGACCAGCGCGGCGCCGGCGCCGGCACACAGCCCCCACGCGACCGGCGCCGGCCAGACCAGCAGGGCTGACCCGCCAAGCGCCAGCACCACCACCTGTCCGTACTTCGCCCGGTGGTACAGGCTCGCCGACTCTCGTGCTGCCTGGGCACGGCGAATTGCCCGCTGGCTCAGACCCTCGGCTGCGCCCACCGCGTAGAGCAGCGCGAGGAGCGGGAGAAACCGGACCAAGATTCCAGCGCGCAGGCCCAGCAGCTGAGTGCCGATCATCGCCACCTCGATTGCCTCCTGCCGGGCGATCCAGGTACTGCGCACGACGGTGTCCGGAATCGACATCGGCGCGCCCTCGGCGAACCGTTGCCCCATCTCGTGCAGCCCCGTCGCCTCGAAAATCAGCCAATAGAGCGCGTTGGCCGGCGCGGTCACCGCCGCCGCGGAGCCGCCCTGACGAGCCGCCATCGCCGTGCCTGCCGCCAGTTCCTCGGCCAGCAGGGTCCGCAAGCCCTCGACCCTCCGCGGCCAGACGTGGGCGACGAACACCCAGTCCACCGTCCACGCGACCAGCAGCAGGCCGGCGAGCCCCAGCGTCAGTGCGAACCCGAGCTTGAACGGCGCGAGCAGCACCCGCGCCAGCGTCCCGTCATGGAAGCTGGTGTTGCGGGAGCCCATGCGCGCCCTCTGCTTCGACCCTGTCCGGTACCGGCTCAGGCCACAACCAGGGCCCGTCCAGCCGCGCGCGTAGCGCCTCGCCGATCTCCTTCAGCCCGGCCGGCATCAGCGGATCGTCGCCCGCCCCGGGGAGCGGCATGCGGATCTTGTGCAGTTGCCCGCCGTGCAACAGCGCGAAGGCCTGCCCCTTGGGCAGTTGCACCAGGTCGGTCGGCGCCAGCATCGGCACGGTCTCGGGTGCGATCCGGTCTTCGTTGCGGCTGGCGAAGTCAGTGAACTCGCCCGGGTCGTTGGTATCGGACACCGACGACGATGCCACCGTGGAGACCACCTGCACGGTGGGCAGCTGCGTGGTCAGCAACTCGGCGGTGGCCAACTCCTTCACCCGCAGCATGATCAGCGTGTTGAAGTTACCGGCGATCTGCCCGGCCTTGGGCCGCGAGCCGATGCGCGCCTCCACATCCGACCAGGTCTGGGTGTAGGCCGTCACCTGGAAGCCCGCCCCGCCCGCCTTGTTGAGCAGCGGGATGAACTCGTCGCCGATCAGTTCGTTGAACTCATCAGCGTGGATGACGATGCGCCGCGGTTTCACCGGCACCGGAAAGCCCCGACCCGGACCGTATTTGTAGAGGCTGCCCGCCACGCTGGTGAGGTCGGCGAACATCGAATTGCCCACCGCGGCTGCCACCTCGTAATCGGACAAGGCATCAAGCCCGACGTAGACGATGCCGCCCAGGTTGATCACCGCGTTCCAGTCGAACACCGGCCGCCAGTCCCCGGGAGCGTTCATCGCCGGGGACAGCAGCGCCGCCGTGCGGCCGGTGGTGAGCTTCTCCATCAGGGGCAGCAGCGAGGCCACCAGCTTGTCGAAGTGGCTCTTCTCGTAGGCGAGCGTGGAGGCCAGCGCGTGGGCGATGGGGTCGTACAGGCGTCGCCGCCGGGCGAACTCCACCAGGCTCACCGCCCGAAGCCCACGAGACTGCAGCCCCTTGTCGAGGCTCTTCTTGTCGATCGGCTGGCGCTCGAGCTCGTCTCGCCACCCGGCTGCGGCCGGCTCACGGTCCAGCCACTGCTCGAAGTAGTCGACCAGCAGCGGCTCGATGTCGGAGGCATGGCGGTTGATCGCCTCGTAGTCGGGCGTGCGCCCGAGCGCCACCAGCGCCCGGGCCATCACGTTCACGAAGCGCCAGACGAACTCCTTGAACGCGGCCGACTGCCCCTCCGAGGGCAACTGCCCGGCGATGCGCGTGGCCACCTCAGTGATGCGCGAGAAGCTGCCCACCGGGTTGTAACGGGCCGAGATGTCCGGGTGGCCGAGGTGGAACATGAAGAAGGCGTCGGCCCGCCCCGCCCGCTGCGCCTCCGCGTAGACGCGCCGCAACAGATCGGCGTCGCCCTTGGGATCGAAGACGATGACCACCTCCCCCCGGCGGATGTCCTGGGCGATCAGCAGTTCGGCCAGACGTGTCTTGCCCACCCGCGTGGTGCCCAGCACCAGGGTGTGGCCGACACGCTCGGAGAGGTCCATCCAGATGTCGGACTCGTCGGGCTCGACGCCATGCAGCGCCGGGTCGCCGCCGAGACCGGCGGGCACGTCGTCGGTGGTCTCCGACCCGGGCAGCAAACGCCCCCACCACGAAGGCTCCAGCAGCCGCTGGTTCGCAGGCTGCCGGGCCTCAAAGAGCCGCTGGGTGTGGCGCTGGTCCCACCGGAAGCCTCGACCGAGGTAGAGCCGATGCGCCGACCAGGGGATCGAAGCCGAGTCGATCTTGAAGCCGCGCAGCCTCCGGAGGTTGCGCCGGTAGGCGAGCGTTCGAGCACCCTGCCCGCCCCGCCACGCGGCGTGGCCGAGCAGCACCACAGCGAGTCCGACCTGCCAGGGCGGGCTCAGCAACAGCCAGCCGGGTGCGATCAGCACAGCGCCGCACGCCGCCAACGACACGCCGCCCGCAATGAGCTCGTTCGCGCCGCGAAGCCGACCTTCGAAGGGCGCGGTCACGGGTCAGAGCCGCCAGAGAGCGCGCTCCGCACGAGTCGCGGGTTGATCGGTGGCAGCGGGTCGAGCAGGCGCTGCGGCTGCTCGATGACGATCCCATGCACCCTGGCGATCGCCTTGCCGTTCTTGGTCCAGGCATAGCCGAGCACGTTCGCCCCGTCGGCCCCGACAAGGTGCCACCCGGCTTTGAGGACGGAGCGCTGCAGGCGCTTCAGGGCCTCCTGGGAGTTCGCATCCGCACCCTGCGATGCGAGGAAGGACCGGAAGATGCCCGGCGACACCAGCAACAGGCCCTCCGGAACGTGATGGACCAGGGCCGTGCGGGTGTTGATCTCGATCGAACCCCCGGCCAGCCCATCGCGGAGCCAGCCGAACAACGCAGGAAGCGGCGGGGCCGACAAGGCAGCCGGCGAGGCCTGGGTCGTAAGAGCCTCAGACGCAGATAACGCCGGCTCCGTGCCCGAAACATCCTTCGGATCGATGTCCGACGGGTGCTGATGCCCTTGCACTGTGTCGACAGAAGCCGCCGCGTCAGAGCAACCGGAAAGCGCTTCCGTCAGGATCGCCAAGATGGGATTGTCCTGACCGCATCGATCGGAAAGCACGGCAGCCAGGGCTGCGCTCGCCTCACGGTCCTGGCCGATCCAGACGCGGCCAAGCTCGGGCACGATGCACTCATACCGGCCGGCAGGAGATTCAGCGCCCGGAGCCTCCCCCTTCCGCAGCAAGGCTGCCAGCAGCACCGCGTAGGTCCAACGATGTGCCAGTTCGCCTACTCGCTCGGGCGGCGCGTTCGGGGGCAGGATCCGGTCCCGACGGAGGGCAAGGGCGCGGAGCGCAAGCCGCAGCGAGCGCCCGAGCGGCTGAGTATCCGCCGCTGTATCACCCTCGCGAGCGGATGGCACACGCCCGGCAAGCCCAAGGATCATGGGCTCAACCAGCACGTCGAAGACTTCCCGGGGGAACGCGAGGCGCGCCCGCAGCAGCGCAACGGAATCGGCCGTGACGAGCAGGCCCGGCGCCCGCAGCGCATCCGGCGGGCGACTGTGCAATGTCTCGATGGCGGCCATCTCGGCAGTATTCGAGGGCTGATCGAGGTCGTCAGCGTCAATCAGGGCGCGCGCGCAGGCCCGATTCGAGGCAATCGACTCGGGGGCTACCACTCCGAGTGCCGCAAGTTGTCTCCAGCTGGCTGCTTGCTCGCGCGATCGGCCTATGATTGGATCGTGCGCTGGATTTAGTCCGTGGATTCAAATTCCCGTCACCAGATCCTCAAGCGCTTGTAAACCGGTCTTGCCCGGGGTGCGCCGTTCGACCTGACCACCCTGGCAAGGGTCGGGGTCTCACCGCCACTGGCTGCGCGCTACGCCGAAAGCGGCTGGCTCGTGCGCCTGGCACAGGGCGTGTACGCCTTCCCGAAAGACGATTTCGGGGTATGCGGCGCACTGATGTTCCTGCAACAGCGCGTGCCTGGGCTGCACGTCGGCGGCAAGACCGCGCTGGCGCTGCACGGCGTTCGCCACAACCTGAGCGGCCGCGATCCCCTGGTGCTTTGGGGCGATGTGCGCTTTGCCCTACCCGACTGGTTCACGTCGAGGTTTCCCGCACGCTATGTGCATACACGGTTGTTTGACTGGCCGAATGAGATGTTGGCAGCCAAGACCGTCGTTACACCGGCCGAGCTGCCCGACGGACTACACGTGTCGGCATCGGAGCGCGCCGTGCTGGAGCTGCTGTACGACGCCGGCACCCGCCAGAGCCTGGATGAGGCCCGCAACCTGTTCGACGGGTTGCGTTCGCCTCGCAAGGAGCTGGTGGGCCAGTTGCTGGCCAGTTGCACCAGCGTTAAGACCGTGCGGCTCTTCCTGGCGTGGGCCCGCGAGAGCGGCCTGCTGGACGTGGACGATCTGCGCGCGCGCTACCCGCTGCGCACCGGCAGCGACAAGCGCTGGATGAGCCGGATGCCCGACGGCACCTTGTTGACGCTGAAGCCCCATGGATAAGCGCCATATCGACGCCGCTCACACGGCTGCGGCCCGGGTGGGCTCAACCGTCCCCTCATGGCAGTCGAGACGCATCGCTGGACACCCGTCCCATGAACGCGCATCGAAGAGATCAACCAGGACCGTGGATCGATGATGCCGACCGCCCCCCATGGCTTCTCCCCGCTCTCCGACGAGGAGATTGATGAACTCGAAGCCTTCCTGATGGAGGACCGCGACGGAGCCGAGGCGATGATGTTCGACACGATGGACGGCTACATGCACGCCGTGGCCATCGGGCCCACGACACTGAAGCCCCAGCAGTGGCTGCCGCCGATCTGGGGGCATACGCAGGCTCAGGGGATGGTGCCGGCCGCGCAGAGCCTGGAGCAGATCAACCGGATCCTGGAGCTGGTGATGCGCCACTTCAACAGCATCATCGCCGCCCTGGAGGACGAGCGGCCGGACATCTACCCCCATTGGTCCGTCATGGAGTTCGAAGGCCGGGAGTTCGATGACGCCGAGGGTTGGGCCTGGGGCTTCGTACAGGGCGTGGACCTCTGCCGTGCGGACTGGCAACCGCTGCTGGGGACAGATCAGGGGCGGGCCTGGTACCGGCCGATCGGACTGCTGGGAGAGGACGACTTCGGGCCCGAACAGGACGCGCTCACGCGCACGCCGGCACAGAGGGCTGAGCTGGCCTTGCAGATCCCAGAAGCCGTCCTGGGCATGCACGCCCACTGGCTTCCCCTGCGCCTGGCCGTTCACGAACGAGCGGTGGCCCGGACGCTTCAGGCGAAGGTGGGCCGAAACGAGACGTGCCCCTGTGGCAGCGGCAAGAAGTTCAAGAAGTGCTGCGGAGCGCCGGCCGACTTGCACTGACACCCCGACCCCCAGAGACGGCAACAAATTTACCGTGCGCAACCTGGATGCGACCGGCTTCTGTGAAGGTCTGGGACAGCTGCTCGACCGAGTCATTGCGTTCGGATGCCCGGTCGAGACTGGCTGCGGACATTGGCGCCGCGCGCTGTGATGACCAGTGAATGCAGGCAAGCTGTCATTCATCGCGAACGCGCGCTCCAACCCGTTGCGGTCTTGGGCACCTCTGGATTGGGTGCCCGTAAGCAATAGCTCAACGTTGGAATTGCCCGCCTGCGATGGCTGACTTGACTGGGCTGCCGCCGGTTTCGTAGAGTGACTCGGAGAGCACGGCGCGAGGATGACGCTATGAGGGTCTACTAAAACGCCTTGATTTCTCTGGCGGAGCGCGGGTCCTTGTAGCCAGGAGCGAGGTGTGCGTTGCTGGCTCCGTAGAGTGCAAGCGGGTCCGGAAGCCATAGGGCGAACTCCGGACCCTCGAGGTGGTGGTCCGCCGAACAGTCGACGTTCCAGCGACGCAGGATGTAGCCTGCGTTTGCTGCGCGAACCTTGACCCGCAACTTGCCATCCGGCATGTCGTAGTCCATTCGCACGACCTCGGGGCGCGTGTGCTTGGGATGGGGTACGAGTTCAAGCTCGATGATCCGGCTCCACTGCACGTCGTGCTCGACCGTCTCCTCTTTGGCCACCGGGCTGTCCTCCAGCACTTCCGGGCTGTCCATGCGCGTGAATACGAAATCGCGAAACTCGCGACGTCGCCGGTCAAAGGCGCGAACGTGCCATCGAGTACCAATATCCACCAGCGCTAAGGGCACCAGCTCGCGTTCCGTCTTGCCACTGTCGATTGACGTGTAGCCGAGGCGAACAGCCTTCCCACGGTTTATCGCGCGCGTGATTGGCGCAAGGACCGACATCTTCGGCAGGCTCAGTGCGGCGGGGAACTCACATCGCAGCATGGGTTGTAGCTGGTCCCCGAGTCCTTCGCCAAAACCCTGAGACAGGGCGGTTAGCACGCGCTGAGGTTGATGCTCGAAGAGCGGCACGAAGGCCGTCGTAGGCCTGTACGCCTTCGTGGCCTGGTCGAGTTCAAGGTTCTCGGCGGCGATTTCCCGGTAAAGCGCGATGTCGCGGGTGGCTCCAGCTGGACCCGTTCCGAAGCGGTCCACGACGTCAGCGCGTCGAAGCTCCCCGAGAAAGTAGAGCTTGAAGTCGATGTGGGAGAGCCGTTCTAGCTGCGTTCTTGTCAGGGCGGCCAGCAGGCGCGCGCGCGTTTCTCTTTGTTCGGGCATCTGCGCATCATAGCGTATTCCTCGACATCACCGCCTCACTATGGAAGAATGACATCATCAAAATGATGAACTATACTTCTCAAAACTGAAATGTAGGCCGCATGGCTAAGAACAACCCGCCCAGTGACGGGCACCGAAATGGTGCGGTACGTGACCGCAGCCAAACCCTGACCCCGTCGGGGCACTACGTGAAGCGCGACACCGGCACCGGGCGCTTCATGGATGTCAAGACTTCGGACAAGACGCCTTTCAAGGGCGTCCGTCGCGAGAAGAAGTAGGCCAGCCATGTATGAACGACTCGTCGACTTCTTCCTCACCGAGCCGCGCCGGCTCATCTTGCTCGGCGCGTTGCTGGTTCGCACCGGTGGCGCCCTGGTCATTGCTGGCCTCGTCGGTCAGGTGGCAACGACCGCCGTATCGGCCGTAAAGGGACTGGCGGGCGGGCTGCGGCCGGACGTCCTTCTTGCGGATGTTCTTCCCGGCTATCTAAGCGTCTGGATGCCAGAGAGCATCCCCAGTTTTGCCTTCGGGATGCTCCTGGCGGCCAGCGGGGTATGGGCAGATCGAACCGGCCGCACATACCAGCGCTGTCTCGGGCTTTGATTTCAACTGAACCGCGTCGCGGCCAGCCTACATGAATCGTGACGACAACCTTCATCGCGCGGTTCGCACGGTCAGCGCCGCAGCGTCTGCGCGCTTCACATACCTGGTGGAAGCCATCGCGCGCGCCTTTGAGCCGACCCCTACGCAGCTTCAAGACCTGGAGCGCGCGTACAACGCAACCGGCGATTACCTCATCGACTGCGCCGAACTTGGCAGGTTGGTCACGCACGTCCATGCCCAGGGCTCGCGGCCGATGGGAACCATCGTTCGACCGATGGATGCGAAACGGGAGGGCTTCGACATCGACTTGGTGGTGAGGCTGTCCAAAGCAGCTCTTACTCGGTATGGCGGGCCAGGAGGCGCAGCGCTGCTCATCGAGCACCTGTATGTGGCATTGAAGCGCTACGCCGACCGTCACGGGCTGGAAATCGAGCGGTGGGAGCGTTGTGTCACCCTCATCTACGCTGGAGGCATGCGCGCGGACTTCGCGCCGGTCATCGACGACCCGTCGCTCACGCTGCCGCATGGCGAACACCACGGGCGCATTCCCGACCGCGACCGCAAGAATTTCCTCTCGACCAACCCCAAAGGGTACTGCCTTGGGTTCGACGACGCCGCCAAGGTTACACCGCGCTTTCGGCTCTCTGAAGCTCTGGTGGCAAATTTCCGGCAGGAGCGGAAGGCAGATGTCGAACCCCTGCCCGAGGCGGACGAGGTCTTTGCACGTCTCTTGAGCAGGTTCGTTCAGCTTGGGAAGGTCCACCGGAATATGGCCTTTGCCGAGTTGCCCGGAGGCGCTGACCTGGCACCCGCATCGGTGTTCCTTACCAGCCTTTTCGCGAAGGCCTACGCCATCCTGGCGCCTCAACCTCACGATGGGCCGCTCGACCTGTTCTTCGACATCGTTGAACTTCTTCCGACGCTTTTTCATCGTGAAGTCGTTGAGTTCGGTCGCGAACGCTGGACTTTGATGAACCTCTTCGCCCACGCCGACAACCTCGCTGCTTCGATGAACACGGCCGCGCGCCAACGGGCATTTCTTCAGTGGCACGCAAAGTTCGTGAGCGACTTGGAAGGACTTCTCGCCGCGGTGGAGGGCAATCAGGGCCTGGACGCGGTGACTAAGGCGGTGGAGAAAGCGTTTGGGCGGCGCGCCGCCCAGGCGGTGGTTCAGCGAAACGCTCTACGGCGGGACGGAAATCGCGCGTTGCAGCGCGCAGGATTCGTGGTGGCCGGCACGATGCCGGTTGTCACGCCGGCGCGCGCCCATACCTATTTTGGCGGTCCGACGAAGTGATGCCTCCGCGCCGCTTTCCAAACCTTGCTCAGCGTCACGCAGAGCTGAAGGCATTGGGGTGGCCGGATTCGACCTTGGATTTCGTTCAAGGGCGTGCACTTCGCTTTGGCTTCAGGGTCGCCCCAACTCAGTGGTCCCGTGTCTACCGATGCTCCCTCAAGCTCTACCCGGCGAAGTTCCCAGAGCTCTTTGTGATGGAGCCAGACCCCAAGGCGCTCGCCACGGGTCGAGTCATTCCGCACACCTATCCGCACGACGGAGCGGGCACAAAACTGTGCCTTTGGTTGCCAAGGGCCCGTGAGTGGTCCGCGCAGATGCGTCTCGACGAAACCTATCTGCCCTGGGCTGCTGAGTGGCTCGACTATTTCGAAGAGTGGTTGGGGTCGAACGAATGGGCTGGCGGAGGTGAGCATCCCGAGATGAAGCGCAAACGATGGGCGCGACCAAGAACCGGCACCACGGCGCGACATGTCTCAAACAACTAGACCGCCTGCGAGGGAGGAACAGATGAGTAATCAACACCGGATTGACGTTGAACAAAACAGGCCTGAGCGGCTCGAGCTCCTGCGCGCACAGCGGCTCTTTTACGCCCGTGCCAAGCTGTACAACAACCTGTTTGCCATCATGGCGCTGCTGCTACCCGCAATCGGCGTCCTCTTCGGGGCCAGCGTGCCGGCCATCCGACCCTTCCTGGGGTTTGGTTCGATTCTTGTTCTTCTGCTCGAGGTGGGAGTCATCTCGCGCCGACAGCGCGAGGACTGCAAGCGAGGGGCCAAGGTGCAGGAGCAGTTCGACACCGAAGTGCTGCAGTTGGATTGGAATCGCCTTGTGGCGGGCAGGCGCGTGGATGCCGAGGAGGTGCGCGACATCGCGACCGGCCCGCTGCCTGAAGCCGAGAAGGCGCGCTTGGAGAACTGGTACGAGCCTGTGTTCTCAAAGCTGCCGTTGCCCCTGGGAAGGCTTCTTTGTCAGCGTACGAATGTCGCCTACGACATGCGGGTGCGCAAAACCTACTCGGGCATCTTGCTGGGCGCCGCCGTTCTCTTGGTCGTGGTGCTGACTTGTATCGGCCTCCATCAGGGCCTGACTGTCAACGAGCTCATCCTGACGATGTACCTTCCCGCGCTGCCGCTTGCCGCCTTCGTGCTGCGCGAGCATCGAAAGCAGGGCGACACCATCGAGAGCCTGACCACTTTGAAGGCCGAGGTCGAGAAGGTGTGGGACAAGGCGCTGGGCGGAGCTTCCTACGCTGAGCTGACCACCGCTGCGCGTACGTTGCAGGACGCCATCTACCGCCATCGAGCGAGCAATCCGCTGGTGTTCGACTGGCTCTACAACCGGCTGCGTAAGCGAAACGAGGACCTCACCCGACACGCCGCGGACAAGTTCGTCGTCGAGGCGCAGCAGAAGCTGAACCTACCGAAGGAAGCCCAATGAAGCTGCACGAACAGTTCAAGGTCTTCCTTGACGACCACGTAAACCTGAACAGCACGCGACTCTCGCTGCTTGAGGGCAGCATCACCGCCGTCGAAAATGCGGTTCGCGCATTGGGCTGGGGGCCGAAGATTGTCTCGTTCGCGCCGCAAGGTTCGTGGGCCCACGAGACCATCATCAAGCCGCAGTCGGGGCAACCCTTTGACGCCGACCTGCTCGTGTTCGTGGAAGCCAAGGACGGCTGGACCCCGAAGGACTACGTTAACGAGTTGGCGAATAAGCTGGGGAAGCTCCCTGCGTACGAAGGCAAGGTCCGCCGCTTCTCACACTGCGCCACGATTGAATACGCTGGCGAGCGCAAAATCGACGTCGCGCCCTGTGTTGTCAACAGGCTCTATGCTGGCCAGTATGAGGTGTGCAACCGCGTCACAGACCAGTTCGAAGCCTCTGCCCCGTTGGACTACACCGAGTGGGTCAAGGGCAAGAACGGTGTCGCCGGCGGAAACGACCTGAAGAAGGTAACCCGACTGCTGAAGTACATGCGGGACATCAAGGGCAACTTCACCTGCCCTTCGTTCTTGCTCACGACGCTGATGGGGTTACAGGTGCACGAAAGCGACCGTGGCAGTGCGCAGTTCGCGGACCTGACCACGACGCTCAAGACGTTGGTCGGCCGCTTGGATGATTGGCTCCAGGCACGGCCGAACCTGCCAACGGTTCCAAATCCAAGGCTGCCGCAGGAGGACCAAGCGAGCGGCTGGGACCAGACCCAGTACGGCAACTTCCGGGACAAGGTGAATTTGTATCGTGGGTGGATTGATGATGCTTTCGCCGAAGAGGACCGCGACGAAAGCATCGGTAAGTGGCAGCGAGTCTTTGGCGAGAACTTTGGGGCCACCGAAGCTAAGCGGGCCGCAGAGGCCGTCAGCGAGTCGGACAACGGGGGCGCCTTGGTTGTGGGTGGCCATTTCCGAGACTTAGTCGAGAAGGTCAAGGCCCTGGGTGCTGCGGCAGTGCCGGCCAAACTGCGCAAGCTGCCTCACGTGCATCGCCCAGTTTGGCGTAGAGCGACTGACCAGTACACGGTAAAGGTGGCGGCGGAGCTTCGTACCGGGGAGTACGGCAACTCGATTCGTTCGGTTCGGTCTGCTGAGCCGCTTCAGGCCGGCTACTGGATTAGGTTCTCCGCGACGAACACGATGGGTGTCCCGTTCACAGATGACTACAAGGTTCGCTGGCGCGTGACGAATACCGACAAGGTGGCGGCGCGAGCCGACGCATTGCGCGGTGACTTCTATCCTTCTGACGACCACTTCAGCCGGTCTGAGCAGCTGTCCTACCGAGGAGTGCACTTCGTGGAAGCGTTCTTGATTCGCAAGCGAGATGACAGGCTGGTAGGGCAGTCTGACCCGTTTTACGTCGTCATTGAGTAGCTCGAGTGCTACTCCGATCAAACCTGCGTCGGCGCACGGGGACATCACTGCCTGGCTGTTCGTACCGAATCTACGAGTGCACCCCACCGTGGTAGCAACCGTGTCTTCAGTGACCGCAATGACCACCAGCGTGCCTTCGTGTTCCCTGCGTCACCGACAGCAACCGCTGCACATTGGACCTCCAACCGCGAGCATCCACGAGGTGCCGTCCAGCAGCTGCGCTTCAGCGGAGGCGACTGGAGTGAGCGTTGCGGAAGCGGTCATTGGCCGATGTCTGCTCTTGAGCGCCGCTCGCTTCGACGCAAGCGTGGCTGCCGGCAACGCGGTCACTGTCACTTGGCGCCGGGGGGCAGTTGGCCACGCTTGATCTGCGATAGTCTGCTTCTACCTCTGCTTCAAAATCTCAGCCGCCAATGACGACACCAATCACGTTGACTGTGGGTGCCATCACCCTCACATTCAACAAGTGGGAAATCGGCGTCGACCACGGCATGCTATTTCAGGAATCTGATCGCCAGCGTCGCCACCACCCCGACATCGACTACAGCTACTACGACGAGCACCCTGAAGAAGATCCCGCACAAAGCGAGACTTGCTTTTGCCGTTCGCTCGGCTCGATGTTGCCGCGGCTCGAGCTACTCGGGTACACACTGGCCACGGTCAAGGCCGAGTACGAAGTGCAGGTGATGCAGGAGGCGGAGCGGTACGCCGACGACGACGATGGCGCGCCGGCGCCAACTCGGCCCGAGCGACTGGAATTCAATAGGTTCATCGAGTTCATCTGCAGGTATCCCGTATCCGACCTCAACGACGAATACCGGCCGGATACTGAGGCGGGGTCTGAGCAATGGCGCGCCCGATTGGCGGCCGATCCCGCCGTGGCTTTGTTGCCTCAAGTTGATCAGGACCGCGACGTCGATGGGTACTCTGAACGCAGCCACTTCGGTGGCCTCATCGGATTCTTATCTCCGTATTCAGTGCTGCGCGTCCTCGCCGAGAACCCGGCAAACTTGAAGCTGGACGTTGTCTGGGATTACGGGAACTTCGTTGCTGCCGGCTGGGCAAAGAACGAGGAGTTCGTCGCCGGCGCCCGCCGTGCACAGACCTTTTTGCTGGCCACCGAGGGGACGTCCGACACACACATCCTGAAGCGAGGCCTTTCGCTGCTCCGGCCAGACGTCGAGGACTTCTTCAGGTTCATCGACATCGAGGAGCGGCACCCCTTCTCGGGCACCAGCAATCTAGCCAAGTTCGCCGAAGGCCTGGTCAAGATCGACGTACAAAACCGCGTGGTGTTTGTCTTCGACAACGACGCAGAGGGCGTCGATGCGTATCGCAGCCTGCAGCGGTTCAGCTTCCCGGCCAACATGCGGTCGATGCTGCTGCCCGACCTCGATCAACTGCGCGACTTCCCTGCACGCGGCCCAAGCGGTGTTGTGCGCACCGACATCAACGGTCGGGCCGCGGCCATCGAGTGCTACCTGGATTTACGCCTAGCCGGTCGACCCGAAGCGCAGGTAACGTGGACCAACTTCAAGGAGTCACTGGGCACCTATCAAGGAGCGCTGGACTTCAAGGAAAGCTACGCCAAAGCCTTCTACGAGGTGAGCGTCGAGGCCATCGCAACCGGCACCTACGACGTCAGCAAGCTTAGAACCGTTCTGGACGCCCTATTTGCGACTTGCTGCGCCATGTCCACGGACATCCTGCTGCGCGAGTCACGTTGAACTCCCGGTAACTCAATCGCCCCCACGTTCGCCGGAGGCTCCACCAGCCAGCGGCTATCGCGCATCCTGCTGTTGTGACCTTCTACGTCTGGCACTAATGCAGGTCGGAGTCCTCGAACCGAATGACTGCTTGCTTCCGTTGAGCGTGCGTACAGCGCGAAGCACCGAAGGTCGGAAGACGCTGCTACACGCATATTCAGCGAACCAGCGCAGCCTGCCATATTCAATCGCTTTGCCTTCAATCGCACGCGTTCGCCCCCAACCCGCGTCGCCCTCCCACGCCGATTCAGTCCCTCCCCCAAGCCCCGATTCCCCCTGACGCCGCCGCCCGCGCTTCCTACGATGCCTCCACCGCTGACGCACCCCCGCGTCGCGGAACCACCGATGCACAGGAGGCCCCATCGCACGCAGCGCGCTCTCGACGACGAGCAGTCCAGCCCGGCGCGGCGCGATGGCGCTGTCTGCACTTGCCGGGCTGCTCGTCGCAGCGCCATCCTGGGCCTGCTGGGATGAGGCTGCTGCCCGCTACGGGCTCAGCAGCCACCTGCTCTACGCGATCGCGCGCACCGAATCGGGCCTGAACCCGGCGGCCGTCGGCCGCAACCGCGATGGCTCGCGCGACATCGGGCTCATGCAGATCAACTCCTCGTGGCTGCCCACGCTGGCCGGCCACGGCATCGCCGAGCACCACCTGTTCGATGCCTGCACGAGCATCCACGTGGGCGCCTGGATCCTCGCCGGCAACGTCTCCCGCCTGGGCTACACGTGGGAGGCCGTCGGCGCCTACAACGCGCGCAGCGCACCGCTGCGCCGGGCCTACGCCCACAAGGTGCACCGCGAGCTGATGGCGACCGCCGCCAGCGGCGCCCGCCGTGCGGCCTCGAACGACTCCCCCGAACGCCTCGCGTCTGCCACCCCTCCCGGGCAGGCGCGGGGTCTCCACGCGCAGTGAGGGCGCGCGAGCCCTCCACCCCACCCGCCAACCTCACTGCCCTGGAGACACCCTTGAACCGTTCCCTTCGTTTGCGCACTCAAGCGCCCGTCCGCCTCGCCACCGTCGCCCCGGTGGCCCTTCTGCTGGCACTCGGCGCGACCTCGGCCTTTGCCGGCACCACCGGCACCGAGTTCCAGACCATGTACACGACCATGCTGAACTGGGCCACCGGCTACCTCGGCAAGGCGATTGCCGTGGCGGCCTTCATCCTGGGCGCCGGCATCGGCGTGGCGCGCTCCTCGCCGATTCCGGCGCTCGCGGGCGTGGTCTTCGCGCTCTTCATGGTCTACGTGCCGACCATCATCGACTCGATCATGACCGCCACGATCTGACGGTCGGGCCTTCCTCCTGACGGTCATGAGCGACGTCGCGCTGGAGATCCCGCGCCGGCTGAACGATCCCCCACGCATGTTCTGGTGGGAGATCGACGTGTCACTGCTGTTCCTGGCAGCGGTGCTGGCCGGCATGATCGCGGGCTTTTTCGTCACGGGCTGCGCTGCCGGGGTGCTGCTCGCCTGGGCCTATGGCAAGGCCAAGTCGGGCGAGCACCCCGCGTTCGCGCTGCACCTGCTGTACTGGCACCTGCCGGCGGCGGTCTCGGGCCTGAGGCGCACCCCGCCCTCCCACTTGCGTGAGCTGGTCGGATGAGGCTCGACTGGCTGCGCGCCGACCAGGCCAGCGCCCGCCGCGCCACCGCGCTGCTGGCGATCCTGCTCGCGGTCTCGATGCTCGCCACGCTGCTACTGGCCGCGCACACGGTGCGCCAGGCCGGGCGCGAGCGCGTGGTGGTGGTGCCACCTGCCATCCACAAGTCCTTCTGGGTCGAGGCCGAGCGGGCAAGCCCCGAGTACCTGGAGCAGATGGGCTACTTCCTCGCCCAGCTCACGCTCAACGTCACCCCGCAAAGCGTCGAGCACCAGTCCCGCCTGCTGCTGCAGTACGCCGCGCCGGCCTCCTGGGGCGATCTGCGCACGGCGATGGCGGCCAACGCCGAGCGCATCAAGCGCGACGGCGCCTCCACCGTCTTCAGCCCGCAGGACCTGCAGGTCGACGAACGCACCCAGCGCGTGGGCCTGCGCGGCCTGCTCACCACCTTCATCAGCGACCGGCGCGTCTCCGAGGTCTCGAAAGGCTATGCCATCGAGCTTCAGTACGCGGGCGGCCGGATCTTCCTGAAGACCTTCCGCGAGACCACTCCCAATGACCCCCTCGAACTCCAGACCCGATCCGGCGTGGCTCCCTCTGCACCCGCTGCACCCGCGCCCGATGCGTCTTCGTCTTCCTCTGCACCTGCTGTGCCTGCTGGCGCCCCTGCTCGCTGAGCCCGCCCTCGCGCAGCAGGTGGTGGAGGCCCGAGACGGCGCCACCGTGCTGGCCCGGGTCTCGCGTCAGGAAGTCACCCGCATCGCCTTCGAGCGCTCGCGGGTGCGCCGGGTCACCGGCAACGCAAACGAGTTCGTGCTGGAGAAGGACGACGAGCGCGGCCAGGTCTTCATCCGGCCTGCCGATCCTCAGTCCACCAAGCCGATCAACCTCTTCGTGAGCAGCGACCGGGGCACGGTGTCGCTGCTGCTTCAGCCGGTGGACGTACCCGGCGACTCGATCGTGATCCGCGAGCCGCGCGCCACGGCAGATGCGCCGCCGCGCCTGGAAGCGAGCAGCCGCCACGTCCGCACGCTGAAGAACTTGCTGGTGGCGCTCGCTGACGACAGCCTCCCGGAGGACATGGAGGTACGCGAGCCCGGGCGCGACATCGCGCTCTGGTCGGGCACCCGGCTCACGCTGGAGCGCGTGCTGTTGGGCGCCCACGTGGTGGCCGAGAAGTACCGCCTGGCCAACACCGGCGCCGCTGCGCTGACCCTGCATGAGCCTGATCTGCACAAGCGCGGCGTGATGGCCGTGAGCGTGGAGCGCGCAAGCCTGCAGCCTGGCGAGGCCACACCCGTCTTCGTGATCCGGGAGCGCCGCAGCGATGACTGAGCAACCTCTGCCGCCCGGCAATGTCGACGCACCCGCAGGTGCGAGCGCCGAGCGCATCAAGCGCCGCCAGTACCTGCTGCTGGCCGGGATCGCCGGGGTGATCGTCGCCGGCACCGTCGTGTCGGTGTCTCTTACCGGATCGGGCACCAGCAGCGAGCCCGCCCCTCGGCCCAAGTCCACCAACATCCTCTCGCCCGGCGCCCAGGTCGATCCGCGGGACGCCTGGCGTGGGCAGGCCGATGCGCAACTGCGCTCGATCGAGCAGCGCTCGCGCGAACTCACCCAGCGCGGCAGCGAGCTCGAAGGCCAGAGCCGCGACATGATGGAACGGCTCAAGCGCCTGGAGGCGGGCAACGCCGGCGTGCCGTCTGGCCGCGCCGACACCAACGGCCTCACCCCACTGCCTCCGCCGCCCCTGTCGGCGCCCGCCGCTCGACCAAACTTCGGCCCGGATCCGGTGGCGTCACCGCATGCGGCCAACCCGGCGCAGAGGCTTCCGCCTCCGCCGGCGCCCTCCACCCTGCCAGCTCCTGCGGCCCCGCGTACCGGTCTGCCCGGTAGCCCCGGCGCCGCGCCGTCTGGCCTGGGCTCCGGTGGCATCGTCAGCATCACGCTGGCCGACCCGGCCGCACTGCGCACCGGCGCCGCATCCGGTGCATCGGGCACAACCGACGCCACCGGCAAGCCTGCCTCGCCTTCTCGCGATACCCGCCGGTACCTGCCCAGCGGCAGCTTCACCCGCGCCCTGCTGCTCGGCGGGCTCGACGCGCCCACGGGCGGCCAGGCCCAGCGCAACCCGCAGCCGGTGCTGCTGCGCCTGCTCGATCACGCGGTGCTGCCCAACCATTTCCGGGGTCGCATCAAGGAATGCTTCGTCGTCGGCGCCGGCTATGGCGACGTGAGCGCCGAGCGCGCCTACATCCGCACCGAGTCGCTGTCCTGCGTCACCCGCGACGGCACCGCGATCGACGTGCCGATCCGCGGCTACGTGGCCGGCGAGGATGGCAAGGCCGGCATGCGCGGGCGTCTGGTCTCCAAGCAGGGTCAGATCCTCGCCAACGCTCTGCTGGCCGGCGTGGCCAGCGGCATCGGCACCGCGTTCCAGCAGAGCGCCACCACGGTCTCCGTCTCGCCGCTGGGCACCACCGGCACCGTGGATCCGGGCAAGCAGTTGCAGGCGGGTCTGGGGACCGGCGTGGGTCGCGCGCTCGACCGGCTCGCCCAGTACTACATCACGTTGGCCGAGAAGGTCTTCCCGGTGATCGAGGTCGATGCCGGCCGCACCGTGGACGTGGTGCTCACCCAGGGCATCGCGCTCGGGCAGTCGCTGGATGGCACCCGCCCCGATGGCGCGAACGCGAACACCGACCCTGACCGCGACGCCTTCCCGCACCTCGCGCGCCGCACCCCCACTGCCCGGAGAACTGCCGATGAAGACGACGAAGACTGACCCGGCCGCGCGCACCCCGAACCGCGCCCGCCATGCCGCCACGCTCGCGACCACGCTGGCCACGACCCTCGCGGCTGGCCTGTACGCCAACCCGCTCGCCGCCCAACCCGTGGCCTCGCCAAAGACCGGTGCCGCGACGGCCACCCGCGCCGCGCCGACAGGACAGGCGCAGGCCGGTTCGCCCGCTCAGACTCAAGCGGCCCAAGAAACCCAGCGGGCAGCGCGATCGATCGTCACGCCGGTCGGATCCGAAGCAGCCGACGCCCGCCCCCTCGTCGAGCGCCTGCAGGCGCTCTACCCCTCCACGCGCTTCGGCGCCATCCACCCCACGGCCTGGCCCGGCGTCTTCGAGGTGGCGATGGGCGCCAACCTCGCCTACGTCGATGCGACCGGTCGCTACTTCCTGTTCGGCCACCTATACGACATGCGCCAGCAGCGCGACCTGACCGCCGAGCGCAAGGACGCGATGGCCCGCATCGATTTCGGGAGCCTGCCGCTGGCCGATGCGCTGACCGAGGTCCGGGGCAAGGGCACGCGCACGCTGGCGATCTTCAGCGACCCGGACTGCCCCTACTGCCGGCGGCTGGAAGCCGAACTGCGCGGCCTGGATGACGTCACGATCCACACCTTCCTGATGCCGCTGGCCTCGCTGCACCCGGCCGCACGCGGGAAGGCCGTGTCGGTGTGGTGCGCGACCGACCGACTCGCCAGCTGGCAGGCGCTGATGCTGCGAGATTCGCTGCCGCCCCAGGCGGATTGCCCGCATCCAGTGGACCGCAACGTGGCCCTGGGCGAGCAGCTCGGGATCAACGGCACGCCGACCCTGATCGCGGGCGACGGTCGCGTGCTCGCAGGCGCCGCAAGCCGAGATCAGATCGAGGCCTGGCTGTCGCGCCCCGGAGCCGGTGCCCCCAGCGCAGCGGCGGGGAGTAGCGCCCGATGAAGGGCGCGCACCTGGCGGCCACCTGCCGACCCTCTCCCCGAGCGCTGCGCCTTACCGCTCTCCTCGCGGGCACCGCCGTGCTGGGTCTGAGCGGCTGTGCCTCGAACCTGTCGGGCGTCGGCGGCACCCCGACCTATGCCTGCAAGGCCCCGGCAGGCGCGCAGTGCACTTCGGTGTCCGGTGTCTACGCCAACGCCGGACAAGGCGCCCGGCAATTGCTCGGATCGGACGCGCCCCGCGCGGTTGGATCCGGAGCGCTGGGGACGCCCGTCGCCGACGCGACGTCCCACGGACCGTTGGTTCGCAGCGGCGCTGGCGCACCTGCCCCCAAGGTCTCCCCCGCTGAGACCCGGCCTGCGCCCGCGCCGGCAAGCGGCGCGACCACAGTTGCCCCGACCGCACCTTCCGGTGCGGAGCCCGCCAAATCCACCGCCGCCCTGCGCACCGCCCCCCGCGTCCTGCGCCTGTGGATCGCTCCCTGGGAGGACAGCGACGGCGACCTGCACGAAGCCTCCACCGTCCACGTGCTGATCGATCACGGCCGCTGGCTGATCGAGCGGGTCCGCCCCGCTCCGCGCGGCCCGCGCATGGGCGTCACCCCGCCCGCGGCGCCCAGCGCTGCGCCCGCGAGCGCACCGCCCGGCGCTCAGGAACCCGGCATCAGCCCCCGACCCAACCCTTCCCTCGACCAACCCGAGCCCTGAGCCATGCTGCGCACCCTGATCGACGACCTGGACGGCGCGCTGCGCGCCACGCGCATCGGCGAGTTGCTGCGCCCGCCCAGTGCCGGGCCGCTGCCGCGCAACGACGCCGACTCCTTCTCCCACTGGCTGCCCTACCGCGCCTGGCTCGAGGACCGGCAGGTCTTCGTCAACCGCGACGCCCTGGGCTTCTGCCTGGAGCTGCGCCCGCAGTCCGGGGCGGACGAGGAGATGTCGCGCATCCTCACGGCGCTGTACGAGGCCGCACCGGCCGGCACCGGCATCCAGTTCCACCTGCTGGCAAGCCCCGACATCCGCGGCACGCTCGGCGCCTACGCCGACCTGCGCGTGCCCGACGAGTTCATCCCCGAACTGAACGAGCGCGGTCGGCTGGGCCGGCACACCAACATCCACCGCACGCTCGCCCGCCGCCGGGTCGGGCACTACCTGCGCGGCGCCCGCCAGTCCCTGCTGCCCAACCAAAGCTATCTGTTGCGGCGCTTCCGGCTGGTGGCCAGCGTCTGTCTGCCCGGCAGCCCGGAGAACCTCGGGCGCATCGACGAGCTCCTGCTGCGGCGCGATGGCATGCGCGCCACGCTGCACGCTGCCGGCTTCCCGTCGCGCCCATGGACGGCGGGAGACCTCATCAACTGGGTCTCCGCCCTGCTCGATCCCCACCGGCAGGCGGGCGACGGCCTGCCGCTCACCTACGACGCCGGGCGCGAGCTGCGCGACCAGGTACTCGACCCGGCGACGATGCTCGTCATCCGATCCGGCGGCATCACGCTAGCCAACCCGGTGGCCGAGCCGCAGGAGATGCGTCTGCTGTCGGTGCGCTCGTTCCCGCCGCGCTTTGCGCTGTGGAACATGGGCAGCCTCATCGGCGACCTCTACCAGGCCACGCTGCAGTACCCCTGCCCCTTCATGATCACGCTGGGCGTTCATGTGCTGGACGCCGAGGCCACCCGCAACTGGGCGTACCTGAAGGCCGCGCGCGCCACCACCAACGCCACCAGCTACATGGCTCGCTTCCTGCCGGACATGCAGGAGCGCAAGGCCGACTGGGACATCGTCCTCAAGGCCCTGGACGACGGCCAGCAGCTGGTGGACCTGCAGCACCAGGTGGCGCTCTTCGCTCCGCCCGAGGCCATGGCCCGCGCCGAGCAGGCCGCCCGCTCGATCTTCCGGGCGCGCGGCTTCGAGCTGTCGCGGGACACGATGATGATGGCCCAGGGGCTGATCGGCTCGCTGCCGATGACGCTGTCGCCGCCCTTTCACGGCGATCTCTCGCGCATGAAGCGGGTGAGCACCAAGACCTCGGCCAACGCGGTGCACCTGGCACCGCTGGTGGCCGAGTGGCAAGGCACCGGCACCCCGGTGTTGATGCTGGGCGGCCGGCGCGGCCAGCTCATGCCGCTGGACGTGTACGACAACCCGGCCGGCAACTACAACGTCGCGATCGCCGGCACCTCGGGCTCGGGCAAGTCGCTGCTGTTGAACGAGATCGCCATGTCGTATCTCGGCACCGGCGCCCGGGTCTGGATCATCGACGTCGGCCGCTCCTACGAGAAGGCCTGCCGCAACGTCGGCGGCAGCTTCATCGAGTTCACCGAGAGCGCGGGGATCTCGCTCAACCCCTTCAGCTTCGTCGAGGACATCGACGAGGACATGGAACTGCTGCAGCCGCTGCTCGCCCAGATGGTCTCGCCGCGCGAGGCGCTGGACGGCTTTCGGTATTCGACGCTCGGTGCGGCCATCAAGAAGGTCTGGAAGGCCAAGGGCCGCGCAATGACGATCACCGACATCCACGCGCTGCTGGCCACCGGGCGCCTGGACGACGACGCCAATGCCGAGGCCGAAGGCGATCGCCGGCTCAAGGACCTGGCCGCGATGCTCGCGCCCTATGCGCGAGACGGTACCTACGGCAAGTACTTCGACCGCGAGGCGAGCATCGATTTCTCGAGCGACTTCATCGTGCTCGAACTCGAGGAGCTCAAGGCCAAGAAGGACCTGCAGACGGTGGTGCTGCTGATCGTCATGTACCGCATCACCCGCGAGATGTACTTCACCCGCGATCGCAAGAAGATCGTGATCATCGACGAGGCCTGGGACCTGCTCTCGGGCGGAGCCACCGCCGAGTTCATCGAGGCTGGCTACCGGCGGGCCCGCAAGTACAAGGGCGCCTTCATGTCGGCCACCCAGGGCGTGGACGACTACTACCGTAACCCGGCGGCCAAGGCGGCACTGGACAACTCCGACTGGATGTTCCTGCTGCGCCAGAAGCCCGAGTCCATCGAGATGATGGACAAGCTCGGCCAGCTCACCATGGACGACGCTATGAAGCGGCTGCTGCAGTCGCTGCGGACCGAGCATGGCGCGTATTCGGAGGTCTTCATCCACTCGCCTGCCGGCAACGGGGTCGGGCGCCTGATCGTCGACCCCTACAGCCTGCTGCTCTTCTCCAGCCGGGCGGAAGACTTCAGCGCGATCAACGCGAAGCGCTCCGAAGGCCTTTCCGTGTCGCAGGCCATCGACGCGGTGCTGGCCGAGCGGGGGCACGCGTGAGCCGCAGCGAACTCGCCCTGATCGTCGGGCTCAACGCCGCGCTGAGCCTCGCGCTGGTGGCGGCCGCTTCCTGGCTGCTGCCGGCTTCCGGGCAGCGCCTGGCCACCGTGGACATCGCCTCGCTCTACCGCACCAAGGAAGGCCAGGTGACCGCGCAACTGCTGCGCCGGGATGCCAGCGACACCGACCGCGCCGCCGCTCTGCGCGAGGCCGCTGCCTTCGGCGAGCAGCTCGACCGGCTGCTGGCAAGGCTGCCGGCCGAGTGCCGTTGCCTCGTCTTCACCCAGGGCGCGCTGATCGGGTCCGGTGCCAGCAGCCGGATCGCCGACCTCACACCGCAACTGCGCCGGCAACTCGGACTGGAGGAATCGCGATGAGCCCTATCACGCGAACGCTGCGCTTCGGGCTGGAACCACGCGCCCTTCTGGCAGCGACATGGGCGCGCTTCGACGCCGCCCGCTTCCGCATCCGAACCGCAACGCACCTGCGCCGCTGGGGCCTTGCCTACGCCGCTGCCCTGGCGGGCGCGCTCTGGTTCCACAACCACTACGCGCTCGGCCTGAACGCCACGCACAGCCTGCCGGGGACGCTGTACCTGATCGAGCGTGGCGCGCCTCCGCAGCGCGGCGAGCATGTCGCGTTCCGCTGGGCGGGGGGTGGCCCCTACCCGGCCGGCGTCACCTTCATCAAGGTGCTGGCCGGACAACCCGGCGACACCGTGACTCGCGAGGACGCCACCTTCGTCGTGGCTGGGACCGCGGTCGGGCAGGCCAAGCCGACGAGCCGTCGCGGCGAGCCGCTCGAACCCGGCCCCACCGGCACCCTGCCCGAGGGTCGCTACTTCGTCTTCGCGCCGCACCCCGACAGCCTGGACTCGCGCTACGCGCTCACCGGCTGGATCGCACGCGAGCAGATCATCGGACGGGCCCGTGCGATTTTCTGATCGAGCCCGCTTGGCGGCACTGCTGCTCGCGGCCGCAACTGCGGCAATCTGCCCCTCTGCCCACGCCCAGCAGCTGGGCGTGATCGGCCCGGTCTACCCGATCGCTGAGCCGAGCCTGCTCGCGCTCATCCAGTCCAAGCTGCGCGAACTCGCCGCCAACGGTGGCCTGGAGCGCCTGCAGCGCGAAAGCCAGGCGCGGATCCGGCGCCAGATCGAAGATCCCGCTCCGGTAGCGGGCATCACTCGCACGGCGACCGCTCGGACCTTTCACTTCGACCCGAGCATCGAAGTGCCCTACCCGATCAGCGATGCCGACGGCCGCCTGATCGTGGCGCCGGGCACGCGCGTGAACCCGCTGGACGTGGTCTCGCTGTCGCGTCCGCTCTTCTTCTTCGACGCCCACGACGCCGAGCAGGTCGAGCGTGCCCGCCGCGAGCTTGCCGATCATCGCGGCCAGGTGAAGCTGATCCTCACCGGCGGCTCCTATCTCGACCTGATGCGCCGCTGGAAGCAGACCGTCTACTACGACCAGCAGGGCCTGCTCACCGCCCGGCTGGGCATCCGCCAGGTACCCGCCCGCGTCACCCAGGACGGCCGAAGGCTACGCATCGATGAACTGCGCTGACCTCCGTGCCCGGCTGCTGGCCATGCTTCTGCTGGTCAGCATGCTGCTCGCCCCGGCGCAGGCCGCCGTGCCCACCGGCGGCGCCACCTGCCACGGGCGCTTCGCCAACCCGATCACCGACATCTGCTGGAGCTGCCTCTTCCCGCTCACGATCGGCGGCATCGGCATCGTCTCCGACGGCCAGCCCGACATCGGCAACCCCTCATCGCCCGTTTGCTACTGCAGCAACCCGCCCCGGTTGGGGATCTCCATCGGCTTCTGGGAACCGGTGCGCATGGTGGACGTCACCCGCACGCCCTTCTGCATGGTCGGGCTGGGTGGCCTGTCGCTGGACCCCGGCATCGGTGCCCCGCGCGGCGCGCAGGTCGGGCACGACTCGCAGACCCGCACCAGCTTCTACCAGGTGCACTGGTACGCCAACCCCATCCTCGCCTGGCTGGAAGTGCTGCTGGACTTCCCATGTCTGGAGCAGGGCTCGCTCGATCTGGCCTACCTGACCGAGGTGGACCCGCTGTGGTCCGACGACGAGCTCTCGGCCATCCTCAACCCGGAGGCGGTGCTCTTCGCCAACCCGGTGGCCAAGGCCGCCTGCGCGGCCGACTGCGTCGCCGCGAGCGCAGGTTTTCCGGTGGCCAGCCTCTTCTGGTGCGCCGGCTGCCAGGGCTCGATCTACCCGATGACCGGCCACGTCACCACCCACATCGGCGGCGTGCAGGCCTCGGTGCTGCTCACCCAGCGCATGACCGCCAAGATGCACCGGCAGCTCACAACCTTCGCCACGGCTGGCTCGCGGGGCCTGTGCGGCCCGTACCCGCTGCCCATCTTCGACAAGACCCACTACAAGCTGCAGATGACCTACCCGGTGCCCGCCACCGCGAAGGTCGGCGGCCAGTGCTGTCAGCCCTACGGGCGCACCACCATGATCTGGGGCTCGGGCAAAGCTTTCCCGGTCAGCGGCGAGGACTTCAGCTACCAGATCTTCCGCAAGAGGAACTGCTGTGCCGGCGCCTGGTGATCCGCAGGCGCTGGGGCGCCCCATTGCATCCAACCGGCAGGCCGCTCGCCTCGCCGCATGGGGTTTCACCGCATCAGGTCTCGCCGCATTGCTAGCGCCCGACGCCTTCGCGCAGGGACAGCCAACCGCGCCCCGCTGGCCGACTGCACAGGAGATCGAGCGCGCGAAAGCCGAGCGTCCGCTTCCCGCACCAGACGCAACGATCCCGGCACCGCGCGCCCTGCCCCGTATCGCCCCCGGCCTTGGCGCGGAGCCTAGCCGCGCTCCTGTAACGGGAACCGGCATCGACATCGGCGCCCTTGCCCGTCAGGGCAACCAGATCAGCGGCGCCATGAGCCCCAGAGCCCTCCCTCCGCAGGAGCCCGCGCTTCGCATCTTCGTCACCCTGGACATGCCCCAGGGCAGCCTGCGCCGCCTCGTCGACCAGGCCGAGCGGGCCGGCACGGTGCTCGTGCTGCGCGGCCTGAAGAACCAGTCGATGCGCCAGACGGTCGCTGCCGTCAGCGACCTCCTCGGGCAGCGCAAAGCCGGCTGGGTGATCGACCCCGAGGCCTTCGAGCGGCACGGCGTCGAGGCCGCGCCCACCTTCCTGCTGACCATGGGCGAGGACGCCCCGACCTGCAGCGCCACCACCTGCACGGTGCCGCGTCCCTTCGTGTCGGTGTCGGGCGATGTCAGCCTGGACTACGCGCTGGAGCACATGGCGCGGCGCCACACCGGAGCCGCTGCGGTCGCCGGCCCCTATCTCTCGCGGCTGCGCTCCCGATGAAGAACCCACGCCCGGCACCTGTCCGACCACGGTTTCCAACTGCGACCGCCCGCGGCGCGCTCGCGCGAGTCGCAGGAACAGCAGGAACAGCAAGAACAGCAGCCGTCGCAGCAATAGCAGCCTCCGCAGTGCTGCTTTCTCTGTCCACGCAGTCCGCCAACGCCCAGTCCCTCTCCGATGCCTTCAACCAGGGCGCGGCCATGGGCCGCTCCGGCAACGCCGCCGCCCGTACCCAGATCAACCCGACCACCGCCCAGGGCACGGTGCCCGGCTACACCACCAGTCCACCGCAAGCCTCCTACTTCGGCAGCGCCGGGCTGGGCACGCAGGCCGGCGCTGCCACCAGCGCCTGCGCCGCGGCTGGCAACGGCAACACCACCGGCGCACAGGCCTGCAACGCGGTGAACTTCTCGCAGACCAACCCGACCCGCCGGCCCACCTTCAGCATCGCGCCGAACGATCCGTTGCTCACGCGCGCCCGGACCATCACCGCCGACCCGCAGAGCATTGCGCGAAACATCGCCGGCATCTACAGCGGCTGCAGCGTGGAGACCACCACCACGCCGGACCGCTTCGAGACGGCGCTGTGCCACCAGTACCGCACCACCGAGACGATCACCTGCGACAAGGTGCTCATCGTCACACCGGTGCTCACGCCTGGTTGCAGCGACGGCGAGTTCCTCACCCGCGTCACCGCCGACCCCTGCCCGGCCTGCGTCGACTACCTGGCCTTCGACTTCAGCTGTGCGGTGGACAGCTACCGCATGCACGCCTTCACCGTCGACAAGGGCAGCGGCGAGGTCTACATGGACCTTGGCACCCAGAACGTGCCCGGCGCGCTCAACACCCAGATCCCGAAGACGCCCGGCCCGAGCCGCATCGACGGCTTCTACTGCTACCAGACCTTCTACAGCCAGTCGTGCAGCGGCGCGAACTGCAGCATCGGCGCCTGGTTCGCCAACCCCTGCCAGGGCACGAGCTTCGAGGGCGTGAGCACCTTCGCCATGCCCACCCGCGTGAGCTTTACCGACAGCTGGGATAACCAGTGCAGCGCACTGGAGGCGCGCGCCCGATGAAGCCGCTTCGCCTCGCCCTCGCTGCGATAGCGGCAGTAGCAGCAATAGCAGCAATAGCAGCCTCGCCCGCCTTCGCTGCCGACTGCGTCAAGGACGCCGAGGTCTGCGTCGAAGGCCCCGCCACGCGCATGATCAGCGGGTACGCGGTCTACCGCGACTGCTGGCGGACCACCTCGTCCTACAGCTGCCTCGCCGCCCGCAGCAACGACGACTGCCAGCCCCTGCGGGATCGTGGCTGCAGCCAGGTCGGCTCCACCTGCGTGGAGACCACCCCGCAGGGCCTGTGCACGGTGTTCGAGCAGGCCTGGCAGTGCAAGACCGCCAGCGGCACCAGCAGCACGGTCACCAACTGCGGCGACCGGCGCTTCTGCCTGGACGGCAACTGCTTCGACACCTCGCACACGCCCGACCCCGACTTCGCCCGCGCCGTCGCGGGCCTGGAAATCCAGCGCGAGGCAGGTCGCTACGTCGACCCCGACACGCTCGAAGTCTTCAAGGGCTTCGACAACCGCTGCCGCAAGAAGCTCTTCGGTCTGGTGAACTGCTGCAAGGGCGGTGGAAGCAGCGGCTCGCTCTTCAGCACGATGGCGCTGATCTCCGGTGCCGGCGGCCAGGCTATCGGCGCGGTGGGCTCGAGCTACACCTACGACGCGCTTTTCGCGGCTGACGCGCCGGACATGGTGATCGCCGGCTTCGAGGCGCTCTTCGGCGCGGGCGGCGGCAGCTCGGCGCTGGCCGGCCTGATCGCGGGTGAGCTGTCGGTGGGCTCGTTCATGACCTCGCTCGTGCCCGGCCCGTGGACGATCGCCATGCTCGCCATCCAGCTCTCGGGGCTTCTGTCTTGCGAGCAGGCCGAGCAGGTGCTGGCGATAAAGAACGACAACCGCCTGTGCCACAGCGTCGGCAGCTACTGCTCGCGCAAGGTGCCGATCCTCGGCACCTGCCTGGAGACCACCCAGAGCTTCTGCTGCTTCAACTCGCGCCTGGCCCGGGTGCTCAACGAGCAGGGCCGCGCCCAGCTCGGCCGCGGCTGGGGCGGCGCCAAGAACCCCGACTGCGCGGGGTTCAGCCTCGCGCAACTGCAGACGCTCGACTTCTCGCGCATGGACCTCACCGCGTTCTACGCCGAGATCGCCCCGACGCTGCCCGACGTCGGCGCGCTGGCCAACAAGGCGCGCAGCCGCGTGAACGGCGCCGTCGGGCCCTGAGGACAAGCGATGAGATTCCTCCCCACACTGGCCCTGGCCGCCGCTTTGCCACTGGCCGTCTGCACGGTCCATGCGGCCGGCTCCGCAGAGACCACCCCACGTCAGGCCGTCACCGACCTCAAGCCCCTGCTCGCTCGCGCCGCCGCCGAGGGCAGTGCCCGCGGCACGCTCACCGGCCCCGGTGCCCAGGCGATCGCCCGCCGCTTCCAGACCGATGCCCCGATCGAGATCGACGTGCGCAGACTCCAGCAGCTACCCCAGCCCGGCTGCGGCCGGCTGGAGGTGACCACTCGGCAGCGCGACGTGAATCAGGCGGGCAAGCGTGGGGATCAGGAGATGGTCTACCAGCTCAGCTACTGCGCCGACGGCCGATTCCCGGAGGAGCGGTGAGCGCGATCCGATCCGCCCTCCTCGCAGTGCTCGCAGTCCTGTCTGCAATCGCGGCCCATGGCGCCGAGCCAGCCACGGCGCTGCCAGCAGACCCAGCAGAGCCCGCCGCCGTCTACTGGCAGCAGCACCGCGAAGGCTGGTTCTGGTACCGCGACCCGCCGCCCGCTGCAGCCCGCCACGCCCCGAAGGCACCCGTCACCCCGGCCAGGCCCCGCGAGCTGGCCGACTTCGAGACCATGCAGCAGCGCCTGGAGGTGCTCAAGCGCGTGGCCGTGATGAACCCCACCGACGACAACCTGATGGCCTACATGCGCTTCCAGCGCATGGTGATGGACCGCTCCCAGGTCTTCGCCGACCACTGGCAGCGCCTGGTTTGGCGTGAGCCCAGCCTCGACTACGCCTCCGAGGGCCGCCCCACCAACACCCTGGCCATCGCCGCTTTCGACGAGCGCCAGAAGGAACGCGATACCGCCGCCGTGCGGCAACTGGCCGCCACCCACGGCCTGGTCTTCGTCTTTCGCAGCGACTGCCCGTTCTGCCATCGCTTCGCGCCTGTGCTCAAGCGCTTCGCACAGACCCATGGCCTGACGGTGCTGGCCGTGAGCCTGGACGGGGGAAGCCTGCCCGAGTACCCCGACGCCCGCCCCGACAACGGCATCGCCGCGCGCCTGAACGCCCGCGCCGTTCCGGCGCTTTACCTCACCCAGCCCAGCCGCCGCGAATTCCGGCCGGTGGGCTTCGGGCTGATGTCGGACACCGACCTGCTGGAGCGCATCGCCGCACTGGCCCGCGAAGCCGACCCGGCCACGCCCCCCAACGCATTGAGGACCACGCCATGACGCAAACCAGACGAGCCCTGGCAGCACTGTTGGCAACCACCATCGCCATCGGCCCAGCCCCGGCGCTGCCCGCCGACCTGAACACCGAGATGCAGACGATGTTCAACGACCTGGGGGCCATCGGCAACGTCACGAGCCCGGGCGCCTTCCGGGGCCAGGCGATGAACCTCTACACCGGCGGCAGCCTGATGATGCGCGCCCCGGGGCGCAACTACCCGCTCGTGCAGGCCCAACTGCCCAGCCTGAAGGCCGGCTGTGGCGGCATCGACCTCTACGGTGGCGCCTTCTCCTTCATCAACAAGCAGCAGTTCGTGGCCCTGCTGCAGAACATCGGCTCTAACGCTGTCGGCTACGCCTTCAAGCTGGCGCTGCAGTCGATCTCGCCCGACATCGACAAGCTGCTCACCGAGCTGCAGGACCAGCTCAACAAGATCAACGCCATGAACATCAACTCCTGCGAAGCCGCGCAGGCGCTGGTCAACGGCGTGGTGGGCGAGTACGACCAGTCGGTGCAAAGCGGCTGCGCGAACATCGCCCAGTACCTGGGTTCGGTCAGCGACCGCGCCGAGGCGCGCCTGACCTGCGCCTCGAACGCCCCATCGGTAGTACGCACCGCCGCGAACAGCGCCGACCCCAACGTGCGTAACGCCACGTTCGCGAAGGGCAACGTCACCTGGAACGCGCTCAACCAGGTGGGCGGCAGCATCAGCCGCCAGGAGAAGGAACTGATCATGAGCCTGATCGGCACCGTGATCGTCACCGCTCCCGCCGACGACGGCAGCGGCGCCGGCCCCCGGATGCTGGAGCCCATCCTCACCGGCATCCGGGATCTGCTTCTGGGTAAGGCCGACTCCGCCACCGCAGGCCTGGTGGATGTGGACGTCTACGTCTGCGACGAGACCACCGAGTGCCTGAACCCCAGCCGCGCCACCGTCTCGGTCAAGCCCTTCACCCGGCTGGTGGCCGAGCGGCTGAAGCGCATCTCGGACAACATCGCCACGCGCAGCGCCCAGAGCCCGGCCGACATCGGCTTCATCAACCAGACCAGCGAGCCGGTCTACCGGATGCTCTCCGTGGCCAACGCCTTGCCGGGCTCGGGAACCGCAGAGACGCTGATCGAGACCTACAAGGACGTGATCGCGCTCGACTACGCGCAGACCTTTCTCTCAAGAGCCCTCGCACAGGCCAGCACAGCGCTGTCCCAGGCCCTGCGCCGAAGCGAAGTCGAGCAACGCTATCTGGACGAGCTGCGCGCCCACGCCCGCGAGGCGCAGATGCAGATCCTGATCGAGAAGCAGGCTGCCTACGCCAAGGTGCGCTCGGTGTCCTCGATGACCCAGGACCTGCAGAGCCTGGAGCGCCAGCTCTGGGCTGCCATGCCTCCCGCAGTGAAGGCCATGCTGGACTTCAGCGCCAACGCCGGCCAGCGCGGCTCCTGAGCCCGAAACCAAGGCGCAGACAGCCCGCATGTTCGAGATCTACGCCTACGGCAACGTCGACACCCTGACCGGGGTCTTCAACGCCATCGCCGCCATCATGGGCGGCGCGGGGTATCTGGCCCTCATCAAGACCATGGCCGTCACCGGCGTGCTGGTGGCTGCTGCCGCGGGCCTCTTCACCCCCGGGCGCTTCCACGGCTGGGGCTGGCTGATGGGCCTGCTGCTGGTCTATCACGCGATGTTCCTTCCCAAGGCGGACGTCGCCATCGTCGACAAGCTCGGCAGCCAGCCGCCTGCCGTGGTGGGCAACGTGGCCATCGGGGTCGCCTTCTTCGGCCACGCCACGAGCCTGGTGGGCGACGTGATGACGCGCTTCTTCGAGACCGCCTTCCAGGTGATCCCGGACACCAACGCCCAGCTGCCCGAGGCGCTGGCCTACCAGAAGAACGGCGTGATGTTCGGCAACCGCCTGATCCAGGCCAGCCGCGCCGCCAACGTGGCCGACCCACAACTGCGCGCCGACATGATCGCCTTCGTGCACAACTGCACCGTCTACGACCTGCAGGACGGCACGATCGACCCGGCGGCGTTCGCCCAGAGCACCGACATCTGGGCGCTGATGGGCACACCCAACCCGGGACGCTTCTCCACCTGGGGCAACCCGGTGCAGGTAGACACCTGCCCGGCCATCTACACCCGGCTCAACAGCCGTCTGCCCACCGAGATCGCACGGGCCCGCGCCACGCTCGCCCTGCAGATGAACCCGACGCTCGATCCCAGCATCGCCGCCGGCGTCATCGACGGCCAGCTCGAGCAGGCCTACACCAAGACCCGGATCGCGAATTCCGCCCAGGGCGCCGCCGACCTGCTGCGCCAAAACATCCTGATCAACCTCGTGCAGGACACCAACACCCTGGCAGGCCTGCGCCTGAACGACCCGGCAGCCACCATGCTGGCCACGGCACGGGCGAACGCCACGGCTTCCACCAATGCGTCCTTCATCACCATGGGCCGCATCGCCGCGCAGGCGCTGCCGATGATCCGCAACGTGATCGAGGCTGTGATCTACGCGGTCTTCCCCTTCGTGCTGCTGCTCTTGCTGCTCGCCCAGGGCAAGGGGCTGGCCCTGGCCATCAAGAGCTTCGTCATGAGCCTGGTCTGGATTCAGCTTTGGCCCCCGCTCTACGCCATCCTCAACTACGTCGGCACGCTGGCCAGCGCGAAGAACCTCGCCGCGGCCGCGAGCCTTGGCTCGAACAGCCGCGGCCTGACCCTGGACACCGCAGCCGGCATCTACCAGGGCGCGATCTCCGATCAGGCCATCGCGGGCTACCTGGTGGCCGCCATTCCGATCATCGCCACCGCCATCATCAAGGGCGGCGAAGTCGCCTTCCAGGCCGTTACCGCCAGCAGCGCGATCCAGTCGGCAGCGAGCAGCGAAGCCGCCGCCACCAGCAAGGGCCTGATCAGCCAGAACAGCGTCAGCCTCGACCAGCAGCAACTCGGCCCCACCCGCACTTCGGCCTTCATGGGCACCACCACCGAGGCCCACGGCACCACCATCCAGGGCATTGGCCCCGAGGCAGGCGTCTTCCGCTACCAGGCCACCATGAGCCGGCTGGCCAGCACTTTCACGATCAGCGAGCGGCAGGCCACCGCCATAAGCGAGAGCGCGCGGCAGGCGGAGACTCTGGCCACCAGCGAGCGCGAAGCCATGCAGCGCAGCCAGGCGACGGCACTGACCCGGGCGCTCAGCATCCAGGAAGGCTTCGAGCGGTCCACCCAGCGCACCGGCGGCTCGGCAACCGGCAACGGCGGCTCCACCAGCACGCAGTTCCAGACGCTGAACTCGATCGCGAAGGATGTGAACCGCAGGCTGGGGCTGAGCGAGGACTCCACGGTCGGCAAGACCGTCACGGCGGCAGCGTCGGCGGGTCTCAAGATTCCGCTCACCGAGATCGGCGCTGATGTGAAGGCCGAAGGTCGATCTGTCGATCAACAGCGCCTCCAGAGCGCATATGACTACGCTCGCAAGGCCGCCGAAACCCTCCAGGTCAGTGACACCAGTTCCCTCGTCAGGGACTTCCGTAAGACCGAGGCGTACCAGTGGGCACATGGCAATCGGACAACGGCAACGGAGGGGTACGAGTCGTCCTCCCGAACCGCGCTCGAGCAGCAGGCCTCGAGCGAGAAAGCCTACGGCCAGGCCAAGGAACTCGCACGCACCGCGCAGTTCATGCGCGAGTGGAGCAGCGGGACGCAGACAGACTTCACCAACTACGCGGCACGCCGCCTGGCAGAGCGCGGTCTACTGCGGGAAGATGATCCGATCAAGCTGCAGCGAGCGGTGACCGAGATCGCCTATTCCTATGCCCGCGGCGGCGCCTCTGCCAGCGGCTACGTCCCGAACGAGAGCCCGCTCGGCCCCAGTCAGCCGCTACCCGAAGCCATGGGCTGGGCCACTGCATTACGGTTGGAGTTCGAAGCGCATGCGCCGGGCAAGGGCGAAGCACTGGCGTCCCAACAGACCGAACACAACGACGCCGTCATCGCGGCTCGACAAGCCTCAGCACGAGCGCACGTGCGAAGGCCGATACAAGACGATGTGTCCCGCCGTGCCGAACAGACCCGGCAACAAGCGTCAGGCGTAATTGAGCATGGACGCAGCCAGGTTTCGACCGGTGAGTCCCAGCTCAGCGACGACTACCGTTCAACCGTTCGCGTAGGGAAGATCAGCCGCAACCACGGCGGCAATCAGGCGGTGTGGGATACCGTGGGGGCCAACTCAACAAGCCCTGACTTGGGGGACGAGACCAAGCCGGGCGGAAAAGCTCAACCATGAGCTACTCGTCAAAGCACGATCCGCCGCCGCCAACGTCCAGGCTGCCGAGCCCGTTGCTGGTCATGTACCCAGCGTAGTCATCCATCGACCGAACCCCTCGACGCGCCGGCGGCGATTCGTCGAACGAGTCAAGGTCGCAAGCAGCCCGCGCTTCGTCCTCTGACGCCAGTCCAACGGCCAGCGCTGCCCGCACCTGCGTACAAAGGCTGGCGATGAATCCAGACCAACACCCCACCGAAGATTCAGCAGACGCGCTCATTGGAGAAGCTTTCAAGTTCATAACTGCCATCCCTCGCCGCTCAGCTCTCGGCCCGTTCGATACAAACGCAGTCGCAGCTATTGCCGCAGCAGATCTTCCGCCATGCCGTCCAGCCGGGCCTTCACGCCGCGCCAGCCCGGCATATGCCGGTCGAGCAGCCGATAGAACCTCGCGCTGTGGTCATGGCTGGCCAAGTGGCAAAGCTCATGCAGCACCACGTAGTCGATGCACTCCCGCGGCGCCTGCACCAACGCCGGGTGCAAGGTAATCCGCCCGCGCGGCGAGCAGCTGCCCCACTGGACTCGCATCCACTGCAAGCGCATCGGCGGCGGAGCCTTGACCCAACGCAATCCACTGGCCACAGCATCGAGGCGATCACGCAGCACCTCGCGGGCGCGCTGGCGCAGCCACCGCGCCATCTCTGCCTGCACTTCTTGGGAAACTCGGCGCTGAACGGCGACCTCCAAGTAAGCGCCGCGCAGGCGGCAAGAGGGTGCTGCCGCCGGGTCCACCGTGACGCGCAGGCGGTAGCGCCGCCCCAGGTAGTGAACGGACTCGCCGCTCGTGTACTCCCGCTGGCGGACATGCTCCAGGCGGGCCCTGGCCTGCTCCACGTGTTTCGCGATCCACGCGGCGCGCCTCGTCACGGCTTGTGCGACGTCCGCCTGCGTGGCCCCCACAGGCGCATCGACCAAGACGCGCCCGCTCGGCTCCACGTGGATGGCCACCTTCGAGGGCTGGCGCTGCGGCTGCAGCCGCAGCGTGTAGGCGATGACGTCCTCGCCATAGCGAATGCTGAACCGGCCCACCCTGGCGAGCCGGTCGGGCGCACCATCGCTCATTGCGGCTTCCCGAGGCCGAGACGTGTGATCTGCACGATCTGCTCGACAGCCTCCTTGGCCCGGTCCAGCCCGAGCTTGCCGAACAGCAGCGGCAGCAGGCCTTTGCGGATCGCCGCTTCGATGCTCTGCGGGCTGAGCGAGTTCTCGGCCACCGCCGTCCGGACGACCTCATCGATCGACAGGGCCTGCGACACCAGCGCCTGGCGCGCGACATCGTCCATGGCCTGAACGGCCTCTTCGCCCAGCACGAGCCGCAGCACCCCGAAGTAGGCTCGCGCGTGCGGCTTGTCCGCCAGCAGGTCGGGGGTGCCGGGCGGCTGGCGCGATGTCACGTGCTCCTCGAACTCCTTGAACAGCGCGTACTGCTTGAGCGGGTGGTCGAACATCGCTTCGGCCTCGGCGATCGCCTGGCGGAGCAGCTCACCAAACACCTTCTGCGCATAGGGGTCGTCCGCCAGATCCTGCTCGATGGTCTTGCGCAGCCGCGTTCGAATCAGATCCGTCTCGTTGCGCGTCTTCTCCTCAGACCAGTCCTTCGGCTCCTCGGCCTGGCCCAGCTGGTGCACCAGGTACACCCCCTCGGGTTCGCGTACCTCCTTGCCGATCACCTGCTTGTCGACCAGTTTGCGAATCTGCTCTTCGTAGGCGCTGTAGTCCACCACCTCCATCGCATCGCGGCGTGCGGTCATGCGCAGTTCGGTGAAGAAGCGCAGGTCAGCCTTGTAGCGCGCGATCTGCGCCTCGGAGAAGCTCTTATCCTCGAAGAAGCTGCGGCTCGACAGTGCCGTTTGCAAGCACAGGCCAAAGTCGGTCACCGCGCCGTAGAAATCGTCGCGCAGCTTCTGCCGCTCGTCGTACTCCTCGCCGTCCGGCGCCTTCACGAACTTGGGCGTCAGCACCTGTCGGAACTGTTCCCGGTCCAGCTTGTTCGCCACGCCCTTGAAGAACGACCACATGCGGTCGTGCAGCCCCGGCAGGCGCTTGTACTCGGTATCGACGTTGCGGTAGAGGCCTTCGATATCGGCCACGTCGAAGCCGCCCTGGGTGCGGGTCTCCAGGTCCTGATAGGCACGGATCGCTGTGTCCAGCTCCTTCAGGATGCCCCGGTAGTCCACCAGCACGCCATAGCGCTTGTCGTCGTGCAGCCGGTTCACGCGGGCCACGGCCTGGATCAGGTTGTGGCCCTTCAGCGGCTTGTCGATGTAGAGCACCGTGTTGCGCGGCTCGTCAAAGCCCGTCAACAGCTTGTCCACCACGATCAGCAGGTCCGGGCCGTCATCGGTACCGAAGTCGGCCACCACCTGCTTTTCGTACGCCTCGGCATCCAACCCACTCGCCAGCACCGTCTGCTTCCACCACTTCTGCACGTCGGGCAGGCTCTCCTCGTCCACCTCGGCGTTGCCCTCACGGGTGTCCGGCGGCGAGATGACGATCGCGCTGGTGACAAGCCCCGTGTCATCCAGCGCCTTCTTGTAGCGGATCGCATCGAGCTTGCTGTCGGTGGCCACCTGACCCTTCAGGCCCAGGTCCAGCTTCTTGATGTTCTCGCTGAAGTGGGTGGCGATGTCCCACGCGATCAGCTCGATGCGACCTGCGGCGCCATAGACAGCACCCTTTTTCGCGAACTTCTTCTTCAGGTCGCCACGCTGGGCGTCGCTCAGGCCGGCGGTGATCTTGTCGAACCAGCGGTTGACGGCTTCTTCGTTGATCGTCAGCTCGGGCACGCGCTCCTCGTAGAGCAGCGGCGCCACGGTCTCGTCCTCCACGGCACGCTGCATCGTGTACGCGTGCACGATGGGGCCGAACTTGTTGGACGTCTTCTCGTCCTTCAGCAGTGGCGTTCCGGTGAAAGCAATGTAGGCCGCACGCGGCAGCGCCTTCTTCATGCGCTCGTGCGTCTCGCCCCCGTGGCTGCGGTGGCCTTCGTCCACCAGCACGATCAAGTTGGGCGAGGGGTTCCGGCATTCCAGCAGCTTGGAGGCTGAGTTGAACTTGTGCACCAGCGTGAAGGTGATCCGCTCGGTGCCGTTACCAATGCGGCGCGCCAGATCGCGACCCGTCATCGCCCGGCTCTTCTCGCCGTCTTTCAGAGATGCGATGGCCGAGCCGAAGGCCCCACCGGAGATGAAGTTGCGCGACAACTGGCCTTCGAGGTCGACCCGGTCGGTCACTACCACCACGCGGCACTCCGCCAGCGCGTCCACCAACAGCAGCGCCTTGGTGAGGAACACCATCGTGAAGCTCTTGCCCGAGCCGGTGGTGTGCCAGATCACGCCTCCCTCACGCCCGCCGTCCGGGCGCAGTTGCTGGATGCGTGCCAGCAACGCGCGGATGCCGAAAAACTGCTGGTAGCGCGCCACGATCTTGCCCACCTTCCGGTCGAACAGCACGTAGCTGCGCAAGAACTCCAGCAGCCGGGCTGGCGTGAGCAGGCTGACCAACAGGCGATCCTGGTCGGTGGGCTCCATGGGATGCGCCCACAGCGCATCGAAGTAGCGGGCCAAGGCTGCAGGCTTGCCCTCGAACAGTCGGGCACGCACTTCCGCTGGCACGGCAGCGTTCTTGAGCGCCGAATGATGCGCAGCGTCGAACTCCTCCTCACGCCAGCGGGCCCAGAACTTGGCAGCGGTGCCAGTAGTGCCGTAGCGGCCCTCGGTCTGGCTCACTGCCAACAGCAGTTGGGCGTAGCCGAAAAGCTGCGGAATCTCGTCCGGCCGCTGGTTGCGCAGGTGCTGGCTGACCCCCTCGGTCACCATCGACTTGCCCACATGCGTGGACTCGGGGCGCTTGGCTTCGATCACCACCAGCGGCAGCCCGTTGACGAAGCACACCACGTCCGGCGTACGGTGGTGCGTACCCTGGGCGGAAAGCACCTCCATCTCTTCGGTCACGTCCCAGCGGTTGGCGGCCGGGTTGGCCCAGTCGATGACCGGAATCGTCGGCTGATGCTTCTTGCCATCGGGCATGAACTCGGTGACCGTGATGCCCAGCGCCAGCTTGCCGTACAGGCGCTCGTTGGCCGGCAGCAGCCCTTCGGCCAGGCTCAGCGCCGAAAGCTCGCGCACGATCTGCTCGATGCCGCTGCTCGACAGCGGATACGACTGGCCCTTGTACTCGTAGCGGCGGGTTTGCAGCACCTCAACGAGACGCGAGCGGAGCAGTACCTCGCGCGTGCTACCGCGCATCGCCAGTGCCTGGGCGGTGGTCAGGAAGTTCCAGCCGAGGTTGCACAGAAGGTGCAGCGCCGGCAGGTGGGCGGCGTACTGCTCCTTGGCGTTCGGGGCGAAGGCGCTCATGAAACCGCTTCGGTAGAGGACAGACGGACACGACGCTTGCCAGTCAGTAGCTCGGCCAGCAGGGCGGCCTTCTCTTCCCCGATGCGTGCTGCGTACTCGTCGCTGCGGCGCACCCACTCAGCGGCAACATCCAGCCTCGCGGCGATTGCATGCTGCTCGTCAGGCGGAGGTACAGGCACCTTGCAGGCCATGAAGTCTGCGGGGCGGATGTTCAACAGTCCGTTGTTCCGAACACCTGTATTGACTAGAGCACCGAGCTGGTCGTGAAGGAAGTCAGCCGCAAAAAGGTGCTCGAAGAAGCCCGGATGGTGACCCTCATTTAGGCGAAAGCACACATAGACATGAGGCACAAGCCCTTTCGGCAAACCCTTGAGAGGAAACACGCAGCCAAACTCATAGCGCTTCGAATTCCCTTTGTTGTAGGCGAATTCACCTTCTTGGAGTGTGATGTAGCTCTCCACGCTCTTGCCCGCCATGAAACGGCTGTACTTCTCATCCTGTCGCACGAATCCGGTGCCAGACGAGATCATTAGAACTGGTAGGTCCAAGTCTGCAGACTCTCTTCGTTGGACACGAGTTGCAAGATCCGAGATCCTGTGCATTGGCCATCGACCATCTCTTGCCTTTGATGAAAGAGTTTCCGCAATCAGCGCTGCATGATGGCTAAGTGCGTTTGAGGCAAGCCGCTCGGCAGCTGCAATTCCATCTTCCCAAGTCGCGAGGACTTCCGCGATCCGTCGTTGCTCGGCCACGGGCGGTACGTGCACGGTTTGGCGGTCGATGTCCGACTTCTTGACGTGGACAAGTGTCGCCTTGAAACCATGTGCGCTGCTCTCGATTCGATCAGTGACATAGCGTAGAGCCCAGTACAGCCATTCCGCGTCGATGCCATCCCGTGGGTAGACCTTGAAGATGTGCTGGTTGAGAACGCCGACAGGACCGCGCCAGATCGCTGGCCCAAACGAAACGCCCTTCGTACCAGCCCAGGCAAACAGAAGCTGCCCTGGTTCGACTAGCCAGCGCGGGTCAGGTTGGCCCGCAAAGTAGTCAAAGTTCTTCCCGCCGTTCAGGTTCTGAATCCGGATGATCGGGAGACCCTCATCCGACCAGTCGTCAGGTCCGAAGCCATGCCCATTCCGCAATTCGCAGATATCGGCCACGGTTCGTTGAGCCCATCCCTCAGGCAGCATCTCCGCCTCCCTTGCGCGGCTTGCGCCCCCGCTTCTCGACCTCCACCAGCGGCTCGAAGTCCGCCGCAGCCTCGAAGTGCTTCTCCGCCGGGCTCGGCAATTCGTCCAGCACCTGGCGGAACTTCTCGTACTCGGCGCGCGCCTGGGCCAGCGCCTTCTCGCGGCTCACTTTGCCGGCGTGGGCCAGCACCGCGTATTCGCTGATGCGCAGGAAGTCGTCCAGCTTGCCGATCCACTGCGCCATCGTCATCGGGCGCCGGCGCAGTGCCTGGCCCTCAGCGAATTCGAGGTACAGGGTAACGATGCGGTTCAGTGCGTCGAGCTCGTCCGGACCGAGGTAGTTCTTGGGGATCTCCACGTCTTGCCGCCGCGGGCGCGCACCTTCCCAACTGGTGAGCCCCATGTTGGGCTTGGCTGCATCAGCCCTCGCCGCAATGACCTCGGCCGCCGTGTGGCCGTGCACGGCCCAGTGCATCTTGTTCTGCACCGTGGCGAAGAACTGCTTGGAGAGGTCGTTCCTCGGGTCGTAGTCGACGCTGGTGGCGTAGATGTCCAGCACCTTACGCCAGAACACCTTCTCTGAGCTGCGAATGTCGCGGATGCGCGCCAGCAGCTCGTCGAAGTAGACGCCGTCGCCGCCCGCCTTGAAACGCGCGTCGTCGAGCAGGAAGCCCTTGACGAGGTAATCTCGCAGTTGCTGGGTCGCCCAGATGCGGAACTGCGTACCCCGCAGCGAGTGCACCCGGTAGCCCACGGAGATGATCACGTCCAGGTTGAAGTACTCCACCTGGTAGGTCTTGCCGTCGGCGGCAGTTGTTGCAAAAACTGCAACCACTGAATCTCGGGCCAGTTCGCCGTCTTGGAACACGTTGCGGATGTGCCGCGAGATCACCGACTTGTCGCGCCCAAACAGCTCGCTCATCTGCGACAAGCTGAGCCAGACCGTCTCGCCGGCCATGCGCACCTCGATGCGCGCCTGCCCGTCCTCGGACCGGTAGAGCAGAAACTCAGTGCCGGCGCCGCCGCCGAGTTCCAACTCGGCGGCGACGCCAGCGGAACGCCGTTTTGTAGGGGCCCGACTTTTGTGGGCTTCACTCATACCTGCGTCCCCCCGTGTTCGCGGGCGTCCGTCGCGCAGTTATTCGAAATCCTCGAACAACTGCTGCGTGGTCGTGCCTGCTATTTGCGGACACCTGAACCTGGCCAGCCTCCTCACTCATACCCCAGCTCCTTCAGGTACGCATCCATCTGCACCTCCAGCCGCGCCAGCTCGGCCTTCAGCTGCTCGCGCTCGCGCCGCACGGCTATCAGGTCGATCTCGGCCTCTTCCTCGAAAGTGTCGACATAGCGGGGGATGTTCAGGTTGAAATCGTGGTCGGCGATCTCGGCTGGCGTGGCCAGGTAGGCGTAGCGCGCCACCGCCTGGCGGGCGGCGGCGGTGTCCAGGATGCGCTGCAGGTCGGCCTCGCGCAGCACGTTCTGGTTCTTGCCGGCTTCGAAGTCGCGGCTGGCGTCGATGAAGAGCACCTTGTCGTCGGTCTTGGCCTTGCGAAAGATCAGCACGGCAGCCGGGATGCCGGTGCCGTAGAACAGCTTCTCGGGCAGACCGATCACCACGTCGAGCAGGTTCTCCTCGATCAGCTTCTGGCGGATGCGCCCTTCAGCGGCACCGCGGAACAGCACGCCATGCGGCACCACCACGGCCATGCGGCCGGAGCCGGGCTTCATGGTCTCGACCATGTGCAGGATGAAGGCGTAATCGCCCTTCGTGCGCGGCGGAATACCCCGGCGGAAGCGGCTGAACTTGTCGGCGTCGGCGCCTTCGAAGCCCCACTTCTCGAGGCTGAAAGGCGGGTTAGCCACGACGATGTCGAAGTGCTTCAGGCTGGCCGCGCCGTCCAGCAGCTTGGGGTTGCGGATGGTGTCGCCCCACTCGATGCGGTGGTTGTCCTCGCCGTGCAGGAACATGTTCATCTTGGCCAGCGCCCAGGTGCTGCCGATGGCTTCCTGCCCGTACAGCGCGTACTTGCGCGCCCCGGTGCGCTGGCGAATGAGCCGGCCGCACTTCATCAGCAGCGAGCCTGAGCCGCAGGTCGGGTCGCAGATCTCGTCGCCGGGCTGCGGATCCATCAGCCGTGCCATCAGCGTGGACACCTCGGGCGGCGTATAGAACTCGCCGGCCTTCTTGCCGCTGGTCGAGGCGAAGTTCTTGATCAGGAACTCGTAGGCGTTGCCGATCACGTCGAGCTGGCCGACGCGGCTCTCGCGCAGGTTGAGTTCAGGCTTGGCGAAGTCTTCCAGCAGGTGGCGCAGGATGTCGTTCTTCTGCTGCTCGTCGCCCAGCTTGTTGCTGTTGAAGCTGATGTCCTGGAACACATCGCGAAGCTTGCTGAGGTTGGCCTCCTCGATGGCATGCAGGGCCTTGTCGATGCGCTCGCCGTTGCCGGGCGTGTGCCGCAGCCCATGCAGGGCGTAGAAGCTGGCGCTGGCCGGCAGCACGAAGCGCTCGTTCTTCAGCATCTCGGCGATTAGTTCGGGGTGGTCGCCGTATTGGGCCTTGTAGTTGTCGTAGTGGTCCTGCCAGACGTCGGAGACGTACTTCAGGAACAGCATCGTCAGGACATAGTCCTTGTAGATGCTCGGGTCCACGGTACCGCGGAAAGTGTCGCAGGCGGACCAGACGGCGGCGTTGATTTCGTCTTGACTGATGGCGGTGGTGTTCATGGTCTCGGGCTTCCTTGAGGCGCCAGGCCGGCTGCCGTGGCGAGGTCGGCAGCGATGCTGGCGAGCGTCTGTTCGCGATTCAGGATCAGTTGGGTGAGGGCCTGGCGCTCACGTGCCGCGGCATCGGCCAGCGCGACGATGCGGCTCTGCTGGTCGATGGGCGGCAGGGCGATCAGGAGGCCCTCGATCTCGGAGATGCGGACGCTCAGCTGGCTGCTGCCTTCCGCAGCCGCCCGCAGTTGCTTCTGAACCGGTGGCTGGTTGATCTGCCAGGCGAGGAAGCGCGCGCTGACGGGTGCTTCGGGGCGCAAGCGAATCAGCATCAGGTGGGGCCCGCAAACCGCAGGTGCGGGCGGCGCTTCGATGCTGACGGCGAAGAACCGCTGGCCCCGAGGCACGAACAGGATGTCTCCCGCTTGCAGCCAATCGGGCTCCTTGCGGCCGGGCAGCTCCGCACGGACTACCGAGCTCCAGCTCAGGCCTGTGTCCGGATCTACATCCTTCATTTGGGTGACGAGCGCGCCGCCGGCGGGCACTTCGGACAAGGGGCCGCGGAACGGGTAGCCGGTTCGTACGGTGACCAGTTCGGTCAGGTGTTTTGGAGATGCATCAATCACGATGATGCGATGTTACTTGATCTTTTTGGAATGGGAAAGCAAAATTCATCTTTGCTTTGCATCAACCCGCTTGATGCGTACGAAGGGGCCATATGGGCATTGAAATTGATTTCCTTCCCGTCGGGAACGGCGACTCCAGCGGAGACGCCATCGCCGTTCGCTGGGGAATTCCAGGGGACTACCGGGTACTCGTCTACGACGGGGGCACCCGGGAATCCGGTATCGCGCTCGCGAACCACGTGCTGGAGCACTACGACACGTGCCGTGTCGACCATGTCGTCAGCTCGCACCCCGACGCAGACCACGCCTCCGGCTTGTCGGTAGTCCTGGAGCACTTGGATGTCCAGCGCCTGTGGTTGCATCGACCGTGGGCGTACTCACCATTGATTCGTCACTACTTCGATGATCGGCGCATCACCGCCACCAGTCTGGCGGCGCGTCTGCAGGACAGGATGCGAGCGGCCCATGACCTGGAGGTTATTGCGAGGCGCTGGGGCATACCCATCGAAGAGCCGTTTGCCGGCAAGGCGATTGGCCCGTTCCAGATCCTCTCCCCCATCCATGACTGGTACGTGCACGCCCTGGTGCCTGCGTTCGAGAAGTCGCCGGAGGCCACGACGAATCGGCCCCTGGGCCCGCCGCCTGTAAGTGCCGGGATCATTGGCGCGCTGGCGCTCGCTCCCACCGCCTTCGGACGATGGCTGGTGGAGAACTGGTTCTTCGAAACCCTGCGCGATGACGTCACCACGACAGCGGAGAACGAGTCCAGCGTGGTCCTCTATGGAAACTTCGCGGGCCACGGTGTACTGCTGACCGGGGATGCTGGGGTCGAAGCGCTACGTCGCACGGCCATGACCGCCGAATCCTGGGGTCTCGACCTGCCCGGCACGCTGAAGTTCATGCAGATCCCACACCACGGCAGCCGGCACAACGTCTCGACAGCAGCGCTTGACCGCCTGATCGGCCCCCGGCAGGGATTCACAGGGATTGCCCCTGATCGAGTCGCGTACGCATCAGCCGGCAAAGACTCGAAGTCGCACCCCCGTCAGGCCGTCATGAACGCCTTCTGGCGGCGCGGCTTCCAGCCGTTTGCGACCCGCGGCAGTGGGCTCCGCTATTCGTACCAAATGCCGCCCCGCCCCGGTTGGGGGCCGGTCACGCCCGTTGCCTTCGCGGAGAGGGTCGAGACATGGGACTGACCGATGCCATTGCCAGGTTCGCGGACCCTTACGACAGGCAAGCGAGGCTGTACCCGGCCCTCCTGGCAGTCAGCCCGCTTACGCTGGCCACCTTTGTAGTGTTCGCCCCGCACCTGTCGCTGCTCGGCAGCACCGCCGCTGCCGTCGCGGGATGCGGCCTTCTCTACTGGTTGGCCGGCCTTGCCCGTGACCGGGGCAAGCAGCTCGAGTCTGCCTTGTTCACGGAGTGGGGAGGCAAACCTTCGATCCAGCTGCTGCGCCACCGAAACAGGGTCATCGACAAAGTGACCAAGGCACGACTTCACGGGCTCCTCGCCAGCCGTCTCGGGGTGAGCTTTCCGAGTCCAGAGGAAGAAGAACACGAACCGGATCGCGCAGATGAACTCTATGCGTCTGCCTCCAGATGGCTGCTCGAACAGACGCCCGCCACGAGCCGGCACCCGCTGCTGTCAGCCGAAAACGCCACCTACGGCTTTCGCCGCAACATGCTGGGCATGCGCGGGATCGGGTTGGCCATGGCCGCGCTAGCGTCTGGCTGGATCGTGATCGATGGCTCATCCCTTCTCTCTGCCGAACCCGGCGCAATCGTCGACCAGCTGCGCATGCTGCCGCCGGCGCATCGGATCGTGCTCGTTGCCTGCATGGTGCTCGCAGGCCTATGGATCTGGGGAGTGTCCGCGGGGCGGGTCAAGGTGGCAGCGTTTGCTTATGCTGAGCGTCTCGTCTCAGCCTGCGAAGCCATCGGGCCGACGGGGCAACCCCCGGCCACTTCAGCCAACAGCCGATCATCGCCGTCGCCTGCCAATTCACGGGCGGAGTAGGCGGGGCGCCAACACACGGGTTACCGGTAGAGTGACGCGCGCTATCGCAGACGAATCCGCCGTGTACGTCATCGACCTCACCCATTACCTCGACCCCAGGGGCGCCATCGCCCCGGAGCGGGGCCCTGCCCGCAAGTTCGCCGACTTCCTCACCGCCGTGGTGGCCCACGCCACCGACTTCGATCGCCCTGACGAGACGGCCGGACCGCTGTGCTTCAAGTGCCGCAAGCGCGACCGGCGCGCGGTCGACACTGGCATCACCGAGGATGATCGGGTGATCTGGCACTGCGTGGCCTGCAGTACCCATGGGCAGATCTCGAACTGGCAAGGCAGCTTCTGGGATCTGGCCTCTGGCCAGCCATCGGACTGAACACCTCAACGCCGCTGAACTCGATGGCCAAGCCCCCCGCCGAAGACCCCGCCGATTTCCTCGCCCGGCAGCCCAAGGAAGCACTGGTTGCCTTGCTGCTGGAGCTCGCGCGAGACCACGAAGCCGTGCAGGCTCGTTTGGGCCGCATGCAGCTAGCCGACCAACCCGACAAACTTGCCGCCGGCTTCAAGAAGACCCTGGCCGCCTGGAAGCGCTCCAGCAAGTTCTACGGCTACCGGGAAGCCGGCGAGTACGGCCGAGACCTCGAAGGCTGGCTGGAACAGGTGGAGCGAGAGCTCTGCCCCAAGGATCCCCCGGCCGCGCTCGCCCTCTTCCAGTCCTTCATCGAGGCGGACGCGTCCTGGTTCGAGCGTGCCGATGATTCCGATGGCGTGATCGGCGATGCCGTGCGCTCGGCCTGCCAGCACTGGCTGCGCGCCGCCGCGCGCTGCGAGACCCCGGCAAGCGTGTGGCCCGACCGCTTGCTCGCGCTCTACCTGGCCGATGAGTACGGCGCTCGCGGTGAGTTGCTGAGCAACGCGGGCCTGCTGCTCGACGAGGCGGCGCAGAGCAAGTTGGTAGCCAAGCTCGATGCGCAGTTGTCGGCCGCCCTGGACGCCTATCCCACGCCCGAGAACCCGCCGCCCGAGATCTTCAGGATCTCGGGCGCGCTGTCATTGCTATCCGAATCCCTGCGCGACCCCGACGTGAAGGTGCGCGCAGCCCTGCGCTACAGCCCCGACCCGAACCCGGTGCAGCGCCAGTCCTTCGCCCGGGCCTACATCGAAGCCGACCGACCGGCCGACGCCCTGGCCTGGCTGCAGGACGGCTGGGGACATCTCGAAGACAGCCGGCTCGGGCTGCTGGCCGAGGCGCTGGAGAAGCTCGGCAGGTTCGAGGAGAGTGTTCCCATCCGTCGCGGGATGTTCGAGGGAACGATGTCGGACTTCTACCTCGACCTCTGGCTGCAGCACCTGCCAGAGGCGGCCCGGCCTCAAGCGCGGGACCATGCCCGCGAACTCGCCCTCGCCCACACCAACCTGGCGGCCGCCGCCACCGTGCTGCTCAAGCTCGACGACCCTGCCGCCGCAGAAGCCCGGCTGCTGGCCGAGCCCGGGCGGATCGACGGCACCCAGTACGGAAGCCTCGTTCCGCTGGCCAAGGCGCTGCGCAACCACGACTGCCCGCGCGGCGAAACCGTCATCTACCGGGCGCTGCTCAAGGGCATCCTGGACCGGGCCTATGCCCGCGCCTACGGGCACGCGGCGCGGTACTGGTCGCGGCTGCAGGAGATCGCGAACGGAGCCACGGGCTTTCTGCCCCTGTCGTCGCACGATGAGTTTCAAGCCGAGATCCGCGCCCGCCACGGACGCAAGACGGCGTTCTGGGCCCATGTGAATGGGACGCGTCGCGACAGGCACGACGTTGATGACGACGAGTAGAACCACCGGCGGTCGACCGCGACACACAAGACGACCAGCGCTTATCCACGGCCGCGCGATCGGCGCCTCTCACGCAAGACTCGCGCGGCGGTGGGTAAGCCGCCTGCATCTGCCGTTTTCCACAGATGTCAGCACTGCTGACAAGCAGCGCCACCGAGGTCAGCCTGACCGCCATCACTGCGGTTGCAGGCCGAACACGCCTGTCGCAGCATCCCGCCCATCAACCGCTGGCTGAGTCAGCCCGCTTGATGCCCGTCACCGCATCGCCCTGTCCGCTTCGGCGGGCGCCCCAGCCGGCCTGATCTCCTGCAACCCGGCGGCCGCAAGGCCTGGAGATACGCGTCCGAGATCGGCTCCGCCGACATGCCCTGCCCCAGCCTGGCCGACCAGCCCGGCGTGCGTTGCCTGCCCCAACTCGGCGGCAAATCGCGCGCCACGGCCGGCATCGCGCCCTGCTGCAACCGTGGCGGCGCCCTGCAGCAACCTGCTGCGCCAACCGACAGCGTCGTCACTACGCGGCGCGAGCCGGTAGTGACGACGCGCACGCAGCCCCAGCACGCCCGGTCGATGTCCGGGCTGTCGCAAGTGACGGACCCGCGTGACGGGCTCCGCCGCGCACACTCCGGCCCGCAAGAGCGGTCCCCGGGGCGACGTTGACGGTCGTCGACGACCGCCAGGCCGCCTGCGCCAGCAGGCACCGTCGACCTGCGCACCGCCCTGCGGTGCATCCCTTGAGCCCAGGGCATGGGCTCGAACCGACGGACCGACTTGCCGCAGCAAGCGCCGTCGGGGCCAACGCCGCGTGCCGCGGCGGCCAGCAGTAAAACCTCGGCACAAGACGGGAGTGGTGTCCCGTGTCCCTCGTGGTTCCCGTTGCGCTCAGGCGCTCGGGACGGACAGAAACACTTACCAGACCGACTTCACACCAGCGACAGCAAACCCGACCGCCCCCCCAGGGGCAACCAACCGACCCGACGACGGAGACAGCCAGCAGCAACCGGATGCGCGACCTGAACTACCAGCTCAAGCAGCTCTGCCACCGCAACCGCGACGGCAGCTTCGCCACGCAGCGCGACCGCGAGCGTGTGCTCGACCTCGTGGCCAACCAGCTCCAGGAGGCAGGCTTTCGGCATCTGGGCGCCACCAGCCTGAAGCCCAAGCACGTGGACGGCCTGGTGGCGCGCTGGCAGGCCGAGGGCCTGGCCGTCGGCACCATCAAGAACCGCATGGCCGAGTTGCGCTGGTGGGCCGAGAAGATCGGTAAGAGCAACGTCATCGCCCGCGACAACCACCACTACGGCATCGGCAACCGGCAGCACGTCACCAACGTCAGCAAGGCGCGGGAACTCCAGGGCACCGACCTCGGCCGGGTGAGCGACCCGTACACCGCCATGTCGCTGCGGCTGCAGGCTGCCTTCGGGCTGCGACGGGAGGAGTCCATCAAGATCCGGCCGGAATGGGCCGACCGGGGCAACATGCTCGCCCTGAAGGACACCTGGACCAAGGGCGGCCGAGCGCGCGAGGTACCTGTCCGCAATGCGGAGCAGCGGCAGCTGCTTGACGAGGCCAAGGCCCTGGCCGGCAGGGGCAGCCTCATCCCGGCAGACAAGACCTACGCCGAGCAGTTGCGCCGCTTCGAGCACCAGTGCGCCGCCGCAGGCATCCACCGGGTGCACGGGTTCCGGCACCAGTATGCGCAGGTGCGGTATCGTGAATTGACGGGTTGGGCAGCGCCAGCGGCCGGCGGGCCGCGGTCACGGGAGCTGACGGCCGCGCAGAAGGCGCTTGATCGGGAAGCCCGGCTCACCATCAGCGCGGAGCTGGGGCATGAGAGGGAGCAGGTGACGGCGGTTTACTTGGGGCGATGACTGCAATCGACCCTCTGTTGCATAGACCGGCGCCGCAACCGTCAGCTATGCAACGCTTGCTGCCGGAAGAGCGATCCGCCCTGTAGGGCAGGTCTCGCTGCAGAGAGCAGCCGTTCATCCATGAATAACTACGCCGCCGGGGTTCAAAGTTGTCGGGTAGTTTGAACCACTCGGGCGACTATTCATCGTCCAGCGCCCACAGTGAAGTCAGGCCTCAAAGGACTAAGCCAACGCTTCGCTCGAAGGCTCGGTCAGAAGCGGCCGACTACCTGCGGAAATGTCGGCCAGCACCATCAAAGCACGTTCAACCGTGATGTACGGAGCGCCAGTGCCCCGATAGGCTGAGGCGAAAATTGGCCACGCACTAAGCAGCTTGCGCCTCAATATTTCGACCTCCGCCTCCGACTCGCAGACCACGCCAAGCACGCAGTCCGAAAGCGTCACCCGGCGCCCTGCCCCTAGCACACACAGCTTCCCGGGCGTGACAAGCCCGACCCGAGGGAACAGCAACGCAGGTCCTGGCAGAACGGCCCCGCGCACATGCTCACCAGAGTGCGTCACCGTGCCGTTCAGCAGATTGTTCGTGTGTACCAGCGGTTTGCCTTGCCTGGCCGTGACCACCTTGCGGGAATGCATTTGAACGCGGCCCCGTGAAATCGTCAGTGCTGAAGGAGCGACGACCTGCTCGGCAACCGTGACGCGCACACTCATCATCGTCATCCGGACCAAGCAAGTCCGCGCCCTGACGCCTTGGAACGCGGACCTCGAGTTGTCCCTAATCACCTCGACGTTGAACTGCCTGCGCAGGGCCCGCCACACTGGCTCGTCGTGCTTGCTCACCATGCATCCGTCCGGGAGGACCGCAAGGATGATGCCGTCTGACCTCAAGAACGGGATGCTGTTGACCACGAACGCCATCGCAATGCTGGCGTGATGCATCTCGTCACCGACCGCAACCTCAAACGTCTGCCGGTTCCTACGTGAGAACGGAGGGTTCAACAGGACGAGGTCGACGCCTGCGAGGTGGTTCCGAAGCGACGATGACCGTACCGAGCGCGGGTTCAAGAAGTCCGAACATGCCGTCTGCCACTTCGGTCGGCGCTTTCGAAGGTTGGCCAACGAGGCGGCTGACACGTCATTGGCAATCATCGAAGCTGCCGGCCAGCGACGCTCGGCAGCGAGCAGCAAGCTTCCCTCGCCACACGCAAAGTCGGCAATTGCAAGCGCGCGACGACGTGGCGTCGCGAGGCCGACCAGCGCGTCGGCAAGTTCGGGCGATGTGTAGAACCGGTCCATCAGTGCCGTCTCACCCTTTCGTCATCGAGCTGCCACTGGCGCCCGCGGTGATGGCGCCTACGTGATAGACCAGTAGCCTATCCAGGCCGTCCGTGCGCCCTTCCTTGCGAATCGGGTTGTCATAGATGAGCTCAATGCGGTTCGGGGAGGTCAGGGCGAACATTACAGCGCCCAGGGCGTGCGGCTTGGTCCCAATCATTGCGACCTTCAGCATGGAGATCGGGTTGCGCCGGGCCAGCTCCTGCAGAAGATAGAAGCAGCTGAATGGGCAGTTGGCCGGCACGTACTCGATGTGGTGCCACGCACTGGTCTCCTCCAGCGCGGCTCTGTTCCCCAGGTACGTCTCGAAGGCGTACCAAGGCTTGAAGCCCGGGATTCCCACCACCGGCACTATCCGCTCGTGGCTCGGCTGCACCTGCTCGATGACGTGACGAAACCGCGCGCCTTCGAAACCCAAAAGCGGCACGAAGAGGGAGTCATCCGTGGACGCAATCGTCGCAAAGCCCGGCATCGGGGCGATGCCTGCGATGCGTGCGCTAAGGTCATAGATTTGACCCTCCAGCGGCGCCGCGCTACGCTTGTAACGATACGGCTCCACGTAAACCGCACGCACTTCCATCCGGGCTGCCATGGCCGCTCGAATGAGCGCAGCCCAGGTCGGATGGCTCAGGCCAGTGATGTCGACGTACAGGATTCGACCTGTACCCAGCGGAGCAAGCAACTTCGCAAGTGATGCAGCGCTCCGTAGAAGGAATTCCTCCTCCACGCCTGACACGTTGAAGCCTGAACTGGATTCAACGGTGACCTTGATGAATTGGACATCAGTGCAGCTCTGCCGCCACTGGCCGGTGTGACCGCTTCGGTCTTCATTGCTGACGCGGTAGAGGTATGCACTCCCAGGAACGGGCGTGAATTGACTGACCGACTCAAAGGTCTCGGTCAGTATGGGCTCGCGCTTAATGTCACGCATAGAAGTCGCCGAACAGCTGCAGCTGGTCAGGAAGGTCCGCCTCGGACTCCCTATGGTTGAGCTTCAAGACCGCGTCTATACCCTCTCTAGGCCGGTCGACCAAGCTCAGCAGGTTCGCGCTCGACAGCAGAATCTTTCGCTTTTTCCGATGGCTGAAGACAAAGAAGGGCGCAAAGATGGGGTGAATCATGTAGTCGTAGGCCTTGGTATCGCGCTCATCCAGCAGCTTGCTGCCGGCATACCTGACCAACGCCAAATGCATCACCGAGTGCTTGAGCAACTCCATCGCCCTTCCATCGCTGTCCGGCGCCTGCTCCTCACGGAGGTGGAACTGGTTCGCCTCGGACGTGTGTCCAGCTGGTGACTCTGCAAGCACTCCAAACACACGCCCCAGGCTGAGCAAGAGCTTTGTCAAACGAGCGCCGTCAACGCTGAGGCCTTCGAGTTCAGAGAGGTTCTTCCTGCCAACCGCCTGGGCAGCCTGCGTCTGAACTTCAGCGCTGATGGGCGATAGCGCCGCACCTTCCTCCTCGGTGTGAAGAAGGAGGGCCGAGTGCACCAACTCGAGCAGGTAGCGGATGTTGCCTTCGCACAGGGCCAGATAGACGTCCCAGCCGCTGTAGTACTTCCGGATACCCCGCTTGCCTTTGCGAATGGCAAACAGCGAGGCATGAAAGTGGTTGTTGAAACGGTCCTTGCTTGACTTAGTGTCCTTGAGCCAGGCGTCAATCTCGGCCGAGAGCGTCGTCGTCTCGGTGTGCGAGTTGGCCCAGTAGTCCAGAAAGTACTGCACGCCGAAGGGGAGCGCCTTCGCGGCTTCACGCTGCTCCGGGGAGCTAGCCTCCTCAACAGCCTTGCGCACCTTGTTTTCCTGCGCCTTGTCAATCAAGCGCGCAGCCTCATCGAGCTCGTCGAGCTTAGGGAACAACGACGGAAAGTCGGCACCAACGGCCGGCCCATCGACCGTTCCCTGGTATCGAACGGACAACACCTCCTCCGCGAAGGACTTGAACCGCGAGTCGGTCAACCGCTCGGAGATGGAAATCCGCGCGTAATCGGCCGGCGAGGTCAGCTGCTCGTTCTCGTTCAGCGTCGAGCGTTCTCGCCACCCCAGCTCCCGGACCCCAACCTTGAAGGTGTAGGCGCTCGGGGCGTGCTTGATGATGGTGTTCAGGATGCGCTGCTGATAGTCCTCGTAGTTCTCGAACTCGTCGATGAGGAAGAAGAACTGCTTGCCCGCCAGCTCTTTCGTACTGAGCAGTGCGGCTGACAGCGCGTCCACGGGCGCGCCCTGCATCGATAGGAATTCCGGAGGCGTGTCCACGATGCTGTTTATGGACGCTTCGAAGACCAGCACCTGCAGCCGCACTTCCTGCGCGAGGTCAGCCAGCCGACCATTGGACTGCAGCTTAAGCGTCGCCCGGAACGCGGCAAGGTCGGTTGGCGAGAGGGACAACTCTCGCCCGGTCTGCAGCTCGTACCAGCACGCGAACTCCAAGAGCTGGGTGCAGAACAGCAGATTCAGGTAGTGGGCAAAGCAAGCGCGCCACCTATCCTCGGTCTGCTCCGGGCCGCGAAAGGCAGTCACCCGATTGGTATTAACGCGGTGGTAGAGACCGAAGAACTGCCATGTATCGATGACGTTCTTGTCCGACTTGGCGAAAGCGAACTGACCCTGGTAAGACAAGCCCTGAAGGACGGTGGTCTTCCCCGTGCCACGGCCACCAATGAGGACGCATGGCCGATTCATCTTCAGCTCGTCGAAGTAGCCCGGAACCGTGAACAAGTCGAAAAGCTTCTCGCGAAGCCATTCTGCCTTGTAGAGGCCTAGCACCGTGCTCAGTTTGTCGATTGACTCGTTCTGGCTAGTCATGGTCGCTTCTTCAGCAGCGGCTTCCAACCGTTTTCCTGGTGCGTGAAGATCGGCAGGACCGCATCCGGCCATCCATGGGCAAAAGCAAGCGCCAGTCCGAGCTTTCGATAGCCCATCCAGCAACCTTCTTGTCCATCGCGAAAGGGAATGCCAGCCTTCACGCTCGCACGTTCGACGAACAGCGGCCCTTCGACCTTCATGTCTTCCCGCCAAATCACAGAGCTCCTGGACAGCGCGCTGTAGGTCTCGGGCAGAACGTGCGCGGGCACAACCTTCACTAACGGGCACTTCGCCGCGATGTAGTCACCTCCGACCTCGGTGCAAATCAAGGGGCAGTAGTAGAACCCTACCGCGCCCGACCCAATAGTACCGACGAGCGATTTGAAAGACGCTGCTCCAAGGTCGGACAGCTGGTGAATCTTCGTCCACGTACTCTCGAACTGTTCGCCGGACCCGACGAAGTCATCGACAAAGATGACGTTGCCACGTCGCGTCGCCTTCAGCTGTTCGAGCGCCTTGGCTGGCGCGAGAAGCTGCTCTTCTTGGACGCCAAGGCGGTCACGAGCCAGCCGCGTAAAGATAAAGCCGCTATCAGCGTCGCTGCTGTGGCGACCCTCAACGCGCACGACAATGGCCGACTCAAGGAACTGGGTCCACTGTGAGCTGGCAGAGAAGTAGTTGTCCTTGTTCTGGACCACCAACTGCGAAAGGCTCTGGAAGGCTCCCTGGAACAGCGCGCCAACCAGTTCTTCCGCGAAGTAGGTGAAGCCCTCCAACAGGCGGATGGCGTACTTCTGGTCGGCTGCGTCGAAGTTCTCGAGCCAGCCCTTGGGGTCAAAGCGAGCAGCCCGCGGCCACAGCTGCGAGTTGACGAAGAACTTCCAGTTCTCGACAACCGTTGGCGGCAGATCAACGGCCACGCGCGACCTCTTCGTACTTCTTCGACAGCTTGCGGTAGAGCTCGGACGCGAAGGTGCCCGGGTCTTTGTCCAGACCCGCGGCGAACTCCACCAGCCACACGTTGTCCTCGCGGCCGTCCCAGGTCTTGATGTAGGTGCCCGCCTTGTAGCCGTGGTCCTGCCGGAAACCGTTGAGCACGTTCTTCCCCACGTACATCTCGTAGAGCATCTGTTCTTCCAGGCCAACCGCGCTGGCGACCTCACAGAACCCGGCCATGTTGAACCGCCTGGTCGACAGGACGGAGGTCGCGAACGCTTCCACCAGAGCGATCCGCGCCGCGGAGTCATGGACACCGGCGCCGCTGCGCTGTCCGTAGCCGACGTAGGCACCTAGGAGCTGGGTTGCCGCGGCGTCCGCTGTCCCGTGCTGTTGCAGAAGCTCGCTCAACCCGAAGTGGAAGATATCGACCAGCTCCAGGTGGACCTGGGGGATGTCTGGCGACTGATGCTTCCACCACTTCCAGCCGATGTGGTCCAGAAGTTCAGCGCATTCCGTCCAAATCGCCCGGAACCAAGCATTGTGCGCGTCGCGCCAGTCTGAGCGAATTTTGCTATTGATGCCATCCTGAAGCTCAAGCATGGACTCCAACCTGCTCCTCAACTTGACGTCGCCTACGGCATTCATATCGTTTGCCCCAATATTGCTCTGAGCATCTTAGTGCAGACCGCCTCTTGTAGCCCTGGGGCGATGCCGGATTTCGACGGACTTTGCCACTTCCGCTTCGGTCCACAGCGGCCGGCCGCGAAGCGTGCTGCGAAAGGCCGCAACCAGTCTGATGCAGCCTTCCGCGTGGCGGTCGCGACCGCCAGGAGATGATCGCTTCCGGTCTACCAATTCCCCTGGCTGGCAATACGACCCCAGTATCCAACCCTCGCCCCCGCAAACCAGCCGCTCTGGCGGCGACAGCACCGGCTGAAGCATGTCGGCCAATTCCCCCGAGCTGTCAGCCGCCTTCAACCACGACGCAGTCACAAGGGCATCCTTCTGCCCGGCCGTCAATGTGGCCGCTGGCGCAAGGTCGCGCCACATCGCCGGCCGCACCTCCACCAGTGCCGATCTGCCAGCGGGGATGCTCCAGCCGTCAAACGGCCAGACATGAAGCCGATCGCCCAACTGGCGCTTCAGGTACAGGATCCAAGGCAATCCGGCGTGCGTCGCAGCCGCGACCTTCCCCTGCCCCTCGAACTGAAACACCGACCGAGCCACCTCGCAGCGATCGTCCGTCAGCCGCATCCAGCGCGGGCTGCCCATGCGCTCGGCGCCCTTCCCTCTGGCCCCATTGAGGATGAAGTCCACGTAGGTGTGCGGCGCATCGGTCGGCCAGTGCCGATGGAAGTCTTCCAGAAAGGTCATCCAGTCCGGCGCAAGCTGGTGGACCTCGAAGTACCGCAGCGGAAACGACAGCGCGTGGTCGATGCCCACGATGATGGGCATGTCGCCGTCCAGTTCCCCGGCCAGCCAATGGGCCAGATCCCGGCGGCACCAGTACCGCCGCGGCCCGTGCGGAGGCAGCACCTCCTGCGGCGGCGTCTCGGGTGTGGCGCTGTAGACGCGCAGGCTTTTGAGCCCTGAGTCTGGGGTCTCCGCACCGGCGTAGTGGATGCCGAGGTAGCGGCGGAAGACCGGTGGCGTCATCACCGTCGAGGCGACCTACCGTACGCCGGCCAGCAGGCTCTCGTAAGGAATCCGCAGCCCATCGTGCAGGCGCTTGACCATGCGCAGGCTCAAGGCGCGCTTGCGATTCAGCACCTCCGACACCCGGCCGCTCTGGCCGATGTAGGGCTCGAGATCGCGCGGGGTCAGGCCCTCCTGCTCCATGCGGAACTTGATCGCTTCCACCGGGTCGGCTGGCCCGAAGTCGTAGTGCTTGTTCTCGTAGGCTTCGATCAGCGTCACGAGCACGTCCCGCTCATCCACCTGCGAGGTGCCCTCCTCGGCCTGGAAGATCTTTTCCAGCCGCTTGAAGGCGCGCTGGAGGTCGTCATCATTGCGGATCGGCTTAATACTCATTGACGGTCTCCACGTCGATTCGGTCGTACTGCGCATGGGTTCCCACGAATTTCACCCAGACGATGCTGGCCTGGTACTGGATCTCGACCACCAGCCGGTACTTGTTGCCGCCCACGTTGAACACCACCCGGTTGTTGCCGCAGATGCTGGCGCTGGCGTACTGGTCCTTGATGTCCTGAGGCGTACGCCATGTCGCCTTGACGGCCTCGACGTACCAGCTGTGCAGCGGCCCACGCGCGTCAGCACAACCCGGACGCTCCCAAAACTTCTGCAGGCTGCTCTTCGCAATGACCCTCATCCACCGTAGTATCTCCCATTTTGGGAGCCATGCGCAACCCGCGGGCGCCACGGCCACGCAGAGCGATCGGTTCGGCGGACATGGGTTTCGCCATCGAGAAAAGCAATCGCCCGGCCAGCCGTGAGGCTGCACCGGGCGAAAAGACAGACATCTGACCGAGAAGCTCCCGGCAAGCCAGCACATCGGCCAGCCCACCGGGAGTCCCCCTCACCCCGCCGTGACCACCTCCCTCCAGTCACTGGCCGGCAGCTCGATGAGCTTGCCTCCCAGCGCCTCGAAGTCGGTGGCCCGGTCGTAGTCCACCACCTCTTGTGAGTAGTGGGTGACGGCGTTGACCAGGCCGTAGGCAGTGAGATCGCCTTCTACGATGAGGTGTCGCAGCACCCCTGCCCGCTCGGTGTCATTGAGCGTGTAGCGGTTGGCCAGCACCTCCACGGCTTTGACCGGGTCACCGGTCAGCGGGATCTCGCGCGTCTTCTGCATCTTCAGCGCGATCTGCCGAAACGTCGTCTCCGAGACGGCGGCCTCCACCACGTCCCGCACCTTCAGGAAGAAGGCGCGGTCGTCGGCGGCAAGCGTGTCGTCGCGGTAGACGTTCACCGACTCGGTCTCCGCACCCAGCGCGCGACCGACATGGGTCTTACGCAGGGCATGGTCCGAGGCGATCAGGCCGTTGCGGCACACCAGTCGGAAGACGAGCGGCTGCACCGACAGGGTGCCGCAACCCACCTCCGAGTTGGTGATGACGATGCCGGCCTGGACGATGTCGCCAGGGGCGACCTCGAAATTCACGCGCGGTGTGACGACCTTCAGGTACATCTTCGTGTCGGTCAGTTCCACCGACTCGAAGCGGGCACCGTCCAGCCGCTGCAGGATGGGCAACACGTTCTCGGCGAGGTCGAAGTTGTCCAGCCGCCGATAGCGATCAGACAGCACCGCCCTCACCTGCCCGTCCAGCGTGCGGATCATCCGCCGATCGCCGTCCGACTGCAGCCAGGTGTTGACGTTGCGGTCGAGCAGCGTGGGCTGCTCGCTGCGCATGCGCTCGAAGTAGGCGAACGGGATCTTAAGCTTGTCGGCGAGCTGCCGACGCGCCAGGTCCGTCACACCGTACTCGCGGGCGACCGCAGTGTCAGCACTGCGGACATCGACAAGCATCTTCAGCTCTCCGCCCTCATCGGTGCGGCACTGAAGCAGGGACGAAGGCACGACGAGGTCGCGCTTGGAGGACATCTGGCGCTCGAGTTCGCCAGCAAGATCAACGAGGGTGCGTCCGGTTTTCATGGGAATGCTCCTTGAAGAACGCGAGGACGGCACCCCGCCATGCGGGGATGCACATCCCCGCTGGGGTGGTGAACCGGACCGGGAGAAGCCCCGGGCCGGAGCGATGCACGGCAAGCCGTGCGGTGGGAACGACGGAACTTCGAAACGAAGAACGAACTACAGAAGACCGCGCTCGGCGAACGACACCACGCCGTTGCCGGCGACGATGAAGTGGTCGAGCACACGGGCGTCCACGAGGGACAGCGACTGGCGCAAGGTCTGGGTCAGGAACTCGTCGGCCCGGCTGGGCTCGGCGACCCCCGACGGGTGGTTGTGGGCCAGGATCACCGCCGCCGCGTTGTGCACCAGGGCACGTTTGACGACCTCGCGCGGGTAGACGCTGGTCTGGGTCAGGGTGCCGCGGAACAGCTCCTCTGCGGCGATCACGCGGTTCTGCGCATCGAGGAACAGGGCCATGAAGACCTCGTGCTCCAGACGGGCCAGGGCCACGCGCAGGTAGTCGCGCACGGCCTGGGGCGAAGCCAGCACGTCACGCTGCTGCATTTGCTCGGCCAGCGACCGGCGCACCAGTTCGCGGGCTGCCTGCAACTTGCTGGCGGCGCGGGGCTGGGCGTAGACGGCTGGTACGGGTTCGTGCAGCAGTTGCGCGAGGCTGCCGCTCGCGTCCTTGAGCAGGTGCGCGGCGGTACGGGGGCCGACCAGCACGCCGAGCAGATCGGCGTCGGACAGCGACTGGATGGTGAAACGCATGGAACTCTCCTGATGGAACCGATCCGGAGAGCTCCGCCCCGAGGGGAGGAAACTCCCCAGGGGGTGGATGAAGAAACGACGATCAGACGGTCGGCACGGCTCAGAACGGCACGTCTTCACGCTCCATCGGGCGAGCGGGTTGCGGCACATCGATCGACACGCCATTGACCTTGGCGAACTTGATGCGCAGCAGCCGCCCCTTGATGGCGACACCGGGCTGCCCCTTGCGATCACCCTTCTCGAAGGTGAACAGCTCGGGGTAGATGTCGGCGATCCGGAAACCGATGATCACCGCCTTCTCGGCGGCGACGGCGGCCTCCAGGCGCTTGACGACGCTCTGGGCGTCAGCACCGCTGACACGGCAGTCGAACTTCGTATAGCTGACATCGGCATCGCTTCCGCGCAGGGCGGAGACGGTGCAGGCCAGGAACTCCTGACCCTTCTTCGGCTTGATGACGCGGACGCGGTTGAGATAACCGACGCCCTCGACATGCAGGTTGAAGAACGACGCGCTGTTGGCTTGAGTGGACTCGGACATGATGGCCTCCTATGGACATGGAACACAAGGAATGGGAAGACCACCCCCTGCTCGGGGACGGAACTCCCCGGCTGGGTTGAAGCAACTCACGACATCTCCGAGCCTTGCGGCTCCCGGTTTTCAGGAGATCTGACCGGATTCGGGCGATGCGTTACGCGCATCAATCGGGCTGACTCAGCCAGCGGAAGGACCCTCTGCGCAGACCGCACGCCCACAGGCGCAACGCCACGCGATGACCGATGCTGTTCCGGCTTCGAAGGGAAGCGCAACCTCAGTGCGGACAGCGACCTGAAGGCCGGAGGCTGCGGCCAGCGGTAGGCTGACCGTGACCTCGATGGCAGGCGAACTACCTGTCTCGATCCGCCGGGCGGCGACGCGGTAGCCGCGGAAGTGCGCGGTCTCCGATCCGTGGGACCGCGCGGCAGCGACGACGTCCCGGGCGATCGCGCAGAGCATCCGCCACTGCGCTGCATCGAGCTGCGGGTCGCTCGACGCTCGATTCAGGTCGGCCCTCACAGCAGTTGCCCTTCGGCCGGCAGCGACGGTTCGGCCACTGGGCTCAACGATGCTTCGCGCAGCAGGCGGAGTTCCGCCGCCGTGGGCGTGACGCGTCGCTGGGTGTGTCGCGGCGCCTCCTCGCCAGTGAAGACCGCTCGCGGCACCTCGCCGAACAGGGTCACGGCCGCATGCACCCGCACCCGTGCGGCCTCGCCGGCGCCAGGCAGGAAGTCCGCCCGGGACAGCGGCAACATCTCCTCGCGCATCAACGCCCGCTCCCAACGGATAGGCTCCAGGAACAGGGCGCGCAGTCCCCGGCCGATCTCCCGGATCGCCTCCCGTCCCGCCTCGTCGCTCAACCGGTCCTTGAGCATCAGCGTCTGCACCAGGCGCACGTGGTAGTCGAACTCGACGATCGCTTCGGCGGTGGCGTAGCCATAGGGGCTGCGGAAACCCAGCTCCACCGTCACCGGCCGGGTGGAAGCGAGCACGGACAGGCTCAGACCCCGGCTGCGCAGTCGCTCCAGCTCTGCCTCCCGCGCCTCGATGGTCCGGGACATCTGCGCACGGATCTCCCCCAGGCGCTGGGTGACGCGAATCAGGATCCAGTCGGCGTAGGGGTTGTCGCGCGCGGAGAGCGCCCAGATCGCCCGCAACACGGCAGCACAGCGCCGGCCGCCCGGGATGGCCGGCGTCTGGCCGCTGGCGTCGGCGCTTCGGCCGGTGAACATCTGCCAGGCCTCGCGGGTGTGCAGCGTCATCACGTCGGGCGTCTGCTCGTCCAGCCGGCCGATGGCGCTCCGGTTGCGGCTGCGCGTGCTGGTGGGCGCTTTGCCGCTCCCAAGGGATTCCGGGGCGGGTTCGCCTGCTGGCTTCGCGCTCGTTGCGATGTCGGCGCCGACGGTGGTTCGAAGGTCTTCGGTGGGCATGGTGTGGTCCTCAGGGCTTGCGGTTGCGGGAACAGGGGCGCGACTGGCGTTGCTGGATGAGGGGCGTGCCGCGGCAGGCATCACCGCCCGGGCGGTGTGCCGATGCGGCGCCGCATGTCGCTCAGCAGTTCGCTGATGCGCTGCTTGCGCTCACGCTCGCGCGCCTGGTACTCGGGGGTTGCGCGCTCGGCGGCGAGCCGGCGTTCTTCGGCGTCCTGCGCCCGGCGCGCTTCGGCTTCCCGGTGGAGGCGATCGCGCTCGGCGGCAATGCGGGGCGCCAGCTCCGGCACGAACTGGCCCGCCGCGGCCCGGTGGATCAGACCGCGCAGGTAGGCGACCGGGCTGCGCACCCGCTCGGTCTGCAGCCGGCCGGCGAGTTCGTCGAGGAGCGCCTGGTGCTGGCCAGCCACCTGGCCCAGCAGCCGCTGGGCTGCGTCTCGCTCCTGGGGCAGCAGCCGATTCGGGAAGATCAGTGCTTCACCACCACCCACGGCCGCCGAGAGAGGTGGCTCCCCGGCCAGCGGTGACACAGTGTTCTGTGGTTGTAGTGAACCACCTGTACTCTGTTCTTTATGGGGGATGGCGGTTTCGTCGGAACACTGATGGCGGTTTCGTCGAATCAAGCCTGGCGGTTTCGTCGAAACAAGACTGTGGGAATGCCGCACTCTTGTTTCGACGTTTCGTGACACGCTGTCTGTGGTGTTGCCGCGGACTGCAGCGGAACCCGCCGGAACTGCCAGCAGGCTGTCGGAACGGCCACCGAGCAGCGCCATCAGAACCTCGAGCCGCACCCGTGCAAAGAGGCTCGACGGCATGCCCGCCATCCGTTCCTCCCACACGCCGATCTGCAGCAGGTCGCGTCGGGCGGCCTCCTGCTCCCGCCGCGACAGCCCCAGTTCCTCGAACCAGTGGGCGGCCGAGTCGGCGATCCAGAGGTCGCGCTGGCGCCGCGCCTGAAGCCGGGTGAGGTGCAGCGCACGCGACAACAGCAACCCGCCGTGGATGCCGCCGGCGACCGCCGCGAGGGCGCGATGGAAGGCCACCGCCGGGCCCAGCAGCTCGGCGATCAGCATCCGGTCATGCCAGTCGGTGCCGGGGGCGGTCAGAAGCCGGGCGTCCACACGTTCGGCGAGCCGACGACCGAGCACCTCCAGGTTGAGGCGGAAGTGCATCCGGGCGGGCAGGCCGAGGCGCTGCTCTTCGAGCAACACCCGGGCGCGCAGCAACTCGCGGGCACTCGTCTGCTCGCGGGAAGACAGTCCGAGCTCAAGCTCCCACTGCTCGGCGGTCTTGTGGAACCAGCCGTCGCGCTGCGCGATGTCGCGGCCGTGCCGGGTCCAGTACACCGCCTGCGACAGCAGCAAGGCTGCCTTCACGTTGCCGGTGAGGTCGACCAGCCGGCGGTGGAAGGCGATGTGACGGCCCAGGAGCGGCCAGAGCGTGGTCAGAAGCGCGCTCGCCGTGTCGGCGGGGGTCTGCCCTTCCCCGGCGGCATCGAAGCGCTCTGGCGAGGTTTCAGGGCTGCCCGGCGCCGTCATGTCGGCAGCCTCATCGCCGAGACCTTCCTGCATGCGCCTTCAATGCAGACCAGACCGCTGAAGCACGCACTCGGAACCACAGCCGGGCGGGCATGCCGACCCGGCGCTCCTCCAGCAGACCGGCCTCCCGCAGCGCTCGCCGTGCGGTCTCCTGCTCCCAGCGCGACAGGCCCGTCTCCTCGGCCCACTGCTCCTGCGACTTCAGGAACCAGCCGTCGGCATCCGCGTCGAGCGACTGCGTGGTCCAGATCGCGTGCGACAGAAGCAGCGCGGCGTGCACCCCACCCGCCACCGGCACCAGACAGCGGTGAAAGGTGACCGGTGTGTCGAAGACGTCGAGCAGCAGGTCCGGGGTGATCCCCAGGGCTTCGGCGCGGGCGTTCATGCCATCGCCTCGAAGTCGCGGATCACCACTTCCAGCACGGCGATGGGCAGATGCGGGAAGGCCTGGTGCAGCTGGTAGTAACGCGCTCGCGGGGCGGGCTCACCGATCGCACGCCATGCCAGGTAGATGCGCTCGCGCGTGGCATGGTCGGGAAGCGAGACCCGGCCCGATGGGCGGTGCACGCCGAGTTCACGGCGCAGACGCAGGGTCAGCTTGCGCCGGACCTTGAAGAGGCGCGCCATCAGCGCCGTGGATGCGCCATGTCGAATGAAGTAGGTCTGAAGCGTATGGGCTTCATTGACCAGCGACACGATGCGCAGACCGGCCTGCAAGGCGTCGCCGTCGACGGCCACCTCGATCTTGACGCTGCGCATCGAGGCGAGGCGGTTGAGGTCGGTCGCGGAGAGTCGCCTGAGGCTGTCGAGCATTTCGCCGGCCAGGCCGGCAGCACTGAGCTCCTCCGGCCCGGCACCGGCGAGGCGTACCGTGACGTGGTTGAGCAGGACGAGACGTACCTGCGTGTCGAGCAGCGGCAGCATCAGGTGGCCTCCCCAGCAGGTACCGATCGCGACTGCCGAAGCGCGGCGAGCAGCGCCAGGAAGGCGGCAGCGGTCTCGTCCTCAGGGTCGGCGAGCCACCGGATGAACTCAGGCGGTGGTGGTGGCGGCGGGTCCGAAGGTGGTGGCTTCCGATCAGGCTCGATCAGAAAGGCCAGCGCCGACCACGCACGACGCCTCACCGCATCGGCGTTCTGCGACTCCGGCAGTGGGAGCAGGCGGCAGCCGAGGACGGCCGCCGGATCGCGCGCAATCTCGGCATCGATGCCCGCCTTACGGGCGAAGTCCACAATGGCGGCGGCCGGACCATCGACGGCCGGGCCAAGGGTGCGGTCGGATCGCTGCTCGCCCTCCTCGCGCGGCAGGGCGCGCTCCGGCCTCGCTGCCCCGGAAGACATGGCTTGCCGCAAGACTTCGACCGGCTCGCCGAGTCGCCGCGCCAGCGCCAGTTCGCAACCATCTACCGTGGCCTTGACCGAGAACGAACCGGCCATCGTCCGGAAGACGGGTTCGAAGACCTTTCCATACAGCGCGTCCTCCGAGATGCCGGCCCGCGCATGGGCGTAGCGCCGCAGCGCGTTCAAGCGCGGCTGCAGTGTCTTCACATCCAGCCCTGCCAGGTCGGGTACCACCTCGCCGAGCGCGCGCAAGCGGTCGGTCGCATACAGGTAGAGCGCCAGCGTGGCGGTGTTTACCGCCAGCCCAAGGCCATGCAGGGCGTCCTCCAGCGGGCGCAGGGTCAACACCCTGCCCTGCTCGGCCTCCAGCCGGGTCTTCAGCGCCACGATCCCGGTGGCGCGGTCCCAGAACCTCATGTCGCCGCGCTGTTCGTTCTCGATCAGGTGGGCGGTGAGCACCTGTGTCTCCGACCGCCATGGGCGGAACAGCACCACCAGGCGACGGAACCGCGGATCCTTGGTCTCTGCCCAGAGTTGCCGCAGGGCCAGCAGCCGGGTATTGCCGCCGGACTCGACGATGTAGTGCGCCTCGCCAGGCCGCTGCGTCACGGTGATCGGGCTTCGCAGCCCGCAGGCGCGGATCGACTCCTTGATGTCCTCGAACTTCGCGTTGCGGGTGCGGCGCGGGTTGTGCTCGTAGGGGCGGATCTCCTCGATGCCGAGTTCGATCTGGCATTCGACGAGCGGCCCGGCCTGTGGAGGCAGGCTGCGCGCGTTGTTGCCCGGGTTGCCGACCGACAGGGACTCCGCCACGCGGCGGCTGCGCTCATCGAGCGCCGACTTGCCGCCGCTCATGATGAGACACCTTGGACGCGACGTCCGTCGGCCAGCACCCCGCGCAGGCTGGGCATCAGCTCCCATGCCAGGCAGTGCATCACCGACCAGGCGCTGGGCATCGTGCCCTCTCGGCGTCGCTCGTGCTGATGGACAGGCACACGCAGAGTCGCGGCCTCCTTGTAGGCCTTGGCATGCGGCACCACGGTCTTGAGCAGCGAGACCCTCTCGTGCGGCCGGTCGAACTCCCGCGCGATACCGGCCACGATCAGCCGGGCGTCAGCGGTGCGATCCTGCCGGTAGATCACTGCCTTCACCGGCGCCGGCGGCGCCCCGAGCGCACTTCCCGGTTCCAGCCGGGCTAGCAGCTCCATCGTGCCGTCGCGGAACTCGCGCGCCGAGAGGATCTCGGGCGTGATCGGTGACACCAGCACGTCAGCCGCCATCACGGCCGCATCCTGCAGCGGCCCGATGGCGCCGGGTGTGTCGATCAGCACGCAGTCGTAGGCCGAAGGAACGAGCCCGGCACGCAGCGCATGGCGAAGCCGGAAACCCCGGTCGATCCGCCCCAGCAGCCAGTTGGGCAACCGGCCATCCGGGTCGTCGGAGGCCACCAGATGCAGGTTGGGAAAGACCGTCCGCGTGATGCTCGCCGCAGCCACCTCGCCGCGGACGATCACGTCGGTCAGCCCCGCGACCGGTTGTGGGGGTGACAGCGGGAAGTACTTCGACAGCGACGGCTGCACGTCGGCATCGACCAGGAGCACGCGCAGCCCCATGTCGGCCAGCAGTGCGCCCAGGTTGGCGGTGAGCGTCGTCTTGCCGACGCCACCCTTGGTGCTCGCGATGGTGAAGGTGATCATCGATTCCTTGCCTAATCAGGACGGTGATCAGGCATACGGAATCGCGCTGAAAAGTGTCGGGTCAGTCCTTCAAATAATTGCCCAGGCCCTGCTGGTCGAAGATCCGGCGGATGCGCTTGATCTCCTCGTAGAGCGTGCCGCGCGGGATTCGGAGCCGCTCGGCAGCCTCTTTGATCGAGAGCCCCTCCTCGCCCAGCAACTGGCACAGACGCTGCTGGGCCGGGGTCAGCAGCGCCATCGCGCGAGCCAGATCGATGCGGGCGTGCCGGCTGTCCAGGTCGCCCGAGGCGGCGGGGTCTGCCCGCTCGTCGGCCAGCACGTCGCCTAGCGTGATGCCGTCCTCTGTGCCATCGAGCGGCGCATCAAGCGAAAGCGCGCCGGGGTCACCGGCGCGCTTGTCTGCGGTCAGCTCTCGGACCATGTCCGTGAGTTTGTTGCGGAGTACCTGTGCCATGTACGACACCGGTGGTCGTGGGTCTGGCTCGGGCGGTATTCGCCGCCGCGCCACGATCCAGTGCGCCAGACACTCCTGCATCAGATCCTCGAACTCCTCGCGCTCCAGGATCCTGTGTTTGCGCCGGTATTCACTGACCAGCTTTTTCGCAGTGGCAATTTCCCAATTGCCTAGCCCCTGCTCTTCTTTGAGAGCCATGTCCCCTCCCGTCGGCTTGACGGACAGGGGATCGGGTGAAATTCAATTGGGGTAGATGGACTGATGGCCTAGGTAATGGGTCTATTTCCTTGGTCTGCGGCTGAGCGAGCCGCATGCGGCGTCAGGAACTTTGAAGCCGCAGATCAATAGAGACGGATCGAGGCAGACATGCTCAGCGCGTAACCGAGGAGAGGTCACCTCGGATCCACATTCGCCTCCTGAACCTGAAATACGTGGTCGGCCCGAAGTACGTGAAGTACCGCAGCTGAGCTCGCCTTGTCAGCAGTGCGGACAGTGCGATCGGTGCCTCGCCGCACATTCACGTCGCCCCGGCCCGACACTTTTCAATCGGATTCCGTATCTCGTTCCGTGGCGCGGCAGGTGATGGGCGCGCCCTTGCACCTTGGCGGCCGATGGCTGTCGTGGCGTCAACAGGCCGGCTGCGTCGACATGCCCAGTGTGGGCAAGGCGTGGCGAGGCAGTGAAGGACCGCGTAAGCGCGGAGGGGACGAGAGGACTGGGATGAAGAGCGACGAACTGGAGCACAATGACGGGCAGTCCCGGGCTCCTTCAGGAGCCCGCGTGTCCAGGGAAGCCGCTCCCGCAGACGGACAAGGCCACGGTCCTCCGCCGACGCATCAGCGGGCGTGGGCCAGTGCACCCGCGGTGCATCTCGCACCCGCGCCTTACGTCACCATCCAACTGGCTTCGTACATCACCGGGCTCACCGAGAAGGCCATTCGCCGCAAGATTGAAGACGGCAAATGGTTGGACGGCCGAGAGTACCGGCGCTCCCCCGACGGGGGAATCTTCATCTCGATGAAGGGGTACCAGGCATGGGTCGAAAAGGGCTAGGAAACGTCGAGGTTCATGGTGAAAGCATTCGTGTGCGTTTTACCTTCGACGGCAAACGCCACGTCAAGCGCATCACGCAAGCCGGTGTTCCTCTGCTGCCGACAGCTGCGAACCTCAAGTTCGCGCGACGGCTGGCAGATGACATTCAGCGAAAGATCGCGCTTGGCATCTTCAACATGGCGGAGACTTTTCCGTCAGCCGGAGCGGACAGCTCGCTGACGGTCGGCATACAGCTTGATGCCTGGCTCGCGAGCCAGCGGATAGAGGCCAGCACACGAGCATCGTACGAGAGCGCCATCCGCCTCTGGAAGCAGGGTATCGGCGACAGGACATTGCGCGCGTTGCGACACAGCCAGATCCTCACGGTGCTGGCCCGCCGCCCCGATCTCTCCGGCAAGACCGTCAACAACTACGTCAGCGTCCTCAGGGAAGCGCTCGAGCTTGCCGTCACCGACGGAATCCTGGAGGTCAACCCAGCGGGGAAGATTCCTCGCGCCAGGCACCAGAAAGAGCCGCCGGACCCCTATTCACGAGAGGAACTCGACACCATCCTGGTGGACCTCAACGCTCGGCACCCGGGCCAGGTAGCCAACATGGTCGAGTTCTGGTTCTGGACTGGCCTTAGAACCTCCGAGCTCTTCGCGCTGTCATGGGAGAACGTCGACATGGCCAGCGGCACCGCCCTGATCGCTGAGGCACTGGTCAGGGGCGTTCACAAGGATCGGACGAAGACGAACGTTGCCCGGACCATCAAACTGAACAGCCGGGCTACCGATGCCCTGCAACGCCAGCGGGCGCACACCCAGCTCGCAGGCGGCGCAGTCTTCAACGATCCGAGATTCGGAAAACCATGGGTGGACGAGCGGGCGTTCCGGCGCAGCTTCTGGACCCCGACGCTCAAGCGGCTCGGCATCCGCTACCGCAGGCCCTACAACATGCGGCACACCTACGCCACGGTGATGCTGATGGCAGGCATGAATCCAGCCTTCTGCGCGCGCCAGCTTGGCCACTCGGTCGAGATGTTCCATCGGACCTACGCCAAGTGGCTCGACGGCGAGCAGAACGACCGGGAGATGGAGCGACTGGAGGCGTCGATTGCGCGGACTCACGCGAGCAAGGCGGAGCCTCTGGCCCACTTGCAAGACTGAGGCCTGGTCCAAGGGCGCTGCGGGTTTGACCGTGGCCCGAGAGGTGAGAGCGGGTCTGGCGTGAGGGTCTGATCCTCGACCGCTTTCGGGGAACCGCTCGCTCCGCGAGAGCAGGCAGCGATTACCGTGATGCACCCGTCAACGAGACGGCGGCCACTCCCGATTCCGCCCGGGCCAGCGAAGGACCCTGCTTGACCCGCCGCCTTCTGCTCAGCAGACGGCTTGATGGGGACGTTTTGGTGAACGCCGACAGGCCCCAAAGCCTGCCTCGGACGCGCGTCTTGCGGGGCTCCCGTTCCGCGATTTTGGCCCAAATTTGGCCCACGGAGAGGAGTCTAGAGCGCTAACCTGTTGATTTATAAGAGAAATCAGTGGGGTGGCTGATGGGACTCGAACCCACGACGACCAGAATCACAATCTGGGACTCTACCAACTGAGCTACAGCCACCGACGGGAGCTTTCCAGTATAGCCGCCGCACTGCCTGGGCGGCAGGCCAAGGGGACGACAGCGGCGTCGGGGCGGGCGATCAGGTCGGCGCCGAAGCCGCGCGCGCCGCCGCGGCGGCCGGCTTGACCTCGGCCCGGTGGCGCTTCTTCAGCGCCCCGAGGTAGGCCTCGGTCTCGGCCGCCGACCAAGTCTGGGCGAACTGGCGCCGCAGGCCTTCCTCGGCATCGGCGGGCACCTCGCGCGGCAGCACCCGCGTCACGCGCAGCAGGAAGGTGCCCGCGTCGCCGAGGTCCACCTGCGCCAGGTGCGGCAGCTTCGCGGGGTCGGCGCGCAGCACGGTGTCGATCACCTCGCGCGGCGCGCCGAGGGTTTGCATCCGCGACAGCACGATGGTCTGCGGCAGCGCCTCCGCGGGCGCCTGCCGCAGCGCCGCCAGGCGCGCGGCAGCCTCGGTGCGCGCCATGGCCGCCGCCTGTGCAGCCACCACGCGCTCGCGCACGCGATCGCGCACCTCGGCCAGCGCCAGCGCGCGCGCCGGCTCGTGCTTGACGACGCGCGCAGCCACCAGCTGGTTGGGACCGACCTCGACGGCGTCGGTGTTGCGCTTGTTCTTCACCGCGTCGTTGGAGAACACGGCGTCGAGCAGCTTCTGCGAGGCGAGCGCGCCGGTCACGCCGGGCGCGGCGCGGCGCTGCACGGTGGCCGTCTGCCGGACGAGCTTGAACTTGTCCACGAGCGGCTGCAGGCTGTCGGGCTGCTCGTACGCGGCGTTGGTGAACTGCTCGGCAGCCTCGGGCCACTTGCGCGCGAGCTGGGTGCTGCGCAGTTCGGCCAGGATCTCCGCGCGCGCCGACTCGAACGGCTTGCGTTCGCCGCCACGCACCGCGGTCAGCAGGATCACGTGGTAGCCGAAGTCGCTCTCGACGACGTCCGAGATCTGGCCAGGATTCAGTGCCCAGGTGGCGTCCTCGAAAGGCTTGACCATCGAGCCGCGGGCGAAGAAGTCCAGGTCGCCGCCCTGCGCGGCCGAGCCGGGGTCGTCGGAGTTCTTGCGCGCCAACTCGGCGAAGCCGGCGGGGTTGGCGCGCGCCTGCTCGAGCAGCTGCGTGGCCCGGGCCTTGGCCTTGGCGCGGTCGGCGGCGCTCGCGCCGGAGTCGGCCTTGACGAGGATATGGCTGGCGCGGCGCTCCTGGGGCGTGGTGTAGCGCGCGGCGTTGGCCTCGTAGAAGCGCCGCGCTTCGTCCTCGCCGACCTCGAGGCCCTTGCCCAGCGCGTCGAGGTCGAGCTGGACGTACTCGATCTGCGCCTGCTCCGGGGCCCGGAACTGCGGCTCGTTGGCCTTGTAGTAGGCCTCGATCTCGGCGTCGCCCGGGTTGATGCGCGCGCGGTACGCGGCCGGGTCGAAGCGCTGCAGTTGCACCTCGCGGCGCTCGAGCAGCGCGTCCAGGCCGCGCGCGGCCACCGCCACCGGAGCGAAGCCGCTCTGCTCCACGCCGGCCAGCACCTGCCGCATCGCGTATTCCTGGCGCAGCGACTGCTCCAGCATCTGCGAGTTCATGCCCTGGATCGCCAGCAGGTCGCGGTTGACGCTGCCATCGGGGTTGCGCAGCCCCACGTACTGCGGGTCGCTGACGAACAGCCGCTGCAGCCGCGCGTCGGAGGGCGTCAGGTGCATGTCGGCCGCGGCGGCCAGCAGCGTGCGCTCGCGCACGATCGCGTCCAGAGTGTCGCGGCGCGCCGAAGGGGTCTCGAGCGTGGAGACATCCAGGCCCGGCTGCTGGCGCCGGGCGCGATCGACGAAGCGCTGGTGCGCCTGGTCCCACTCGGCCCGGGTCACCTTGACCCGGCCGACCTGGGCGACCGTCTCGTTGCCAGCCCCGGTGAAGCGCGCGTAGCCCTCGATGCCGAAGAAGATGAACGAGGGGATGATCAGCAGCAGCAGAAGCCCGAGCGTCAGGCGCTGGTGGTTGCGGATGAGGTCGAACATCGGGCGGTCGCTGCAGGTCTGGGCGGTGACGAAGAGGGGCGCGCACAGACAGCGGCGGCTGCCTTTGCGAGAGGCGACGGAACGATGCCCGGGGCATCGCCCGCTCGCCGCCGCCGGGGCCGACCGTCGCCGGTTGCCGCCCGGCAGCCCCAAGCGGCGCGGATTCTAGTCGGAGGTGGTGGGTGCTGACGGGATCGAACCGCCGACCTACGCCTTGTAAGGGCGCCGCTCTACCGGCTGAGCTAAGCACCCCGTGGAGACGGAGCCGCGGGCAGGCTGCCCGCGCCGGCAACGCGCTAGCGGATCGACTCGCGCAGCGCCTTTCCCGGCTTGAACTTGGGCACCCGGGCGGACTTGATCTTGATCGGCGCGCCCGTGCGCGGGTTGCGGCCGGTGCGGGCGGCCCGCTTGGCCGAGGCGAAGGTGCCGAAACCGGTGATCGTGACCGTGCCGCCCTTCTTCAGCGTCGTGCGGACCGCGTCGGTCATCGCGTCGATCGCGCGGGTGGCCGCGGCCTTGGAGATGTCGGCGCGGCTTGCGATCTGCTCGATCAGTTCCGACTTGTTCACGACGCTGCCTCCTGTGGAGCTGTCCCGACTCTGCGATGACGCGGCGGCTGCCGCCCCTGCCCGGCGCTACGGCCCGCGGGCTGCCCCGGCTGGCACGGCTGCGCGAGTCCGGGCGATCTTTCCATTACATCGCCGCGCTTCGCGAGGTGTCAAGCGGGAGCGCGATTCTAGGTGTCTGCGCAGGCGCCGCCCGGCCACGAAGCGCGCCTCAGCCCGCGATCACCTGCGCGATGGCACGGCCGAGGTCGGCCGTACCGGCGCGGCCGCCGAGGTCGGGCGTGCGCGGCGCGGCCGGGTCGGCAAGCACGCGCTCGATCGCGCCGAGCACGGTGTCGTGCGCGTCGCGGTGGCCGAGGAAGTCGAGCATCATGGCTGCGCTCCAGACCTGCCCGATCGGGTTGGCCACGCCCTTGCCGGCGATGTCGGGCGCCGAGCCGTGCACCGGCTCGAACAGGCTCGGCCAGGCCCGCGTCGGGTTCAGGTTCGCCGAGGGCGCGATGCCGATGGTGCCGGTGCAGGCCGGTCCGAGGTCGGACAGGATGTCGCCGAACAGGTTGCTCGCCACGACGACGTCGAACTGCTGCGGCCGCTGCACGAAGTGCGCCGTGAGGATGTCGATGTGGAACTGGTCGAGCGCGACCTGCGGGTACTGCGCCGCCATCGCCTGCACGCGTTCGTCCCAGTACGGCATCGTGATCGAGATGCCGTTGCTCTTGGTGGCCGAGGTCAGCTTGCGCCGCGGGCGCGAGGCGGCGAGCTCGAAGGCGAACTTCAGGACCCGGTCCACGCCGTGGCGCGACATGATCGTCTCCTGGATCACGATCTCGCGCTCGGTGCCGGCGTACATTCGCCCGCCCACGCTCGAGTACTCGCCCTCGGTGTTCTCGCGCACGATCCACATGTCGATCGCGCCGGGGGCAAGCGGCTGGCCGGCCCGGTCGACCAGCGGGCTGCGGATGCCCGGCATCAGCCGCGCCGGGCGCAGGTTGACGTACTGGTCGAACTCGCGCCGGAACTTCAGCAGGCTGCCCCACAGCGAGACGTGGTCGGGCACCGCGGCGGGCCAGCCGACGGCGCCGAAGAAGATCGCCTCGTGGCCGCCGATGCGGTCCTTCCAGTCCGGCGGCATCATCTCGCCGTGCTTCGCGTGGTAGTCGCAGCTCGCGAAGTCGAACTCGTCGACCTCGAGCGCGATGCCGTGCCGGCGGGCGGCGGCGTCGAGCGCGCGCAGCCCCTCGGGCATCACTTCCTTGCCGATGCCGTCGCCGGCGATGACGGCGATGCGGTGCTTGCTCATGCGGGTCTCCAGGGTCTCAGGTTCGTTCACGGACGACGAGGGCCACGCCGACGGCGGTGAGCGCCAGCCCGATCAGCACCAGCGCGCCCAGCGTCTCGTCGAACAGCAGCCAGCCGAGCAGCGCCGTGCACGGCGGCACGAGGTACATCAGGCTCGACACGCGGGTGGCCGCGCCGCGCTGGATCAGCAGGTACAGCAGCGAGCTGCCGCCCAGCGTGAGGGCCAGCACCGACCACGCCATTGCGCCGAGCAGCTGCGGGTGCAGGTCGAACGGCGCGGTCTCGAGCAGGGCCAGCGGCAGCGTCACCGCCAGGGCCGCCGTCAGCTGCACGCAGTTGGCTGTGCGCACGTCGCAGGGCGCCACGTGGCGCTTCTGGTACAGCGTGCCGGCGGTGATGGCCACCAGGGCCAGCACCGCCGCGCCCAGGTTGAACGCCGTGATCTCGCCGACGCCGAGCTTGCGCCAGACGACCAGCACCAGCCCGGCCAGCCCGAGCGCGAGGCCGAGCCACTGGCGCGGCGTCACTCGCCGCTCCTGCCCGGTCCAGCTGACCCACAGGGCGGTCAACACCGGCTGCAGGCCGACGATCAACGCCGAGGTGCCCGCGCCCATGCCGGCCTTCACCGCGGTCCACACGCCGCCGAGGTAGCCGGCGTGGATCAGCACGCCCACCACCGCCAGATGTCCCCACTGCGCCCGCCCCTGCGGCCAGACCGCGCCGGCCCAGCGGATCCACACCAGGAAGCAGGCGATCGACAGCGCGTAGCGCCAGGCGAGGAAGTCCATCGGCCCGGCGTGCGGCATGCCGAACCGCGCGACCACGAAGCCGGTGCTCCAGATGCCGACGAAGACCGCCGGCATCGCCGCGATCAGCGCGTCGCGGCGGGCATCGCCGTCCGTCGTGGCCGGGCTCAACGTGCCTTGGCCCGGATCTCGGGCAGTGCCTTGCGCAGGTAGTACGCCATGGACCAGATCGTCAGCACCGCGGCGATCCAGATCAGCACCGTGCCCCAGATCCGCGTGTCGACGACCCCGAACAGCGCGCCGTCGTAAAGCAGGAAGGGGATCGCCACCATCTGCACCATCGTCTTGGCCTTGCCCAGCACGTGCACCGCGACGCTGCGGCTGGCGCCGATCTGCGCCATCCACTCGCGCAGCGCCGAGATCGCGATCTCGCGGCCGATGATGATCAGCGCGACGAAGACGTCGGCGCGCTCCAGGTGCACGAGCACGAGCACGGACGCGCAGACCAGGAACTTGTCGGCCACCGGGTCGAGGAAGGCCCCGAACGAGGAGGTCTGGTTCAGTTTGCGGGCGAGCCAGCCGTCGAGCCAGTCGGTCAGCGCGAACAGCACGAACAGCGAGGTCGCGATCAGGTTCTTCGTCGGGCCGGGCCAGGGCAGGTAGAAGACGCCCACGACGAGCGGGATCGCCGCGATGCGGGCCCAGGTCAGCAGGGTCGGGATGGTGAAGAACATCGTCAGGGGCCGGCCGCGGCCGGCGTCAGTCGAGCGCGCGCGGCTTGAAGCGGCGCTGCTCGTCGAACAGGAAGGCCTCGACCCACTTCCAGGGCCGCGCCAGGTGCGTCATGTCGCCGTAGGGCGCCGCACGGCGCACCGCAGCCATGGCCAGCTGCACCGTGTCGCGGGCGGCGGGGTTGCTCGGCTCGCGCAGCACGCGGATGCTGCGCACCGAGCCGTCTGCGTTGAGCTCGGTCTCCAGCACCGGGATACCGAACAGCACGTCGGGCACCCGGCCGGTGTAGGTGCCCTGCGGGTGCGCGGCCACCAGGCGCCGGCCGGCGCTGCGCTGGAACTCCTGCCAGGCGCGCTCGGTCGCCGACGAGGCGGCGTCGGACCCGGGCTCGCGCCGCCGCGGCGCGCCGCAGCCGGCCAGTGCCGCCACCGCCGCGGCCACGGCCAGCAGCGCGTGTCGACGCGCCGCGGGGCCGGCGGCGGGCGCCGCGGCGGGTTCGTCAGTGCAGTGCACGGTAGATCTCCTCGGCCAGTTCGCGCGAGATGCCTTCCACCCCGGCCAGGTCGTCGACGCCGGCACTGGCCACCCCGCGCAGCCCGCCGAAGCGCTGCAGCAGGCGCGCCCGCTTGCGCGGCCCCACGCCGGGGATCTCCTCCAGCCGGCTGCCTCCGGTCCGGACCCCGGCGCGCCGGGCGCGCATCCCGGTGATCGCGAACCGGTGGGCCTCGTCGCGGATCTGCGCCACCAGCATCAGCGCAGCCGAATCATGCCCGAGAGCGACCTTGGGCCGGCCGTCGGCGAACACCAGCTCCTCGCGCCCGACCTTGCGGCCCTCGCCCTTCTCGACGCCGACGATCAGGCCGACGTCCAGGCCGAGCTCCTCGAACACCTCGCGCGCGACGCCGACCTGGCCGCGGCCGCCGTCGATCAGCACGAGGTCGGGCATCCGCGCCGCCGTGCGCGGCGCGCGCCGGGTCCGGGCGGGCGGGACCGCGGGCCCGCTTGCACCACCCGCGGCACCACCCGCGGCACCACCCGCGGCACCACCCGCTGCACCACCCGCTGCACCACCCGCTGACGCATCCACTGCGGCGAGTTCGGCAGCGCCCTGCACGGTGCCCTCCCCGCCGCCGTCATCGGCGCGGCCGGCGGCCACCGCCTCGGCGAGGCGGGCGTAGCGCCGGGTGAGCACCTGGCGCATCGCCGCGTAGTCGTCGCCGCCCTGCACGCCCTCGACGTTGAAACGCCGGTACTGCGACGGCTGCATCGCGTGGCCCTCGTACACCACGCAGGAGGCCTGCGTGGCTTCGCCCGCGGTGTGGCTGACGTCGAAACACTCCACGCGCAGCGCCGACGGGTCGGCGACGTCGAGGTCCAGCGCCTCGACCAGCGCACGGGTGCGCTGCTGCTGCGAGCCCTCCTCGGCGAGCAGCCGCGCCAGCGCCAGCTCGGCCCCCTTGGCCGCCATCTCGAGCCAGATCCGTCGCTGCTCGCGCGGCTGGTGGGTGCAGCGCACGCGCGTGCCGGCGTGCCCGGACAGCGCCTCGATCAGCGCGGCGCCGACCGGGTGGCTCGTCACCAGCAGCGGCGGCAGCGGCTGGACCAGGTAGTGCTGGGCGACGAAGGCCTCCAGCACCGCGACCTCGGGCACGGACGGGGCCGCTCCGCCGGCGCCGTCCGCCCCCGACGATCCATCCGCCGTCGACTCGGCCACCGCGCCGAGGGCCGCGCCTTCGTCGACATGGCTCGGGAAGCACGCGCGGTCGCCGAGGTGGCGGCCGCCGCGCACCATCGCGAGGTTGACGCAGGCCCGGCCCCCGGCCACGCGGACAGCCAGGATGTCGGCATCGCGGTCCGACGCCGACAGGCTGCTCTGCTCCACGGCCTGCTGCTGCAGCACCCGGGACAGCGAGCCGATGCGGTCGCGCACCGCGGCCGCCTCCTCGAAGCGCAGCGCCTCGGCGTGCGTCATCATCGTCGACTGCAGGTCGGCGATCACGCCGTCGGCGTCGCCGAGCAGGAAGCGCTCGGCGTCACGCACGTCGCGCTCGTACTCGGCGGGCCCGATGCGCCCCGCGCACGGGCCGCTGCAGCGGTCGATCTGGTACAGCAGGCAGGGCCGGCTGCGGTTGGCGAACACCGTGTCCTCGCAGGTGCGCAGCCGGAACACCTTCTGCACCAGCTGGATCGTCTGCTTCACGGCCCAGGCGTTCGGGTACGGGCCGAAGTAGCGGTGGCGCCGGTCGACCGCGCCGCGGAAGTAGGCCACCCGCGGGTACTCGTGGCTGACCAGCTTCAGGTACGGGTAGCTCTTGTCGTCGCGGAACAGGATGTTGAAGCGCGGCGCGAGCGTCTTGATCAGGTTGTTCTCGAGCAGCAGCGCCTCGGCCTCGGTGCGCACGACGGTGGTCTCCAGCCGCGCGATGCGCGCCACCATCTGCCCGATCCGGGTGCCGTCGTGGTCGCGGTGCAGGTAGCTCGCGACGCGCTTCTTCAGGCTGCGCGCCTTGCCCACGTAGAGCACCTGCCCGGCGGCGTCGAGCCAGCGATAGACGCCGGGCAGGTTGGGCAGCGCCGCCACCTCGGCCAGCAGGCGTTCGCGCCCCTCGGCCCCGGCGCGGTGGCCGGGGTCGGCGGTGGCGGCGGGATCGGCGCGATCCGCACGCTCGGCGCCCGCGGCGCTTTCGGCGCTTTCGGCGCCGAGGGCACGCTCAGCGCCTTCGGCGGGGTCGGCACGAACAGCGCCGTCGGCGCGCTCGTCACGTTCGGCGCGCGCGGCTCGGGTGCGGCGGGCAGGGGCGTCGGCGGACATCGCCGCGCATTCTGCCGCCTTCGATAATCGCGCGATGGAGCCGCGGCCGCTGTGGTGGACGGTGTTCGGCCGCGTCATCGACAACTTCGGCGACGTGGGCGTGTGCTGGCGTCTGTCCGCGCTGCTGGCCGCGCGCGGCGACCGCGTGCGGCTCGTGCTCGACGACCCGTCCGCGCTGGCGTGGATGGCCCCGGGCGGCGCGCCGGGCGTCGAGGTGATGCGCTGGCCCGGGCCGCCGCCGCAGGCCGGCTGCGGCGACGTCGTCGTCGAGGCCTTCGGCTGCGACCCTCCCCCGGCCTTCGTCGAGGCGATGCGGGGCGCGGCGCGTGCGCCGGTGTGGATCAACCTCGAGCACCTGAGCGCCGAGGACTGGGTCGAGCGGGCGCACGCGCTACCCTCGCCGCGCCCCGACGGGCTGCGCAAGTGGTTCTTCTTCCCGGGCTTCAGCGCCCGCACCGGCGGCCTGCTGCGCGAGGACGGGCTGCTCGAGGCGCGCGCCGCGTTCGACCGCAGCGCGTGGCTGTCCGCGCGCGGCATCCGGCTGCAGCCGCGCGAGCGCGTCGTCACGCTGTTCTGCTACGACAACCCGGCTGCACAGGCGCTGCCGCAGGCGCTGGCGCCGGCGCGGCCCGGCGATGCGCCGGCGCTGCTGCTGCTGACGCCCGGCCCGGCACAGCGCCAGGTGCGGCAGGCGCCGCCCGGCGTGCGGCTGCACGGACTCGACTGGCTCGCGCAGCCGGACTTCGACCGCCTGCTCTGGGGCAGCGACCTCGCCTTCGTGCGCGGCGAGGACTCGCTGGTGCGCGCGCTGTGGGCAGGCGTGCCCTTCGTCTGGCAGGCCTACCCGCAGCACGACGGCGCGCACCACGCCAAGGTCGAGGCCCTGCTCGGCCGGCTGGCGCCGCCAGCGCCAGTGGCCGCGCTGTGGCGGGCCTGGAACGGCAGCGCGGTCTGGCCCCGGCCGGCGCCGCTGGGCGCGGACGACCTCGCCGCCGCGGCGCCGTGGTGCAGGGCCGTGCAGGGCCTGCGCGCCGAACTCGCCGGCCGCCCCGACCTTGCGGCGGCGCTGCGCGCGTTCGCCGTCGACCGCGGCGCAGGCTAGAATCGAGGGTTTTCCGGGCCGTGCGCCCGGCCGACCCGGCGGCAGGACGGATCGGGGCGCCACGGGGCCGCAGGACGCGGGACGACAGGAGGCCCGCGCGCAGCGTCCCGGCGCCGGCGATGCATCGGCGCCGATGCCCCGCCGGCGGCGTCACCCGTCCCGAACACCGGGCCGGCCTGCCGCACCGGCAGCACCGGCCGCGCGGATCGGTGCAGTCTCGACCGGCGCCCGGCGCCGCGAGCGGCTGCGCCGCACCGCTCCGGCCCGCCCCAACCCGACACGTCCCCAGGATCGCGCCATGAAACTCGCACAGGAAATCCGCGCCGGCAACGTCATCATGCAGGGCAAGGACCCGATGGTCGTGCTGAAGACCGAGTACAGCCGCGGCGGCCGCGGCGCCGCCACCGTGCGGATGAAGATGAAGAACCTGCTCAACGGCGCCGGTTCCGAGGTCGTCTTCAAGGCCGACGACAAGATGGACCAGATCATCCTCGACAAGAAGGAGTGCACCTACTCCTACTTCGCCGACCCGATGTACGTGTTCATGGACGGCGAGTACAACCAGTACGAGGTCGAGTCCGACAACATGGGCGACGCGATCCAGTACCTGGAAGACGGCATGCAGGTCGAGGTGACGTTCTACGACGGCAAGGCCATCAGCGTCGAGATGCCCACCACCGTGGTGCGCGAGATCGAGACCGAGCCGGCCGTCAAGGGCGACACCTCGGGCAAGGTCATGAAGCCGGCCAAGCTTGTGGGAACGGGCTTCGAGATCAGCGTGCCGCTGTTCGTCGAGAGCGGCGACAAGATCGAGATCGACACCCGCACGCACGAGTACCGCAAGCGGGTCTGAGCGGCCGCGGCGGCCCGCCCGGCGCCGTGGGGGTGCGCCCGGTCGGCCGGCGGCCTATGCTGCAGGCCTCGGCCGACCTGCTGCCGCAGGCCGCAGCAGGCCGCAGCAAGCCGCCATGCGCTGCCAATCGCCGCCCGCCCGCCCATGCTCGACCACATGACCCTGCGCGTCGCCGACATCGGCCGCACGCGCGCCTTCTACGCCGCCGCGCTGGCGCCGCTCGGCTACACCGTTCGCCATGAAGCCACCCACGACGGCGAGCAGGTGCTCGGTCTGGGATGCGGCGATGCGATCGACACCTGGTTCGTCGCCGGCCCGTCGCCCTGGGGCGGCCACCCGGTCAGCACCGGCTGCCACCTCGCCTGGCGCGCCGCCGATCGCGCGGCGGTCGACGCCTTCCACCGCGCCGCGCTGGCCGCGGGCGGCCGCGACAACGGCGGCCCGGGGCTGCGCCCGCACTACCACCCGAACTACTACGGCGCGTTCGTCATCGACCCCGACGGCAACAACGTCGAGGCCGTGTGCCACGACCCCGCCCCCGGGGCGCCGTGAACCGGGCGCAGCCGGCGCGGCGCGCCGCCGTGCGATGAGCCTCGACTTCGACGCCGCCGTGCAGGCGCCGTTCCGGATGCAGCCCGGGCTGCGCCGGCTGGCCGCCGACGCGGCCCAGCTGACCCCTGCCGCCGCGGGCGGGCGACATCAGCGCGAGAAGCTCGCGGTGCTGTCGGCGTTCTGGCCGCAGGCGCTGCTGCAGCGTGCCGGCTTCGACGCGACGCCCGCGCTGCACGCGCTGGCGGCGCACGCGGCACGCGAGCAGCCTGCAGCGTGGCGCTGGGACGGACGGCGCGCGCTGGCGCACGGCCTCGGCGTCGCGATCGATGCCGCGGACGGCCGCATCGAGCAACTGGCGCCGGGCCGCTTCGGCCACGGCGACGAGATCGCCCGCTGCCTGACGGGCCTGCCGCCCGCGTGGCGGCTCGCCGGGCTGCTCGCGCTCGCCTTCGAGGAGGACTTCGCGCTGCTCGACGCCGCCGACGGCACCGTGCCCTGGCTGGCCGTCGCGCTGCCCAGCCACTGGGCGCCGGAAGAGAAGGTCGGCCGCGGCTTCGCCGCCATCCACGGCCCGGTGGCCGACAACACGCTGCTGCTGCGCGCCTCCGAAGCGCTGGTGCGCACCGTGGCTGGCCCCGAGCGCTGGGAGCGCTTCGTCTGGAACGTCACCGACCAGCCGCGGCTGCACGCCCATCCGGCGCGCAGCGATCCCGGGCGCTGGCAGCACACCGGCGTCGCCGCGGCCTGGCTGCGCAGCGAGCGCCAGACCTTCCTGCCGCTGCCCGCGATCGGGCAGGCGATCTTCACGATCCGCGTCGAAGTGCAGCGGCTCGACGAGGCGCTGGACACGCCCGCCCGCGCGGCCCGGCTGCACGACGCGATCGCCTCGATGAGCCCGGCGGTGCTGGCCTACCGTGGCCTGGTGCCGGTGCGCGACGCGCTGCTCGCATGGCTGGCGGCGCGCGCGGGTTCCGGCACGGCCCGGTGACGGGCGAGGCGTGAAGACCGCCCCGATCGTCCCCGCGGGCATCGACTGGAGCGGTGCCGTCCCGCGCGCACCCGAATTCGACGACGTCTACCACCCGCTGCACGGCGCGGACGCGCAGGCCGCGCACGTCTTCCTGGCCGGCAACGGGCTGCCGCAGCGCTGGCGCGGCCGCGAGCGCTTCGTCGTCCTCGAGACCGGCTTCGGGCTCGGCCACAACTTCCTCGCCGCCTGGCGCACCTGGCGCGACGATCCGCAGCGCTGCACGCGGCTGGCCTTCGTGTCGATCGACAAGCACCCGCCGCGGCGCGAGGACCTGGCACGCGCCCACGCCGGCGCAGATGCGCCGGCACAGGCGCTGGCGCAGGCCCTGGTGCGCACTTGGCCGGCGCTGACGCCGAACCTGCACCCGCTCGACTTCGAGTCGGGCCGGCTGCAGCTGCTGCTGGCCTTCGGCGACGTCGCGCAGCTGCTGCCGCAGCTGCAGCTGCAGGCCGACGCGTTCTTCCTCGACGGCTTCGCACCCGACCGCAACCCGCAGATGTGGGCGCCACCGGTGCTCGCGGCGCTGGGCCGCCGCGCCGCCGCGGGCGCCACCGCCGCGACCTGGAGCGTTGCCCGGTCGTTGCGCGACGGCCTGGCCGGCGCGGGCTTCGCCGTCGAGCGGGCCCCCGGCCTCGGCGGCAAGCGCGAGATCACGGTGGCCCGCCACCAGCCGCACGCGCCGCGCAAGGCCCAGCCGTCCGGGGCGGCGGATGGCAAAGCCAAAGGGACGCCGCCCGGAGCCGTTGCGCCGGCGCCCACGCAGGCGGTGGTGGTCGGCGCCGGCGTGGCCGGCGCCGCGGCCGCGCAGGCGCTGCGGCAGGCGGGGCTCGAGGTCCTCGTGCTCGAGGCGGCCGCCGAGCCGGCGCGCGCCGCATCGGGCAACCCCGCCGGGCTGTTCCACGGCTCGATCGGCCCCGACGACGGCCCGCACCAGCGGCTGCTGCGGGCCGCGGCGCTGCTGGCGGCGCGCGAGTACGCGCCGCTGCTGGCCGCGGGCACGGTCACCGGCGCGGTCGATGGCCTGCTGTGGCTCGACCGCGGCGCGGGCGGCGTGGCGGCGATGCGCGCCCTGCTGGCCGACCGCGGCCTGCCGCCCGACTACGTGCAGGCACTCGACCGCGACGCCGCCTCGGCCCTGGCTGGCATCGCGCTCGACGCGCCGGCCTGGCACTACCCGCTCGGCGGCTGGCTCGCGCCGCGCGAGTGGGTGGCGCATGCGCTCGCCGGGTGCGCACTGCGCTGCGACGCCGCCGTGCACGCCCTCGAGCGCACCGACGGCGGCTGGCTCCTGCGCGATGCCTCGGGCGGGGCGCTCGCCGAGGCGCCGCTGGTGGTGCTGGCCAACGCCGCCGAGGCCGCCCGGCTGGCGCGGCCGCTGCTGGCGGCCCTGGGCGCCGCAGAGTGGCCGCTCGCGCTCACGCGCGGGCAGGTGGAGTGGGACGCCGCGCCGCCGGCGCGGCCGCTGCGGCCGCTGACCGGCGACGGCTACGCCGTGACCTTGCCCGACGGGCGGGTGCTGTTCGGCGCGACCCGGGCTCCCCACGCCGGTGCGGCGTCGCCCCTGCCGCTGGCCGGCGACCGCCTGTACAACCTCGGGCGCGCGGCGCGTCTCGTCGGCAGTGCCTGGGCGGACGGGCCGGGCCTCGCGAGCCGCGCCGCGGCGCGCGTGCACGCGCGCGACCGCCAACCGCTGGCCGGGCCGCTGCACCCGGGGGCGCCAGGCCTGTTCGTGCTGGGGGCGCTCGGGGCGCGCGGGATCACGCTGGCCCCGCTGCTTGCCCGCCTGGTGGCCGCACAGGCGCTGGGCGCGCCGTGGCCGATGGAGCGCGACCTCGCGGCCGCGGTCGATCCCGCGCGGTGGCTGCGGCGCGCGGGCCTCGCGCCGCTCAGCGCGGCGCCGGATCTCCTGCCGTCCCGCTGACCGCGGGCGTCACGGCCTCGGCGGCGGGCTCGCCCTCCGCGCCCGCCGCGCCTTCCGCGCCTTCCCCGCCAGGCGGGTGCGGATGCGTCTTGCGCAAGGCCTTCTCCTCCTTGCGTCGCTTCTTCGCGAGTTCGCGCTGCCTCTTCTCGAAGGCGTAGTTCGGCTTGGCCATGTCACCTCGGGGGCGGCTGAATCGGTACGGACATTAGAACACCAGCGTGCGCACGCCCTCGGGCGTGCCCACCAGGCAGACGTGCGCGCGCTGCTGCGCGAAGATGCCCACCGTGACGACACCCGGCCACTGGTTGACCTCGCGCTCGAAGGCGGACGGGTCCTCGATGACCAGTCCGTGCACGTCGAGCAGCGGGTGGCCGTTGTCGGTGCGCACGCCGGGGCGCAGCCGCGCCTGGCCGCCCAGCGCCGCGAAGCGCCGCACGAGGCGCGGCGCCGCCATCTCGATCACCTCCACGGGTACCGGGTAGCCGCCGAGCGCGGGCACCTGCTTGCTCTGGTCGACGATGCAGACGAAGCGCTCGGCGAGTTCGGCGACGATCTTCTCGCGCGTCAGCGCGGCGCCGCCGCCCTTGGTCATGAAGCCGCGCGGGTCGATCTCGTCGGCACCGTCGACGTAGACGGGCAGCCGCTCGACCGCGCCAGGCTCGAGCACCGGGATGCCGTGCCGACGCAGGCGCGCGGTGCTGGCCTCGCTGCTGCTGACCGCGCCGGCCACCGGCCGCGGCAGCGTGGCCAGCGCGTCGATGAAGTGGTTCACCGTGCTTCCGGTGCCCACGCCCACCAGGCCGCCCGGCGGCACGTACTGCAGCGCCGCGCGGCCGACCAGGGCCTTCAGTTCGTCTTGCGTCATGGCGTCGATTATCGAGGGCGGTCTGGATGACACCGGAGCCCTGCCCGCCCCAGTGGCCGTCGTGGCCCCCGCCGGCGCCGCGACCGGCGGCCGGCAGCGGCCGCTGGCGTTGCGACAATCGCCCGATGCTGCCCGCCGTGCCCTACCCGATCGCGCGCCCGTTCCTGTTCCGACTCGACCCCGAGCGCGCCCACGACCTGATGCTCGACGCCGTGGCGCGGCTGCAGCACACGCCCGCGCGCTGCCTGTGGGCGCAGCCACGCGTGGCCGACCCGGTCACGGTGGCCGGGCTGCGTTTTCCCAACCGCGTCGGCCTGGCCGCCGGCCTGGACAAGAACGGCCGCTGCATCGACGGCCTGGGCGCGATGGGCTTCGGCTTCGTAGAGGTCGGCACCGTGACCCCGCGGCCGCAGCCGGGCAACCCGAAGCCGCGCGTGTTCCGGCTGGTGCAGGCCGAGGCGCTGATCAACCGGCTCGGCTTCAACAACGACGGGCTGGACGCCTTCCTGGCCAACGTCCGCGCAGCCAGCAGCTTCCGCGCTGCCGGCGGCGTGATCGGGCTGAACATCGGCAAGAACGCGGCCACGCCCATCGAGCAGGCCGCGGACGACTACCTGGCCGGCCTCGAGGGGGTGTACCCGCACGCCGACTACGTCACCGTCAACATCTCGAGCCCCAACACGCAGAACCTGCGCGAGCTGCAGGGCGACGCGGCGCTCGACGCGCTGCTGGGCGCGCTGGTGGCGCGGCGCGAGGAGCTGGCGCGCGCTCAGCGCCGCCGGGTGCCGATGTTCGTGAAGATCGCCCCCGACCTCGACGAGTCGCAGGTCGACCTGATCGCCGCCACGCTGGTGCGCCACGGCCTGGACGGCGTGATCGCCACCAACACGACGGTCGCGCGCGACGCGGTGGCCGGACTGCCCCACGCGCAGGAGGCGGGCGGCCTGTCGGGCCGGCCGCTGCTGCAGGCCAGCAACCGCATCATCCGCCGCCTGCGCGCGGCGCTGCCCGCGCTGCCCATCATCGGCGTCGGCGGCATCCTCTCCGGCGCGGACGCGCGCGCCAAGCTGGAGGCCGGCGCGACGCTGGTGCAGCTCTACACCGGGCTGATCTACCGCGGGCCCGAGCTGGTGCCCGAGGTGGCTGCCGCGCTGAGGGACGTGGCGCCAGGGGACGCCGCGGTCAGGGACGCGGCGCGCTGAGCGCGGCGCGTGCAAACGCGAGCGCCGTCTCGCGCAGCTGCCGCACCGCCGTGTCGCGCGGCGCACCCTCGCGGCAGGCCCAGACGGCCACGATCTCGGTGTCGCTGCCCTCGGCGTCCAGGTGCGTGCCCTGCCCGACCTCGACTACCGTCGCCGCGGCGGCGTGAAGCGCGACCTGCAGCGCGTCCCGCGCCCGCGGGCCGGCGTTGCAGCGCGAGGGCGGCGCGAGCAGCGCCAGCGCCGGCGGCGCGGGGCCGCCGCGCGCAGGCTGCCGCACGCGCTGCAGCGCCGCGCCCAGATCGGCGCCACCCACGGGGTCGAACAGCAGCACCGCCGCGAGCATGCCCGGGGCCCGCTCGGCCAGCCCGGCACCCACCCGCGACGCGAACAGGCCGCCTGCCGAGTGCCCGGCCACGATCACGCGCGGCGGCAGCGCACTCCCGTCCGGCAGCTGCGGGCCGGTGTCGGGAGGGGGCGCCGCCAGCGCCGAGGCCAGCGCCGCGGCCAGTGCGGGCGCGCCGCGCGCCATGTCGGCATTGATGCATAGCGTGGCGTAGCCCTCCGCGGCGAAGTCCTGGGCCAGCCCGCGCAGGTTGGCGCAGCGGCGCGCGAAGCCGTGCTGCAGCGTCACGAGGGCCTGCGCCGGACCTGCAGGCAGGTGCCACTCGAGGTCGAGCGCCTGGCCGTCGGGGGCGACGAAGACGCCGAACTGGGGTGCGGGCTGCGGCTGCGGCTGCGGCTGCGGCTGCGGCTGCGGCTCCGGCTGTGGGTGCGGATGCGGATGCGGATGCAGCGGCCGGTGCTGCTCCGGCCACGTCGCCACCGCACGCTGCTGCGCATCCACGCCCGGCGCAAGCAGCAGGCCCGCGACTGCCGCCGCGGCGGCCGGCCCGGCGGCGCCCCGCGGCCACCGCAGCGCGCCCGGCGGCCTCATCGCCCTCGCACCGCGCCCTCGCGCCGCGGATCGGCCGCGCCGTGCCAGGCGCCGTCGCGCCAGGCCAGCGCGCTCAGCCCGGTGGGCAGCGGCTGCTCCACCACCTCGTGCCCGCGCTCGCGCAGCGCCTGCACGACCGCAGGCTCGAAGCGCCCGGCCTCGAGCAGGGTCGGCCCGTTCAGCGCCGACACCTGGGGCAGCGCCACCGCGTCCTGCGGGTGCAGCTGCCAGCGCAGCGTGCCGACCAGCGTGCGCGCCACCGCCGGGATGATGTGCGCGCCCAGTGCCGAGCCGGTCACCATCGCCAGGCGACCGTCGCGGCGGTCGAAGACGAGCGTCGGGCTCATGCTCGAGCGCGGCCGCTTGCCGCCCTCGACCCGGTTGGCCAGCGGCCGGCCCTGGGCGTCGGACGGCACGAAGGAGAAGTCGGTCAGCTGGTTGTTGAGCAGGAAGCCGCCCGGCAGGCCGGTACCGCCGTCGCTCATCAGCCGCGCACCGAACATCGCCTCGATGCTGCTGGTCAGCGCCACGGCGCGCCCGACGGCGTCGACCACGCTGACGTGCGTCGTGCCGCCCTCGGGCGCGGCCGCGGGTGCGGCCAGGGCGAGGGCGGGCGCGGCAGGGTCGCCCGCGGGCGCCTGCCGCATGCTGCGCGGCCCGACGCGGGCGGCGCGGGCGTCGAGATAGCCCGCGTCGAGCAGGCTGTCCCAGCGCCCGGACGGCGGCGCGACGAAGTCGGGGTCGCCGACGTGGCGGTTGCGGTCGGCGAAGGCGAGCCGCTGGGCCTCGGTGAAGCGGTGCAGCCAGTCGGCGTCGGCGGCCCCGGCCGGCGGCGCGGCGGCGCCGCGCCCGAGGCGCTCGACGATGCCGAGCGTCTGCATCAGCGTGAGCTGCCCGGCCGACGGCGGCGGCATGCCGCACACGCGCCAGTGCGGCGCCCAGTCGGCGCACAGCGCGGTGCGCCGCTGCGGGCGGTAGCGCTCGAGGTCCGCTGCCGTCATCCGCCCGGCCGGCGCCGGCTGGGCGCCCGGCGCCCCGTGCGCGGCGGCACGGCGCACGATGTCCGCGGCGACCGCGCCACGGTGCAGCGCTGCCGCGCCGTCGCGCGCCACGGCGCGAAGCACGGCCGCCTGCGCCGGGTTGCGCAGCACATGCCCGACCGGCCACGGCCGGCCCTCGGCATCGAGGAAGTGCGCGCGGGCCTGCGGGTCGCGCGCCAGCGCGCCGCTGCCCTGCATCTCGGCCTGCAGCAGGGCGTGCAGCCGCGGGCCGACAGCATGCCCCTGCTCGGCCAGCGCGATCGCCGGCTGCAGCAGCCGCGCCCACGGCAGCCGGCCGTGCGCGCGGTGGGCCGCCTCGAGCATCGACACCAGGCCCGGCACGCCGACGGAGCGCCCGCTGGCGACGGCGGCAGCCATCGGCAGCGGCGTGCCGTCGGCACGCAGGAACCAGTCCGGCCCGGCCGCCGCGGGGGCGGTCTCGCGCCCATCCCAGGCGGCCACTTCGCGGCCGTCCCAGTGCAGCAGAAAGCCGCCGCCGCCCAGGCCGCTGGCCTGTGGCTCGACGACCGACAGCACGAACTGTGCCCCGATCGCCGCGTCGAGCGCATTGCCGCCGGCCGCCAGCAGCGCGGCCCCCGCCTCGGACGCCAGCGGGTGCGCGGCAGCCACCGCCTCGCGCGCGAACGAGGGCCTCGGCGTCGAACCGGCCGGCGCGGCCCGACCGGGCGTGGCCGCCTCGGGCAGCACGGTGTCTGCCGGCGAAGGCCCGAGGCCGGGCTGCGTCGCAGACCCCGTGACGGCCGGCGCGCCGCAGCCCGCCAGCAGCAGGCCGAGCAAGGTTCCCGACGCCAGCGCGCACAGGGTGCGCGCGATGGGCACGCGGCCGGCCATGCGGAGGCCGCGCTACTGCAGCGGCACGCCGGTCTTGGCCTGCACCTCGTCGCGGGTGACGCCGGGGGCCAGCTCGACCACCTTCAGCCCGTGCGGCGTCACGTCGAGCACGCACAGGTCGGTGACGATGCGGTCGACCACCTGCACGCCGGTGAGCGGCAGCGTGCACCGGGGCAGGATCTTCAGCTCGAAGCCCGAGCCGTCCTTCTTGCGCGCCACGTGCTCCATCAGCACGACGACGCTCTTCACCCCGCCCACCAGGTCCATCGCGCCGCCCATGCCCTTGACCATCTTGCCGGGGATCATCCAGTTGGCCAGGTCGCCGCGCTCGCTGACCTGCATCGCGCCGAGGATGCTGAGGTTGATCTTGCCGCCGCGGATCATCGCGAAGCTGTCGTGGCTGCCGAAGATGCTGGAGCCGGGGATCGTCGTCACGGTCTGCTTGCCGGCGTTGATCAGGTCGGCGTCGATCTCGTCCTCGGTCGGGAACGGGCCGATGCCGAGCATGCCGTTCTCGCTCTGCAGCCAGACGGTGATGTCCTTGGGCACGTAGTTGGCCACCAGCGTCGGGATGCCGATGCCGAGGTTGACGTAGAAGCCGTCCTGCAGCTCCTTGGCCGCACGCTCGGCCATCTGTTCCTGGGTCCAGGGCATGTGTCGCTCCTTCGTCGGGTCAGGCCGGGGCCTTGTCGCGGATCGTGCGCTTCTCGATGCGCTTCTCCGGGTTCGGGTTCAGCACGAGGCGGTGCACGTAGATGCCCGGCAGGTGCACGGCGTCGGGGTCGATGCTGCCGGTGGGAACGATCTTCTCGACCTCCACCACGCTGATCCGGCCGGCCATGATGACCGCCGGGTTGAAGTTGCGTGCCGTACGGCGGAACACCAGGTTGCCGCTCTCGTCGGCCATCCAGGCCTTGCCGAGCGACACGTCGGGCACCAGGCTGCGCTCCATCACGTAGGTCTTGCCGTCGAACTCGCGCGTCTCCTTGCCCTCGGCCACCATCGTGCCGACGCCGGTTCGCGTGAAGAAGGCCGGGATGCCGGCGCCGCCCGCGCGCAGCTTCTCGGCCAGCGTGCCCTGCGGCGTGAACTCGAGCTCGAGCTCGCCGGCCAGGTACTGGCGCTCGAACTCCTTGTTCTCGCCGACGTAGCTGGAGATCATCTTGCGGATCTGGCGCGTCTCGAGCAGCTTGCCCAGACCGAAGCCGTCGACGCCGGCGTTGTTGCTGACGACGGTGAGGTTCTTCGCGCCGGACGCGCGCAGCGCCTCGATCAGCGCCTCGGGGATGCCGCACAGGCCGAAGCCGCCGACGGCAAGCAGCTGGCCGTCGCGGACGATGCCGTCGAGCGCCGCGGCGGCGCTGGGGTAGATCTTGCGCATGCTGGGGCGGCCCGCTGCGGACCGGAAGGGACGTCGAAGCCCAAAGCGTACTACCAAGTCGGATGACGGAGCCGCTGCAGGCCGCTGCATAGAATCCGCCCGCCCTGCGGGTCGTGGCGCTCGCCCTGCGGGCCGTGGGTCCGCTGCGCGCCCAGGAGTGCCCCATGCCCGAGCCGGCTCCGTCGCCCGACGTTCCCGCGTCGCCAACGTCTCCACTGTCGCCCCCGTCTCGACCGGCTGCCGCGGCCGGTGGGATGGCGGCGCCCTCGCCCGCGGGCGCGCCCGTCGACCTGCGCATGCTGCAGGACGCCCTGGGCACGCTGTTCGCCCCCTGGCTGGGCGAGCTCGGGCTCGAAGTGCTCGAGGCGCGTCCGGGCGAGGTCGTGCTCGCGCTCCCCGTGGCGCCCCGCCATGTGCACGCCGGCGGCGTGCTTTGCGGGCAGACGATGATGGCCGCGGCCGACACGGCGATGGTCCTCGCGGTGATGACGAGGCTGGGCGGCTTCAAGCCGATGGGCACCGTGCAGCTGCAGACCAGTTTCCTGCGCCCGATTCCCGGCCCGGGCGGCACGGCCCGGGTGACGGCGCGGGTGCTGCGGATGGGCCGCAGCCTGGCCTTCGGCGAGATCGAGATCGCCGGCGCCGATGGCGCGCTGGCCGCGCACGCCACCACCACCTACGCGCTGCTGTAGCGCGCCGGCCGGGCGGCCGGCGGGCGGCCTTCGGCCCGCCCCGAGCCGTCCTCGAGCCACCATCGAGCCGCCCGTGAACGGCCCGCGGACGGCGCAGCGCAGCAGCGACAATCCGCCGATGATCACGCTGCACCACCTCGAGAACTCGCGCTCGCAGCGCATCCTGTGGCTGCTCGAGGAGCTCGGGCTGCCCTACGAGATCCGGCGCTACGCGCGCGACCCGAAGACGATGTACGCGCCGCCCGAGCTCGAGCGCGTGCACCCGCTCGGCAAGTCGCCCGTGATCACCGACGGCGACATCACGGTGGCCGAGTCGGGCGCCATCGTCGAGTACCTGCTCGACGCCCACGGCGGCGGGCGGCTGCGGCCGGCGGCCGGCACCGAGGAACGGCGCCGCTTCACCTACTGGCTGCACTTCGCCGAGGGCAGCGCGATGCCGCCGCTGCTGATGAAGCTGGTGTTCGCCAAGGTGCGCTCGGCGCCGCTGCCGTTCTTCGTGCGGCCCATCGCGCGGGCGATCGCCGACAAGGTCGACGCCAGCTTCCTGATGCCCAACATCGAGCGCCAGCTGCGCTTCCTGGAGTCGGAGCTGTCGGGGCGGCCGTGGTTCGCCGGCGCCGAGTTCACGGCCGCCGACATCCAGATGAGCTTTCCCGTCGAGGCGGCGTCGGCGCGCGGCCTGCTCGACGCGCGCCACCCGCGGCTGCAGGACTGGCTGGCGCGCTGCCACGCCCGGCCGGCCTGGCAGCGCGCGCTCGCGGCGGGCGGGCCGTATTCGATGGCCGACTAGGAGGCCGCCGAGGACGCCGCCGCGCTGGCTGCGGCGCGCGCTTTCGCCGGGGTCACTCGAGCAGCGCGCGGAACCAGTCGGGCATCGGCACCGACTTCCTGGCCTTGTAGTCGGTCCACACCGTGCGCGCGCCACCCTCGGCCCAGATCACGCCCGGCATGTCGGTGCGCTCCAGGGTCAGGTAGGTGTCGAAGCTGCTGCGGCCGGGGTGCGCGACGTACTGCCGGACGAGCACGTCGCCCGGGAACTCGAGCTGGCGCAGGAAGTTGCAGAACGCGTTGACGATCACCGGGCCCTGGCCCGACAGGTCGGTGCTGCCGCCGACCCGGAAGATCCAGTCCAGGCGAGCGATCTCGAAGTAGCGGAAGTAGACCGTGTTGTTGATGTGGCCCATGGCGTCCATGTCGCCCCAGCGCAGCGGGATGACGATCTCGTGGACGAACTTCTTCTGCTCGGGCAGGGTGAAGCGCAGCATGGCGGCTCCGTCAGTGCGGCCGCGGCGCGGCCGCCAGGCTGCGCACCAGGACCTCGAGTTCGTCGATGCGCACGGCCTGGCGCGCCAGCTCGGCCTTCAGAGCCGCCAGTTCGCCCGCGGCGGTGGCGCCTTCGGCGAGACCATCCTCGCCGTTGCCGGCCGTGGGCGCCGCGGCCAGCCGGGCCGGCAGCACCGGCTCGCCGCACAGCAGGTGGGCCCAGCGCGCCTCGCGCTCGCCCGGCGCGCGCGCGAGCCGGACCACGCGCGCCGGCTGCCGCGACGCCAGTTCGTCCAGGAAGGCCTCGACCGAGGACAGGTCGGCGAAGCGGTGCAGCCGCTCGCTGTGCGCGCGCAGTTCGGCGCCGGTCTGCGGGCCGCGCAGCACCAGCGTGGCCAGCAGCGCCACCGAGGCGCCGGGCAGGCCGAGCGCACGCGGCGCGTTGTGCTCGTACCGCGCGACCCGCCCGCCGCTGCTCTCGACCACCAGCGCCAGCGACTTCAGGCCGTCGAGGGCGGCCATCACCTGCGCGTCGTCCGTCTCCATCACCGGGTCGCGCGCGGTCTTCTGGTTGCACCCGAGGACGAGCGCGTTCAGGCTCAGCGGGTAGGTGTCGGGGACGGTGGCCTGCTTCTCAACCAGCACGCCCAGCACGCGGGCTTCCAGCGGGGTCAGCGCACGCGGAGGCATCGGCACGGAAGGTCGTGGTCGAGGGCGGGAGGGGCCGGCCCGGCGGGGCTTCTCGCCCGCTCAGATGGACTGCCCGTCGTCGGCCTGGATCACCGCGCCGTTGACGAACCCGCTCTCGTTGGAGCACAGCATCACCAGCAGCGCGTCGAGGTCGGCCGGACGGCCGAGGCGCCGCCGCGGGAAGCTCTGCACGAGGCGCTGGCCGGCCTCGGTCTGCCACACGTGGTGGTTGATCTCGGTGTCGATGTAGCCGGGGCAGATCGCGTTGACGTTGATGCCGTGGCGGCCCCACTCGAGCGCCATCGCCCGGGTCATGTGCACCACGGCGGCCTTGCTCATGCAGTACACGCCGATGCCCGGCCACACGCGCAGCCCTGCCATCGAGGCCACGTTGACGATGCGCCCGCCGGTGTAGGTGCCCGGGGCCTCGCCCTTGCTGCGCGCGATCATGCGCTTGGCCACCTCCTGGGCGACGAAGAACGCGCCGCGCGTGTTCGTGCCCATCACGTGGTCGTACTCGGCAGGGGTCACGTCGGTGAGCTTCTGCGTGGCCGCCACGCCGGAGTTGTTGACCAGGATGTCGATCGCGCCCATCTCGGTCTCGGCGTGCGCGACCGCGGCGCGGATGCTGCCGTGGTCGTTGACGTCGAGCACCACGAAGTGGGCGTCGCCGCCCTCGGCCTCGATCTCGGCGCGCAGCGTCTTCAGCCGCTCGACGCGGCGCGCCGCCAGCACGACGCCGGCGCCGGCGCGCGCCAGCACGCGCGCGAACTGCGCGCCCAGGCCGCTCGAGGCGCCGGTGACGAAGGCCACGCGGCCCGAGAGGTCGATGTCGTAGGCCATGCGGGCCGCTCCATGGGATCGGGAAAGCCGCGGGGACGATAGCACGCAGCCGCGGCACGACCGGCTGTGCTGCGGCATCATCGATGGCACCCATGCTGCGCATCCAGGGACTCGCCAAGCGCTTCGCGACCACGCCGGTCTTCGACGGCGTCGCGCTCGAGCTCGCGTCCGGCGAGTTCGTGGCGCTGCTCGGCGAGTCGGGTGTCGGCAAGTCGACGCTGCTGAACTGCATCGCCGGCCTCGAGTCGGCCGACGCCGGCACGATCGAGCTCGCGGGCGAGCCGCTCGACGCGCTCGACGACGACGGCCGCGCGTTGCTGCGCCGTCGCCGCATCGGCTTCGTGTTCCAGGCCTTTCACGTGCTGCCGCACCTGACCGTGGCCGAGAACGTCGCGCTGCCGCTGCTGCTGCAGCGCCGGCCCGACCCGGCCCGCGTCGCGGCGCTGCTGGACGACGTCGGCCTGGGCGGCCTCGGCGGCCGCCTGCCGGCGCAGCTGTCCGGCGGGCAGCTGCAGCGCGTGGCGATCGCGCGCGCCGTGGTGCACGCGCCTGCGCTGGTGCTCGCCGACGAGCCGACCGGCAACCTCGACCCGGAGACCGCCGCGCGCGTGCTCGACGTGCTGCAGCGCGAGGTGCGCGCCACCGGCGCGGCCTGCCTGCTCGTCACGCACTCGGCCGCGGCGGCGGCCCAGGCCGACCGTGTGCTGCGCCTGACCTCGCACGGCGTGCTGGCCGTGCCCGCACCCTGAGCGGGCCGCTGCGGCCCGATCGCCGCCGATGCCGCTGCAGGCCCTGCTGATCGCGCGCGAGTGGCGCCACCACCCGTGGCGGCATGCCGTGGCGGGCCTCGCGGTGGCGCTCGGGGTGGCGCTGGCCTGGTCGGTGCACCTGATCAACCGCAGCGCGCTCGAGGAGTTCAGCGCCGCGGTGCGCAGCGCCAACGGCGAGCCCGACCTCGTCCTGCGCGGACCGAAGGCCGGCTTCGACGACACGCTGTTCGAGCGCGTGGCCGCCGACCCCGCGGTCGAGCTGGCCAGCCCGGTGCTCGAGGCCGAGACCTACGGCCGCGACGCCGCGGGCCGGCGCGTGTCGGTGCGCGTGATCGGCGTCGACGCGCTGCGCGTGGCGCCGCTGGCCGCGGCGCTGCTGCCGCGCCCGCAGGCCGCCGCCGAGCCGGTGGCCGCCTTCGACCCGGAGCAGGCGTTCGTCAACCCGGCGGCTGCCACGGCCCTGCCCGGCCCGCGCGTCGCGCTGCAGCGCGGCGACGCCTGGGTCGAGCGCACGGTGGCAGGCACGGTGGCTGCCGGCGGCGGGCCGCTCGTCGTACTCGACATCGCCGGCGCGCAGGACCTGCTGGACCTGCCGGGCCGGATCACGCGCATCGACCTGCGGCTCGTGCCCGGTGCCGACCGCGCGGCGCTGCTCGCGCGGCTCGCGCTGCCGCCGCTGGTGCAGGCCCAGCCCCCGCAGGCGGCCGAGCAGCGCGTCTCGCAGCTGTCGCGCGCCTACCGCGTCAACCTCACCGTGCTGGCGCTGGTGGCGCTGTTCGTCGGCGCCTTCCTCGTGTTCTCAGTGGTGGCGCTGTCGGTGGCTCAGCGCACGCCGGCCTTCGCACTCCTCGGCGTGCTCGGCATGACGGCGCGCCAGCGGCGCGCGCAGGTGCTGGTCGAGTGCGGGCTGCTCGGCGCCGGCGGCAGCCTGCTGGGTCTGGCGCTGGGCACGGCGCTGGCGCAGGCGGCGCTGCGCTGGCTGGCCGGCGACCTGGGCGGCGGCTACTTTCCCGGCGTGACGCCGACCCTGCAGTGGAGCGTGCCGTCGGCGCTGCTGTTCGGCGCGCTCGGCATCGCGTCGGCGCTGGTGGGCGGCTTCTGGCCCGCGCGCGGCGCCGAAGCCATCGCACCGGCCCAGGCACTCAAGGGCCTGGGCACGGCGGTGACGGCGCCGCCGCCGTGGTGGCCGGGCGTGGCGCTGATCGCGCTCGGAGTCGCGCTCGCCTTCGCGCCGCCGGTGGCCGGACTGCCGCTGGCGGCCTACGCCTCGGTGGCCGCGCTGCTCTTCGGCGGCGTGGCGCTCGTGCCGGCGGCGGTGGAGGCGCTGCTCGCCGCGTGGCCGGTGCCGCGCTCCGCGCTCCCGCTGCTGGCCTGGCGCCGCGCGCGGCTGCAGCGCGCCACGGCCACGGCGGCCGTGGCCGGCGTGGTGGCCAGCCTCGCGCTGTCGGTGGCGCTGACGGTGATGGTGGCCAGCTTCCGCGACGGCGTCTCGCGCTGGCTGGACGACGTGCTGCCGGCGGACCTGTATGCGCGCAGCGCCGGCAGCGCGTCGGCCGGCGAGACGGCGTGGCTGCCGCCCGGCTTCGCGGAGCGCGCGGCCGCGCTGCCAGGCGTCACGCGGGTCGCGGCGTCGCGCGTGCGCAGCCTGCAGCTCGACCCGGCGCGCCCGGCGGTCGCGCTGGTGGCGCGCGAGGTTCCGCAGGGTGCCGACCTGGCCGAGCTGCTGCCGCTGGTGGGGGCGCCGCGGCCTGCGTCCGACGGCCTGCCCGGCGTCTTCGTCAGCGAGGCGATGCAGGCGCTGCACGGCGCGCAGCCCGGCTCCACGTTGGCGCTGCCGCTGGACGGCGGCGTGCTCGAGGTGCGGGTGCGGGGCGTGTGGCGCGACTTCGCGCGCCAGTTCGGCAGTGTCGTCATCGACGCCGCCAGCTACCGCGCCGCGACCGGCGACGCGCGCATCAACGACCTGGCGCTGTGGCTGGCGCCGGGCGCCGACCTGGCGGCCGTGCAGTCCGGGCTGCGTGCGCTGCCGCCCGACCCGGCGATGATCGAGTTCGCCTCGGCGCGCGAGTTGCGCGCGCTGTCGTTGCGGATCTTCGACCGCAGCTTCGCCGTCACCTACTACCTGCAGGCGGTGGCCATCGCGATCGGCCTGGTCGGCATCGCCGCCAGCCTGTCGGCCCAGGTGCTGGCGCGGCGCAAGGAGTTCGGGCTGCTGGTGCACCTCGGGCTGACACGGCGCCAGGTGCTCGCCGTGGTGGCCGGCGAGGCCGCGGCCTGGTTGGCGGCCGGCGCGCTGATCGGCCTGCTGCTCGGGATCGCGGTCAGCGTCGTGCTGGTGCACGTCGTCAACCCGCAGAGTTTCCACTGGTCGATGGACCTCGTGCTGCCGCTGCCGCGGCTGGCCGTGCTGTGCGCGGCGGTGCTGGTCGCGGGCATCGCCACGTCGACCCTGGTCGCCCGCGGCGCCGCCTCGGGCGCTGCCGTGCGCTCCGTGAAGGAGGACTGGTAGATGCAGCCGCTGCGTCGCTGGCTGCTCGCGCTGGCCGCTTCGGCGGCAGCGGGCCGGGCGTCGGGTGCGACCCCTGGTGCGGCCCCTGGCACGGCACCCGCTGGTGCCGACGACGACACGGTGCGCCGCGGCCGCGCACTGCGCTTCCCGCGCGACCACGGCGCGCACCCGGGCACGCGCACCGAGTGGTGGTACGCGACCGGCTGGCTGGGCCGCCCGGACGTGCCGACGCACGGCGTCCAGGTGACCTTCTTCCGCAGCCGCACCGGCGTGGCGCGCACCAGCCGCAGCCGCTTCGCGGCGCGCCACGTGCTGTTCGCGCACGCGGCCATCACCGACCTCGAGGCGCGCACGCATTGGCACGCCCAGCGCATCGCGCGCTGGTCGGGCGACCCCGACGCGCGACCCGACTTCGCGCGGCTCGACGACGCCGAGTTGCACATCGGCCGCTGGTGGATCCGGCGCGAGCCGCACGGGCACGGCGCGACCTGGCGCGCCCGCGTCGACGACGGCGGCACGGCGCTGGAGCTCGCGCTCGGGCGCTCGCAGCCGCTGCTGCTGCAGGGCGACGCGGGGTTCTCGCGCAAGTCACCCGTCGAGGAGCACGCGAGCCACTACTACAGCGAGCCGCAGCTCGAGGCGCGCGCCGCGATCGAGCGCGACGGCCGGCGCGTGGTGGGCACGGGCCGCGCCTGGCTCGACCACGAGTGGAGCGAGGCCCTGCTGCACCCCGAAGCCGTCGGCTGGGACTGGATCGGCATGAACCTGTTCGACGGCGGCGCGTTGACCGCGTTCGTGCTGCGCCGCGCCGACGGCAGCACGCTGTGGGGCGGCGGCAGCCTGCGCACGCCGGACGGCGTGCTGCGCACGTTCGCGGCCCGCGAGGTTCGCTTCGAGGCCGGCCGGCGCTGGACCAGCCCGGCGACCCGCGCCCGCTACCCGGTCACCTGGCGGATCGGGGCGCCCGGGGGCCCGTACGAGGTGCGTGCCCTGCTCGACGCCCAGGAACTCGGCGGCACGGGCAGCGGCGGCACGATCTATTGGGAAGGCGTGTCGGAACTGCTGGACGCCGCCGGCCGGCGCATCGGGCTCGGCTACCTCGAGATGACCGGCTACGCCGGGCCGCTGCGGCTGGGCTGAAGCCACGTCCGAGTCACCGGCCCCCTGGGAGGTGGCCCCGCGACGGTGCGCGATCGCCGCCGGGTGCACCGGTGACGCGCCACGGCGCCGAGGCCGCTCAGGGCTTGCGTGCGCGCCGCTGGGGTTGGACCGGGGACAGGCTGCCGAGGCCGTCGAGGCGGCTGCGCTCGACGGGCGCGGCGCGGACGCAGTTGCCGCCGGCGGTACGCGCGGCGACGACGGCTTCCAGCGCGTCATCGATCAGCGCCTGAAGGTGCAGGTGTGCCGGGCGCAGGTGCGCCACGCCGACGCTGACGGTGCTGCGCAGCCGACGACCATCCGCCGACGTGTCGAGCAGCTCGGTGCGCTCGCGGATGCGCTCGGCCACGTCGAGCGCGCCGGTGGCGTCGGCATGGGCGAGAAAGACGGCGAGCTGGCCCTCTGCGAACAGCGCAAGCGCGTCGGCGCCACGCAGCGTCGGCGCGGTGTCGTGCACCACCTGCTGGAGCACCGCGTCGGCGAAGCCGCCACCGCGCTGGTCGACCAGGCGCCGCCAGTGGTCGAGTTCGACGACCAGCATCGCGGCACCGCTGCCGTAGCGGCGCGAGCGGGCCCACTCGCGCTCGGCCAGGGCGACGAACTCTTCTCGGCTCATGGCGGCACCGGCCGGGGCGGCACCGGCCGGGGCGGCGACGCCGGGTGCCGCAGCGACGGCAGGCGCGGCCTCGGTGCCGCGGGCCAGCCAGAGCATCAGCGCGCCCAGCGGCACCGTCGCCACGGCCATGCCGAGCGCCGCCGACAGCGCCGCTGCCCACGGGACGTCAACACGCAGCCACAGCCCGAGCGCGTAGCCGCAACCGGCCGCCAGCAGCAGGCCGACCGCCCCCACGGCCACGACGACCCCGACCAGCGGCACCGCCCGGCGTTGCTCGGCCTGCGGCGTGGCGGGAGCGGGCTCGGCCGCGCTGCGGGCAGTCGGCAAGGGGGGAGGGCGGGTCGGGGACACGGCGCTGGAACTCAGGGGCGTATTCGATCACATCCGGATACGTCCGGTGGCTGCCAGCAACCCGCAAAGTCGCCGGATCCCCCCGGGGTGCGGGGCTGCCGGGCCGGGCGCCGCATAGACTTCGGCGCATGCCTCCCCCCGCCCCGGAAGTCAAGGCGGCGGCACGCGCCGCGGCCGCCTCGCCGCGGGCGCTGGCCGCGCTGCTGCCCTTCCTGCGCCCCTACCGCGGCCGCATCGCCCTGGCCGGCGCCTTCCTGGTGCTGGCCGCCGCCAGCACGCTGCTGCTGCCGGTGGCGCTGAAGGGGCTGATCGACCAGGGCCTGGTGGCCGCCGACCCGGGCGAGCGCCTGATGGCGCTGCGCGGACACTTCCTGGCGCTGTTCGGCGTGGGCGCCGCGCTGGGTCTGTTCTCGGCCGCGCGGTTCTACATGGTGACCTGGCTGGGCGAGCGCATCACGGCAGACCTGCGCAACGCGGTCTACGCCCACGTCGTGCGCCAGAGCCCCGAGTTCTTCGAGAGCACGCAGACCGGCGAGGTGGTCTCGCGCCTGACCGCCGACACCACGCTGGTGCAGACGGTGGTCGGCAGCTCGCTCAGCATGGGGCTGCGCAACACGGTGATGGGGGCCGGCGCGCTGGTGGCGCTGATCGTCACCAACCCCTGGGTGATGACGCAGGTGCTCGGCATCCTGGTGCTGGTGGTGCTGCCGGGCCTGTACTTCGGACGCCGGGTGCGCCGCCTCAGCCGCACCAGCCAGGACCGCGTGGCCGACTCGAGCGCGATCGCGGCCGAGGTGCTCAACGCGATCCCCGTCGTGCAGGGCTACGTGCAGGAGGGCCGTGAGGCGGCGCGCTTCGCCGCCGCCACCGAGAGCGCCTTCCAGGCCGCGCGCAAGCGCACCCGGGTGCGCTCGGCGCTGGTGGCCTTCATGATCACCGCCACCTTCGGCGCGCTGCTGTGGGGCCTGTACCAGGGCACGCAGGCGGTGCTGGCGGGCGAGATCACCGCCGGTCACCTGGGCCAGACGGTGGTGTTCGTCATCATCCTCGTCGGCGCGGTGGCGGTCCTGTCCGAGGTGTACGGCGAGCTGCTGCGGGCCGCCGGCGCCACCGAGCGGCTGATGGAGCTGCTGGCGTCGACGAGCCCGGTGGCCGAGCCGGCGTCGCCGCGGCCGCTGCCGCCGGCACGCGGCGGCTCGGCGGTGCTGCTGCGCGACGTGGTGTTCCACTACCCCTCGCGCCCCCGGCAGGCGGCGCTGGACGGCGTCTCGCTGGAGGTGCGGCCGGGCGAGACCGTGGCCCTGGTCGGCCCGAGCGGCGCCGGCAAGAGCACCGTGTTCCAGCTGCTGCTGCGCTTCTACGACGCCTCGCGCGGCGCGGTGGCGATCGACGGCGTGCCGGTGCGCGAGGCGGCGCTGGCCGAGCTGCGCGCGCGCATCGGCATCGTGCCGCAGGACAGCACGGTGTTCTCGAGCTCGGCGCGCGAGAACATCCGCTACGGCCGCCCCGACGCGAGCGATGCCGAGGTCGAGGCGGCCGCACGCGCCGCCTTCGCGCACGACTTCATCTCCGCGCTGCCGGAGGGCTACGACACCTACCTCGGCGAGCGCGGCGTGCGGCTGTCCGGCGGCCAGCGCCAGCGCATCGCGATTGCACGCGCGATGCTGAAGAACCCGCCGCTGCTGCTGCTCGACGAGGCCACCAGCGCGCTCGACGCCGAGAGCGAGCGCATGGTGCAGGCCGCCCTCGAGGCGGCGATGAAGGACCGCACGACCCTCGTCATCGCGCACCGGCTGGCCACGGTGCTGCGCGCCGACCGCATCGTCGTGATGGACGGCGGCCGCGTCGTCGAGGCCGGCACGCACGACGCGCTGGTGGCCCGCGGCGGCCTCTACGCGCGCCTGGCGGCTATGCAGTTCGACCTGCAGCCGGCCGCGGACGGCGCCGACACGGCCCACGCCACCGACGCCGCCCACACCGCCGACCTGGCCGATGCCCCCCAGGCCCTCCAGGCTGCCCGGCCCGCCCCGGGATAATCCGCCGCCATGGCAGCGATCTCCACGCCCTACGAAGACCTGATGCGCCACGTGTTCGAGCACGGCGTGGCCAAGGCCGACCGCACCGGCACCGGCACGCGCAGCGTCTTCGGCCACCAGATGCGCTTCGACCTGCGCGCCGGCTTCCCGCTCGTGACGACCAAGAAGGTGCACTGGAAGAGCGTGGCCCTCGAGCTGCTGTGGTTCCTGCGCGGCGACGGCAACGCGCGCTGGCTGCAGGAGCGCGGGGTGACGATCTGGGACGAGTGGGCCGACCCCGCCACTGGCGACCTGGGGCCGGTCTACGGCGTGCAGTGGCGCAGCTGGCCCACGCCCGACGGCGGCCACGTCGACCAGATCGCCGAGGTGGTGCGGCAGCTGCGCGCCAACCCCGACAGCCGGCGCATCATCGTCAGCGCGTGGAACGTGTCCGAGCTGCCGCGGATGGCGCTGGCGCCCTGCCACGCGTTCTTCCAGTTCTACGTCGCGCCCGGCGAGTCGCCTTCGGCTCCGGGCAGGCTGTCGTGCCAGCTCTACCAGCGCAGCGCCGACATCTTCCTGGGCGTGCCCTTCAACATCGCCAGCTACGCGCTGCTGACGCACCTGCTGGCGCAGCAGTGCGACCTCGACGTCGGCGAGTTCATCTGGACCGGCGGCGACTGCCACATCTACAACAACCACTTCGAGCAGGTGAGGACGCAGCTCGCGCGCGACGCGCGGCCCTGGCCGCGGCTCGTGATCAGGCGGCGGCCGGCGTCGATCTTCGAGTACGGGTTCGACGACTTCGAGATCGCCGGCTACGACCCGCACCCGCTGATCAAGGCGCCGGTGGCGGTGTGACCTCGCAACCCGGGCGGGGCGGCGCGCGGTGAAGCTCGTGCTGATCGCGGCGGTGGCGGCCGACGGCGGCATCGGCCGCGGTAACGCGCTGCTGTTCAGCGACCCGGCCGACCAGCGCCACTTCCGTGCCACGACGATGGGCGCGCCGGTCGTCATGGGCCGCAGGACCTGGCTGTCGCTGCCCGAGCGGTTCCGGCCGCTGCCGGGCCGGCGCAACCTGGTGCTGAGCCGCGATCCGTCGTTCCGTCCCGCGGGGGCGGAGGTCGCGGCCAGCCTCGACGCGGCGCTGGCGCTGCTGGCCGCGGCGCCCACCGTCTACGTGATGGGCGGCGCCGAGGTCTACGCCCAGGCGCTGCCGCGCGCCGACGAACTTGTGCTGACCGAGGTCCCCCGCGTTTTCGAGGGCACCGACGCCTGGTTCCCGGCCTGGGACCGGGCCGCGTTCGACCTCGTCGAGCGGCGTGAGGCGGCCGCGGCCGACGGCACGCCGCTCGCGTTCGTCCGCTATCGGCGCCGCGGGCCCGTGGCCGCCCCATGAGCATGGCCGGCGGCGAGCACGGCGTCGACTCGCGCTATGCGTGGGGACGGCTGGGGGCCGTGCTCGCGCTGATGACGATCGGCTCGTCGCCGATGTACGTGATCTCGGTCGTGCTGCCGGTGGTGCAGGCCGACTTCGGCGTCGCGCGTGCGGGCGCCTCGCTGCCCTACACGCTGCTGATGGTGGGCTTCGGGCTCGGCGGCATCGCCTTCGGGCGGCTGGCCGACCGGCACGGCCTGGTGCCGGTGGTGCTGCTCGGGACGGCGGGCCTGGCCGGCGGCTACCTGCTGGCGGCGGCCAGCCCGAGCCTGTGGCTGTTCGCGCTCGCCAACGGGCTGCTGCTCGGGGCGCTGGGCAGCGCGGCCACCTTCGCGCCCCTGGTCGCCGACGCCTCGGCGTGGTTCGTGCGGCGGCGCGGCATCGCGGTGGCCATCGCCGCCAGCGGCAACTATCTCTCGGGCACGCTGTGGCCGCCGATCGTGCAGCCCCTGGTGGACCACTACGGCTGGCGCCCCACCTACGCTGCACTCGGGCTGTTCTGCGCGCTGACGCTGCCGCTGCTGGCACTGCGGATGCGCGCCCGCGCGCCGGCCGGCCCCGCGCCGGCAGCCGCCGGCCGCGCGCCGAAGGTAACGCCGTCGGAGCGGCCGTTCGGACTCTCGCTCGGCCAGGCCCAGTTCGTCCTGTGCACGGCCGGCGTGGCCTGCTGCGTGGCGATGGCGATGCCGCAGGTGCACATCGTGGCCTACTGCGGCGACCTCGGCTACGGCGCGGCGCGCGGCGCGGAGATGCTGAGCCTGATGCTCGCCTTCGGCATCGCGTCGCGGCTGATCTCGGGCGCGATCTGCGACCGCATCGGCGGCCTGCGCACGCTGCTGCTCGGCTCGGTGCTCCAGGGCGTGGCGCTGCTGCTGTTCATCCCGTTCGACGGGCTGGTGTCGCTGTACGTGATCTCGGCCCTGTTCGGCCTGTTCCAGGGGGGCATCGTGCCGAGCTACGCGGTCATCGTGCGCGAGCACTTCCCGCCGGCGGCCGCCGCAGCGCGCATCGGCACGGTGCTGATGGCCACGCTGCTCGGCATGGCGCTCGGCGGGTGGATGTCGGGCAAGGTGTTCGACCTCACCGGCAGCTACGAGGCCGCGTTCGTCAACGGCGTGGCCTGGAACGCGCTGAACCTGGCTCTCGCGTCGTGGCTGCTGTGGCGCACGCGCCGCGGCCCGCCGGACGCGGCGCCGGACGGCGATCTGGTCCAATCACCCCGATGAAACTCGCCACCTGGAACGTCAACTCGCTGTCGGTGCGCCTGCCCCAGCTGCTGGCCTGGCTGGACGCCAACCCGGTGGACGTGGTGGCGCTGCAGGAGACCAAGCTCACCGACGACCGCTTCCCGCACGCCGAGCTCGAGGCGGCCGGCTACGCGGCCCGGTGCTTCGGGCAGCGCACCTACAACGGCGTCGCCCTGCTGGCGCGCCGCGACACGGTTGCCGGCGGTGCCGTCGACGTGGTGCACAACATCCCGGGCTTCGACGACGAGCAGGCGCGCGTGATCGCGGCCACCGTGCCCGGCGGCGGCGGCCCGCTGCGCGTGATCGGCGCCTATTTCCCCAACGGCCAGGAGCCGGGCAGCGACAAGTTCGCCTACAAGATGCGCTGGCTCGGCGCGCTGCGCGAGTGGGTGCGCGCCGAGCTGGCCGCGCACCCGGCGCTGGTGCTGATGGGCGACTTCAACGTCGCGCCCGAAGACCGCGACGTGCACGACCCGGTCGCCTGGGCCGGGCAGATCCACTGCACCGACGAGGAGCGGGCGCAGTTCCGCGCCCTCGTCGCGCTCGGCCTGGTCGACGCGTTCCGGCTGTTCGAGCAGCCCGAGCGCAGCTGGTCCTGGTGGGATTACCGCAACCTCGCGTTCCGCCGCAACCAGGGGCTGCGCATCGACCACGTGCTGGTCAGCGCGGCGCTGCAGCCGCGCGTGGCGGCCTGCGCGATCGACAAGGGGCCCCGCCGCAACGAGCGGCCGAGCGATCACGCGCCGGTGGTGCTGACGCTCGGCTGAGCCGCCCGGCAGGAGCCGGTGCCGCCGCGCGAGCGCGGGGGAGCGGGCGGCGCCGCGCGAGCGCGGCGGAGCGGGCGGCGCCGCGCAAGCGCGATGGACGGTCAGTCGTCCAGGCCCAGTTCCTGGATCTTGCGCGTGATGGTGTTGCGCCCGATGCCCAGCTTCAGCGCCGCCTCGATACGGCGGCCGCGCGTCACGTCGAGCGCGGTGCGGATCAGCCCCGACTCGAACTGCTGCGCCAGCGCGTCCCACACTGCCGGCTCGCCGGCAAGCAGACGGCGCCGCGCCTCGCGCTCGAGGCCGGTGAGCCAGGTCGGGGCACCGGCGGTGGTGTCGGGCGGCAACGCGGCCTCGTGCGCCCCGTGCACACCCGCCAGCGGCGCAGGCGCGGCGCCCGCGGCCGTCGCCGCACCCAGGCCCGCGCCCGGCGCGGACGGGCCGGCCGCCGCCGCGGCGGCCTGCGGTGCGAAAGCCTCGGCAGCGGGCGGGGCCGGCGACGGAGCGGCACCCAGCAGCTCGGGCGGCAGGTCCTTCGGCTCGACGACCTGGGCCGGCGCCATCACGGTGAGCCAGTGGCAGAGGTTCTCGAGCTGCCGCACGTTGCCCGGGAACTCGAACATCGCCAGCCGCGCCAGGGCTGCATCGGTGATCCGCTTGGCCTCGACGCCGAGCTCGCGCGCGCTCTTGACGAGGAAGAAGCGCACCAGCATCGGGATGTCCTCGCGCCGCTCGCGCAGCGCGGGCAGGCGCAGCCGGATCACATTCAGCCGGTGGTACAGGTCCTCGCGGAACGCGCCCTGGCGCACGCGTTCCTCGAGGTTCTGGTGCGTGGCGGCGATGACGCGCACGTTGGCCTTCAGCGGCTGGTGGCCGCCGACGCGGTAGAACTGGCCGTCGCTCAGCACGCGCAGCAGCCGCGTCTGCAGGTCGAACGGCATGTCGCCGATCTCGTCGAGGAACAGCGTGCCGCCGTCGGCCTGCTCGAAGCGGCCGCGGCGCATGGCCTGCGCGCCGGTGAAGGCGCCGCGCTCGTGCCCGAACAGTTCGCTCTCCAGCAGGTCCTTGGGAATCGCCGCGGTGTTGATCGCGACGAAGGGCCCGCCGGCCCGCGGGCTGTGGCGGTGCAGCGCGCGCGCCACCAGCTCCTTGCCGGTGCCGCTCTCGCCGGTGATCAGCACCGTGACGTTGCTCTGCGACAGCCGGCCGATCGCTCGGAAGACGTCCTGCATCGCCGGGGCCTGGCCGAGCATCTCGGGCGCCTCGACGCCGCCATGGTCGGCCACCTGCTCGCGCAGGCTCTCGTCGACCGCGCGGCGGATCAGCTCCACCGCCTTGGTCACGTCGAAGGGCTTGGGCAGGTACTCGAAGGCCCCGCCCTGGAAGGCGCTGACCGCGCTGTCCAGGTCGCTGTAGGCCGTCATCACGATCACCGGCAGGCCCGGCCGGCGGGTGCGCAGTTCCGACAGCAGCTCGATGCCGCTGCCCCCGGGCATCCGGATGTCGCTGACCAGCACCTGCGGGTCGTCGCCTGCCTCCAGGGCTCGCAGCACGTCCTTCGGGCTGCCGAAGGTGCGCACCGGGTACTGCTCGCGCGCGAGCGCCTTCTCGAGGACGAAGCGGATGGATTGATCGTCGTCGACGACCCAGATCGGTCTCATGCAGCAGGGCCGGTCGAGTTCGGTGGCATCAGGGCAGCGGAATCAGCATCGTGAACACGGTCCGGCCGGGGACGCTGTCGCACTCGATCGTGCCCTGGTGTTGCTGCACGAAGGTCTGCGCCAGGGTCAACCCGAGGCCGCTGCCCTCAGCCCGCCCCGACACGAGGGGCTGGAAGATGCGGTCTCGGATCTCCTCGGGAACGCCGGGTCCGTTGTCCTCCACATGCAATTCGAGTGCCAGCCGGTGCCGCTGCCGGCCAAGCGTCACCTGGCGGGCGATGCGCGTGCGCAGCACGATGCGGGCGTCGCCGGCGGCGATGCGCCCCGCCAGGGCCTGGGCGGCGTTGCGGGCGACGTTGAGCACCGCCTGGATCAGCTGCTCGCGGTCGCCGCAGAACTCGGGGATCGAGGTGTCGTAGTCGCGCACCAGCGCCAGCCCGCGCGGGAACTCGGCGAGCATCAGCGCACGCACCCGCTCGCAGATCTCGTGGATGTTGACGTCGGCCACCACCTGCGGCCGGCGGTGCGGGGCGAGCAGCCGGTCCACCAGCGACTGCAGCCGGTCGGCCTCGTGGATGATGACGCTGGTGTACTCCGACAGCTCGCGCGTGGGCATCTCCATCGCCAGCAGCTGGGCCGCGCCGCGGATACCGCCCAGCGGGTTCTTGATCTCGTGCGCCAGGTTGCGCACCAGCTCCTTGTTGGCCTGCACCAGGGCCTGCAGCCTCTCCTCGCGGTCGAGCCGTGCCTGCTGCTCGACCTCGATCATCTCCAGCAGCAGCTGGCGCGACGTGCCCTCGCCGGCGCGCTCGATCTGGCTGACGATGACGTGCACCGGCACCTCGCCGCGGCCGCCGGCCGCGCGCTGCAGCAGGGCGTCGAAACGGCCGCAGGCCACCTCGTTGGCCGCCACCATGCGCAGCGTGTCGCGCAGCGAGGCAGCGTCGGCCAGCCAGTCCAGCGCGTTGCCGCGCCGCAGCGCCCGGCGCGACGTGCCGAGGGCGTTTTCCAGCGCCGCGTTGGCGTAGCGGCAGCCGCCGTCGGGCTGCAGCACCGCCACCATCGAGGCGAGCAGGTCCAGGGCCTCGAATTCCGACGGCGCGGCGTCGGCGTCCATCGGATCGTGCCGGGTCAGTTCGGCAGCTTGGCCAGCTCGCGCCGGATGGCCGCGATGTCGGCCTCCTTGCGCTGGATGGCGGCGCGCATCTCGGCCACGCGTTCCAGGTACTTGGCGTAGTTGCGCTCTTCGCCGCGGCGCTCGGGCTCGCCGTTGTTGAATTCCTTGACCATGGCGGCCAGCCGCTCTTCCTCGCGCCGCAGTTCCTCGCCGAGGATGCGGCGCGCATCGCTGTCGCGCGCGCGCTGCTCGGCGGGGTCGACACGGGCCTCGGCGCCGCGCGCGCCGGCTGCGGGCGCCGCCGGGCCGCCGGCCGCCGGGGCCGCGCCGGCCGCGCCGGCCGTGCCTGGAGCGGCAGCAGGCGCAGCGGTCCGCGGGCGGTTGCCCTGGACGATGGTGATGGGGGCGCCCTCGATCGTGCGGCAGCCGCGGTCGCGGGCCTCCTGCGGAGACAGTTGGTCGGTGTAGAGCACCGGCGGCCCGGGGCAGCGGTAGACCTGGCCCGGGGTCGACTGGGCGTGGGCCGGCCATGCCACCAGGCCGGCCAGGGCGCCGGGCAGCGCCGCACGCAGGAACGGGGCTCGCCAACTCATCGCCGCATTGTCGCGCCAACCGGCGCCGGCGGGCGAGCGCCGCGAGCCCGGCGATCAAGCAAGAAGGGGCGGTCGCCCGCCCCTTCTCCGGTCCGGCCGCGCGCGGCCGATGCCGTCATCGCCTTACAGCGAGTAGTACATGTCGAACTCGACCGGGTGCGTGGTCATCCGGAAGCGCGTCACCTCGGTCATCTTCAGGTCGATGTAGGCGTCGATCATCGAGTCGGTGAACACGCCGCCCTTGGTCAGGAACTTGCGGTCCTTGTCGAGCTCCCCGAGGGCCTGGTCGAGGCTGTGGCAGACGGTGGGGATCTTCGCGTCCTCTTCCGGCGGCAGGTGGTACAGGTCCTTCGTCGCCGCCTCGCCGGGGTGGATCTTGTTCTCGACGCCGTCCAGGCCCGCCATCAGCATCGCCGCGAAGGCGAGGTAGGGGTTGGCCGTGGGGTCGGGGAAGCGCACCTCGATGCGGCGGCCCTTCGGGCTGGCCACGTACGGGATCCGGATCGAGGCCGAGCGGTTGCGCGACGAGTAGGCCAGCTTGACCGGCGCCTCGAAGCCGGGCACCAGGCGCTTGTAGCTGTTGGTGCCCGGGTTGGTGATGGCGTTGAGCGCGCGGGCGTGCTTGATGATGCCGCCGATGTAGTACAGCGCGAACTCCGACAGGCCCGCGTAGCCGTCGCCGGCGAACAGGTTCTGGCCGCCCTTCCACACCGACTGGTGCACGTGCATGCCGCTGCCGTTGTCGCCGACCACCGGCTTGGGCATGAAGGTGGCCGTCTTGCCGTAGGCGTGCGCCACGTTGTGGATGATGTACTTCTGCAGCTGCAGCCAGTCGGCGCGCTGCACCAGCGTGCTGAACTTGGTGCCGATCTCGCACTGGCCGGGCGCCGCCACCTCGTGGTGGTGCACCTCGACCGGGATGCCGCACTGCTCGAGCAGCAGGCACATCTCCGAGCGCATGTCCTGGAAGCTGTCCACCGGCGGCACCGGGAAGTAGCCGCCCTTGATGCCGGGCCGGTGCGCCATGTTGCCGCCCTCGAACTGCTTGTTCGTGCTCCAGGGCGCCTCCTCCGAGGAGATGCTGACGTGGCTGCCGTCCATGCCGACGTGCCAGTGCACCTGGTCGAAGATGAAGAACTCGGGCTCGGGCCCGAAGTAGGCGGCGTCGCCGATGCCGCTGGCCTTCAGGTAGGCCTCGGCGCGCTTGGCGAGCGAGCGCGGGTCGCGATCGTAGGGCTTGCCGTCCCCGGGCTCGAGCACGTCGCAGCTCAGGATCAGCGTCGGTTCCTCGAAGAACGGGTCGATGTTGGCCGTGTTGGGATCGGGCATCAGCAGCATGTCCGACGCCTCGATGCCCTTCCAGCCGGCGATCGACGATCCGTCGAAGGCGTGGCCCGCGGTGAACTTGTCCTCCTCGAAGGCGGACACGGGGACGGTGACGTGCTGTTCCTTGCCGCGGGTGTCGGTGAAGCGGAAGTCGACGAACTTGACTTCGTTCTCCTTCACCATCTTCATCACGTCGGCGACGGTCTTGCTCACTCTCTCTTCTCCTCTAGGCGCAGGCGCGGTTCATCGCGGGGCAGTGGGTTCGGTCGGCCGTCGCGGAGCTTGCCCGCAGAGCCATCCATCACGGTAGCAGAAAGCGTGCCGCTGCTCGGCGGCGCCGCCGCTTGCCTGGCGCGCGGTCGTCTCGGCGGACGCACCAATCGCGAGCGCTACGACAATCAACATTGGTGCGCTGAGGGCTCGATCATCGCACCATTTCGGTGCCGAGCTTGGCGCCGAGGGCTAGCAGGCCCTCGCGCAAGGCGGCGTAGGCCGCGGTCGGGTCGATCGCGGCCTTGACGCCAAGCTCGATGTGGCGGCCGAGCGTCGGGTGGTCCACGCTCGGCAGGCTGAACACCCGGACCCCGGGATGGGCGGCCTCGACCGCCTCCATCAGGGGCGTCAGCGTCGCCTCCATCGCGCCGAACACGATGACCGAGCGCTCGACGCTGCGGCCGGCGCCGTGGAGGTGGGCGTAGCGCTGGTCGAGCACCCACTCGATCATCGGCCAGGCCATCACCGGGAAGCCGGGCACGAAGTGCACGTGGCCGACCGAGAACCCCGGGATCTTGTTGTACGGGTTGGGGACGATCGCGGCGCCCTGCGGGAACACGCCCATCTGCAGTCGGTGCACGTTGTCGGGCCGGTCGGGGTCGAAGGTCACGCCCTGCTCGCGGGCCACGTCCTGCATGCGCTGCAGGATCAGCTCCCGCGCCTCGGGGTGGAGCTCCAGCGGACGGCCGAGCGCGGCTGCCGCGCACTGGCGGGTGTGGTCGTCGGGCGTCGCGCCGATGCCGCCGCAGCTGAAGACGAGGTCGCCGCTGCCGAACGCGTCGACCAGCGCGGCGGTGATCCGCGGCCGGTCGTCGCCGACGTAGCGCGCCCACGACAGCGCCAGGCCGCGCGCGGCCAGCAGCGAGATGACCTTGGGCAGGTGCTTGTCCTCGCGCTTGCCGGAGAGGATCTCGTCGCCGACGATGATGAGTCCGATGTTCATGGGGTGGGTTCGATGCGCGGACCGGACGCGGCCGGGGGCGGGGCCAGCCGGAGCTGGCCCAGTGCGTTGAGGCAATAGTGGGCGAACCAGCAGGCGCCAAAGGCGAAGACGACGGTATACAGCCACACCGAGGCGGCCAGCAGCACCGGGGCGAAGACCAGCGCCACCGCGCCGGCGGCCCACAGCAGGGACGGCAGCGCACCGAGCAGGCCGCACGCCAGACCCATGGCCAGCAGCGGCCAGCGCCGCGTGCGCATCACGACGCGCCGCTCCTCGGGACTGGCGTGCGCCGCCAGCGCGTCGAAGGCCAGCACGCGATACGCGAGCCAGCCCCAGATCAGTGGCGGCAGCACGAGGGCCAGCGGCGGAATGAACCACAGCGGCAGGCTGGCCGCCAGCGCGAGCAGCGCACCCAGCGTGCAGGCGAGCGACCATCCGGCCGACTGCAGCGCGGACGCGCCCCGCCGCTGCTCCAGCTGCGGGAAGCGCCGCCGCTGCACCAGGGTCACCACCGCGGGCATCATGCTCAGGCCGACCAGCAGCAGCACCGCGACGACGACCAGCGGCACCGCCAGCGCCACCACCAGCAGCGGCGCCAGCACCGCGCGCAGCTGGTTGGCCCCCTGGGCCGCCAGCCAGTCGAGCAGCGCCCCGGTGAGCTCGAAGCGCTCGAGCAGCGCGCGCGTCGCGGCGACGGTGTCCTCCCACCAGTACCAGCCGAGCAGCCCGAGAACGCCGCCGCCGATCAGCACCGGCAGCAGCGACCACAGCAGCACGCGCGGGTGCAGGCAGTAGCCGGCAGCACGCCACAGGGCGTCGAGCACTTCGCGCATCGCCGTCCGCCGCTGCCTCAGCGCCCGCGCAGCGACGGGTCGCGTCCGGCCAGGCGCAGCAGGCCGAGCCACTGCTGGCTCCAGAACCCGCGGCCGTAGTCGCGCCCGCCGCCCTCGGGCAGCTGGTCGCGGATGCCGGTGGGCTCGATGGGGGCGCTGCGCACGTCGCCGGCGCCGTAGTGCGCGGTGCCGAACAGCAGGTCCCACAGCGGGAACAGCACCGCGAAGTTGTGACCGCCCAGGCTGCCCGGCCCGGCCGACTCGTGGCCGAGGCCGATCGCGTGGTGCAGCCGGTGGAAGCGCGGGCCCACCAGCAGGCGCGAGCCGACGCGGCCGAAGTCCAGCCGGACGTTGGCGTGGGACAGGCTCTCGACGAGCTGCGTCACGGCCACCACGGCGACGAACTGGCCCGGCGGCACGCCGACCGCCAGCGCCACCAGCACGAAGACCGAGTCGCGCAGCACGTCGTCGAGCAGGTGGTTGCGGTTGTCCGTCCACATCGTCATCTGGCGCTGGCTGTGGTGCAGCGCGTGCAGCTGCCACCACCAGCCGAAGCGGTGCTGGCCACGATGCAGCCAGTAGTCGACGAAGTCGAACAGCACCAGGTACATCAGGAAGGACACCAGCGCCACGTCGGTGACGCCGGGCCACAGCCCGTCCAGCGACCAGGTGGCCAGGCCGTGCAGTCGCAGCTGCCCGGCGAGCGCCGTCCACAGCGGGTCGATGCAGAAGAACAGCACCACGCGGAACAGCCCAAGGCGGTGGACCAGCGTGTAGACGACGTCGGTGCGCACCGCGGCACGGTCGCTCACCGGCTCCACCGGCCGCCAGCGCTCCAGGCGGCCGATGACCAGCAGCATCAGCGCGATCTGCAGCAGGCCCACCAGCAGCCAGCCCGTGGCGCGATAGCCGTCCTCGAGCAGGTTGCCGAGCCCGGCGCGGTACATCAGCGGCTGCACCACGGCCTCGAACAGCCACTGCTGCAGCCAGCCGAACGCGTCGAGCAGGGCATCCACGGCAACTCAGGCGGTGAGAGGCCGTCCGGCGTGGCCGAGGGGGCTGCGCGAGACGTTCCGATGCAGGCGCGAAGCGCAGACGCAGCCCGAGCCGCGGCGAGTATGCGCAACGCCGGACGGGGCGCAGCGGGCAGTCAGGGCAGTCAAGGCGGCCATGGATGGATTGCCTCTCGCCCTCTCAACGCGGCGTCGCCGCCGCGCGGCCATAGCGCGGGTGCTCGCGCAGCGTCGCGAAGCACATGCCGCGCTCCTTCAGGCCCGCGATCAGCGGCTCGAGCACGGCCGGCGCCCAGGGATCCTGCCGGCTCCAGATGCCCAGGTGGGCCAGCAGGATGTCGCCGGGCCGCACGTCGCGCAGCGCCTGCGCCAGCAGCGCCCGGTTCGGATGGCGGTCGCTCGGCAGCTCGTCACCCAGAAAGCCCGCCGGGCTCCAGCCGACGTGGGTGTAGCCGCACGTGGAGGCCGCGGCCAGCAGCGCGGCCGAGGTCCTGCCGCCCGGGGCGCGGAACACCGAGCCCATCCGCTGGCCGGTGATCTCGGCAAAGCGGCGGGCCGGGCGCTCGAGCTCCTCGCAGTAGGCCGCGGCGTCGAGCACCCGGGTGCGGCCGGCCTGCGGACCCATCGTCGGGCGGGTGCGCAGCGCGCCACCGGGCAGGTCGGCCTGCCAGACGTCGTGGTCCCAGGTGTGCGAGCCGAACACGTGGCCCTCGGCCGCGCGCTCGCGCCACCAGGCCGCCCAGCGCTCGTCGAGGCTGCCGCCGCCGTCGCGCGTGCGCTCGTTGGCGAGGAAGAAGGTGGCCTTGACGGCGTGGCGCTTGAGCACGTCGGCCACCAGCGGCGCGACGCCCATGTGGCCGGTGTCGAAGGTCAGGTACACCGGCCGCTCGCAGGCCGCGACCGGCAGCATGGGGGCAGCGGCCACCAGCAGCGCAGCCCGCAGCGCGGCCCACGGCGCGGCCAGCCGGCTACAGGCGCGGCGCATGGTCGAGCGTCCAGACGCCGTGCGGGGAGCGGCCGACGTCGACCTGGCGCACGACCTTGCGGGCCTCGGTGTCGATGAAGGTCAGCTTGCGCGCCCAGCGCGACGTGACCAGCAGCGTGCGGCCGTCGGCGAGCAGCTCCATGCAGTCCGGGCCGCCCGGCGCCGGGTACTCGGCCACGACGGACAGCGTCTGCATGTCGAGCAGGCTGATCGTGTTGGCGACCCGGTTGCTGACGAACAGGTGGCGCCGGTCGCCGCGGGCGCGGAAGGCGTGCGCCCCGTCGCCGGTGGCGATGCGGCCGGCCAGCCGCGGCGCCGTCTTCCACCCGCCCGACACGTCCCAGGCCTCGACGAAGCGGTCGCCGGTGAGCGCCACGAACAGCAGCCGGTCGTCGGGCGCGAGGAACACGTCCGCCGGCATGCGGCCGACCCGCGCGGTGTAACCGCGCTGCTGCGTGGCCAGTTCGATCGCGGTGATCTCGTCGCTGTCCTGCAGCGAGACGTGCACCGTCGTGCTGCGGCTGTCGATCGCGAGGTGGCTCGGCGTGCGCGCCGCCGGAATGCGCCGCACGAGCGCGAGCGGCATCGGCTCGCCCGGCAGCCACCGGTACACGTCGACGTGGTTCAGGCGGTTGGCCGCGGTGACGAACCACTTCATGTCCGGCGAGAACCGCAGGTGGTACGGGTCGACGATGTCGCGCAGCGTGCGCTGCACCTCGCCGCTCACCGGGTCGATGAAGGTGAGCGAATTGCCCGCGGCGTTGGCGACGATGACGCTCTTCTCGTCCGGCGTCAGGTACAGGTGGTGCGGCTCCTTGCCGGTGGGGATGCGCCGGATCGTGCGGTAGCTGCGCGGGTCGATCAGGCTGACGTCGGCGTCGAGCGAGTTCAGCACGAGGATCGGCCGCGGCGCCCCCGTGGACCCGGCTGCCGCCGGGCCGGGTGCCGCGGCGGCCCCGGGGGCCGCGGCCGGGCTCGGTGCGGCCGCGCCGCCCAGGCGGGCGCCGAGCAGCGCGGCCGCCGCCGCGCCGAGCAGTCCGCGTCGTGCCCTCACGTCCGCGCTCAGCTGTCGTCGTCGCCGCCGAGGATGCCGCCGAGCACGCCGCCTGCAGCCAGCCCGCCGAGGCCGGCCTGTTCGGTGCGCCCGCCACCGGTCTGCGGCGCCGCGGCGAACACGCGCGAGGCCAGGCGCGAGAAGGGCAGGCTCTGCAGCCACACCGTGCCGGGGCCGGCCAGCCGCGCGAAGAACAGGCCCTCGCCGCCGAACAGGGCGGTCTTGATCTTGCCGACGTACTGGATCTCGAACTGGACCGTGGACGTGTAGGCGACCACGCATCCCGTGTCCACCAGCAGCGTCTGCCCGGCCTGCAGCTCGCGCCGGGCCACGGTGCCGCCCGCATGCACGAAGGCCAGGCCGTCGCCATCGAGCTTCTGCATGATGAAGCCCTCGCCGCCGAAGAAGCCCACGCCGAGCTTGCGCTGGAACGCGATGCCCAGCGAGACGCCGCGCGCGGCGCACAGGAAGCTGTCGCGCTGGCAGATCAGCTGTCCGCCGAGCTGCCGCAGGTCCATCGCGAGGATCTTGCCCGGGTACGGGGCGGCGAAGGCGACGCGCTGCTTGGCGCTGCTGCCGTTGGTGTAGACGGTGGTGAACAGCGACTCGCCGGTGACCAGGCGCTTGCCGGCCCCGAGCAGCTTGCCGAGCAGGCCGCCCTGCGGCTGGCTGCCGTCGCCGAAGACGGTGTCCATCGACACGCCGGCGTCCATGAACATCAGGCTGCCGGCCTCGCCGACCGCAGCCTCGCCGGGGTCGAGCTCGACCTCGACGTACTGCATCTCGGCGCCCTTGATCTCGTAGTCGACCACGTCCATGGCCATCGCCTGCGCTCCCCGGGGTCGCTGCCCCTGTCCGGACCAGCCGCAGATGCTACCCAATCCGGCCTGCGCGGCCGCCCGCGCGCGACCACGGCGCCGATAATCCTGCACCGCGTGGACTGCGCACGATGAGCCCCGCCGCCCCCAGCTTCCTGGCCGCCGCCGCCGCCGTCGCCACCGGCGCGGTGCTCGGCGCGTGGCTGCGCTGGGGGCTGGCGGTCGGGCTGAACGGGCTGTTCCCGGCGCTGCCGCCCGGCACCCTGGTCGCCAACCTCGGAGGCGGCTACCTGATCGGTCTGGCGCTGGCGTGGTTCGCGCTGCACCCCGAGCTGCCGGCGCAGTGGAAGTTGCTGGTCGTCACCGGCTTCCTGGGCGCCTTCACCACCTTCTCCGCGTTCTCGGCCGAGGTCGTCGGGCTGCTGCAGGCCGGCCGCGCGGGCTGGGCGCTGGCCACCGTGGCCGCGCACGTGCTGGGCTCGCTGGCCATGACCTTCGCGGGCATCGGCACGGTGGCGCTGCTGCGCCGCTGAGCGCCAGGCGCCCCGTGTGCCGCGGAGCCCCGACGCGCCTTCACGGCGCGGTGCCTAGAATCGCGCGCCCTGCCAGCAAAGCCGGCTGCACCGTGCACCCCGTCCGCCGCGGCGGGCGCGCCGGGCGCGGCGCCGTCCCGGGGCCCCCAGGAGCAAAGCATGTCGCCCGAAGAGATCCTCGCCCAGTTCGGACCGCGCGAGTCGATGGAGTACGACGTCGTCGTCGTCGGTGCCGGTCCCGCGGGCCTGGCCACCGCCATCCGCCTCAAGCAGCTGGACGCCTCGCTGTCGGTGGTGGTGCTCGAGAAGGGCTCGGAGCCGGGCGCGCACATCCTGTCCGGCGCCGTGATGGACCCGCGCGCGATCACCGAGCTGATCCCGGACTGGAAGGAGCGCGGCGCGCCGCTGAACCAGCCGGTCACGGCCGACGAGGTGCTGTTCCTCGGCGCCGCGGGCGCCCAGAAGACACCGGCGTGGCTGGTTCCGCAGTGCCTGCACAACGAGGGCAACTACGTGATCAGCCTGGGCTCGGTGGTGCGCTGGATGGCGCAGCAGGCCGAGGCACTGGGCGTCGAGATCTTCCCCGGCTTTGCGGCCGCCGAGGTGCTGTACGACGGGCAGGGCGCGGTGCGCGGCGTGGCCACCGGCAACATGGGCATCGGCAAGGACGGGCAGCCGCACGAGGGCTTCCAGCTCGGCATGGAGCTGCTCGGCCGCTACACCGTGTTCGCCGAGGGCGCGCGCGGCCACCTCGGCCGCCAGCTGGTGGCGCGCTTCGGCCTGGCCGAGGGCCGCGAGCCGCAGACCTACGCCCTCGGCGTGAAGGAACTGTGGGAGGTCGATCCCGCCAGGGCACGCCCCGGCCTCGTCGTGCACACCGCCGGCTGGCCGATGGACGAGCAGACCTACGGCGGCGGCTTCCTGTACCACCTCGAGGGCAACCTGGTCACGCTCGGCCTGGTCACCGGCCTGGACTACCAGAACCCCTGGATCAGCCCGTTCGAGGAGATGCAGCGCTGGAAGACGCACCCGGCCATCCGCGCCCACCTCGAAGGCGGCAAGCGCGTCGGCTACGGCGCGCGCGCGATCGCGGCCGGCGGCCTGCTCGCCCTGCCCAGGCTGGTGTTCCCGGGGGGCGCGCTGGTGGGCTGTGATGCGGGCACGCTGAACGCCGCGCGCATCAAGGGCAGCCACGCGGCCATCAAGAGCGGGATGCTGGCGGCCGAGGCCCTGGTGCCGGCGCTGCAGGCCGGCCGCCGTGCCGACGAACTGGCAGCCTACCCCGAGGCCTTCGAGAAGAGCTGGCTGCACGCGGAGCTGAAGCAGGCGCGCAACTTCAAGCTCTGGTTCAAGAAGGGCAACACGATCGGCGCGCTGATGACCGGCGTCGAGCAGTGGCTGCTGCCCAGGCTGGGCATCCAGAGCCCGCCGTGGACGCTCTCCGGCGGCGTGCCCGACCACGCGCGGCTGCACGCCGCCGGCCAGGTCGAGCCGATCCGCTACCCCAAGCCCGACGGCGTGCTGACCTTCGACCGCCTGTCGTCGGTCTACCTCAGCAACACCAACCACGAGGAGAACCAGCCGGCGCACCTGACGCTGAAGGATGCGTCGGTGCCGACGGCGGTGAACCTGGTGCGGTTCGCAGGCCCCGAGAGCCGCTACTGCCCGGCGGGCGTTTACGAGTACGTCGACGACGGCGCCGGCGGCGAGCGGCTGCAGATTAACGCGCAGAACTGCGTGCACTGCAAGACCTGCGACATCAAGGACCCGACGCAGAACATCGTCTGGGTCACGCCCGAGGGCGGCGGCGGGCCGAACTACGCGGGGATGTGAACCGCCGCGGGGACCCGGAGGCCGAGAGGCCGTCCGTCGCAGCCCGGGGTTCGCCTGTCCTTCAGGGCGCTCGCGCGATGCGGGTCAGCTCGATCGCCTGCTGCTCGCGCGCCGAGAACTGGGGGCGGGCCTCGAACTCGAAGCGCACGACGCGGCCCAGTTCCGGGGCATGCCACACGCACGCCTCCGCAGGCCCGCGATAGCCGCCCGGCATGCGGCCGCCCGGGGCGCGGGCGACGACCCTGCTGTACCGGATCAGGAAGACCACGAAGCGGTCGGCAGGCACTGCGATCTCGGTCGGTCCGGACGCGGAGGCGGTCCACCGGAAGTCGGCACCCGACGCCGGGTCGCCGACCCGGTAGTCGGTCTGCCAGGTCTGGCCGGCCGCCACACCCGGCAGGCCCCGGCCCCCAGGATCCATCGCACCGCCAGGCACCCGCCCGCCCCGCTCTCGAAGGCTGCTTCGCTCACGGGCATCGACCTCGCCGCCGGCCTCGACCCACGCGATGCCGCCACGCGCCGAGTGGGCCCGACCGTTCGGCGCTTCCGGCAGCCGAACGGGGGCCGAACACGACACCGTTCACAGGATCCGCGCGCGCAGCGCCACGATGTCGTCGCGCCAGATGTCGTCGGGGCTGATGAAGTTGTCGGCGTGCCGGAAGCGGATGCCGGCAGCCCGGAAGCACTCGTCGACGAGCTCGCTGCAGATGAACTTGCGGTCGCGCACGCGCCGGCCCTTGCGGAACAGGATGCGGGTGGCGATGCGCAGGATCTCGAAGTTGTCGTAGGGCCGCGTCAGCAGGTCCATGCCGAAGCTCACCGCCTCGCGCACCTGATGCTCGCCGAGCGCGGGCGCGACGCGCGCGACGACGATCTCGCCGCGGTAGGGGCGGCGGCGGCCGTGGTAGTCGCGCAGGTACTTGCTCACCGGCACCAGGCGCACGCCGATGCCGGCCTCGCTCTCGAGCACGAACACCCGTCCCAGCCGTTCATCGACGTGGACGATGCCGACGTGGCTCCAGACCGAGCGGGTGAACTTCTGGATCAGGCCCGACAGCGCATAGCTGCCCGAGCAGAACACGAGGTCGCCCGAGCGCAGCTCGGAGCGCACGCCCTCGTAGGCGAGCACGTCGAGGGCACGGATCTGGCGCTTGGTGACCGGGGCGGCCATCGGCGTCGATGCGGCCGGCGGGCCGTCAGCCCCAGTCCGGCGGCCTCTTGTCGATGAAGGCCTGGACGCCCTCGAGCGCGCTGGCGTCCATCATGTTGCAGGCCATCGTGGCAGCCGCGTCGTCGTAGGCGGCCTCGATGCCGTGCTCGAGCTGGCGGTAGAAGAGCTGCTTGCCGAGCGCCAGTGCCACGCGCGGCTTGGCGCAGATGCGCTCGGCCAGCGCATCGACCTCGGTGTCGAGCGCCCCGGCGTCGACCACGCGGTTGACGAGCCCCTTGGCCAGCGCCTGCTCGGCGCTGATGAAGTCGCCGGTGGCGAGCATCTCGAAGGCGGCCTTGCGCGACAGGTTGCGCGACAGCGCCACGCTGGGCGTGCTGCAGAACAGCCCCAGGTTGACGCCGCTGACGGCGAAGCGCGCCTCGCGCGCGGCCACCGCGAGGTCGCACATCGCCACCAGCTGGCAACCGGCGGCGGTGGCGATGCCGTGCACGCGCGCGATCACCGGCACGGGCAGGCGCTGGACGGTCATCATCATCCGCCCGCACTGCGCGAACAGGCGCTGGTAGTAGTCGAGCGACGGCCGGGCCCGCATCTCCTTCAAGTCGTGCCCGGCGCAGAACGCGCGCCCCGCCCCGGCGATGACGACCACGCGCACGCCCTCGTCGGAGGCCACGCGGTCCAGCGCCGCCTGCAGCACCTCCAGCAGGGCCTCGGACAACGCGTTGAACGCCTGCGGGCGGTTGAGCGTCAGCGTGACGACGCCGCGCCCGTCCCGGCGGCTCGTCACCGGGGGTTCGTTGTCGGTGTCCGGGTTCATCGCCGACTCCTCACTCGATGGCCGAGGCGCTTCGCGCGCGCTCGCGCAGCTGGAACTTCTGGATCTTGCCGGTGCTGGTCTTGGGGATGGTCTCGAAGCGCACCTCGCGCGGCACCTTGTAGCCGGCGAGCAGCGAGCGGCAGTGCGCGATCAGCTCCGCGGCCGTCACCTCCGCCCCGGTCTTGGTCTCGACGTAGGCCAGCGGCGTCTCGCCCCACTTCGGGTCGGGCCGCGCCACCACCGCGCAGGCCAGCACGGCCGGATGCCGGTACAGGGCGTCCTCGACCTCCAGCGAGCTGATGTTCTCGCCGCCCGAGATGATGATGTCCTTGCTGCGGTCCTTGATCTTCGCGTAGCGGTCGGGCTCGAGCACGGCCAGGTCGCCGGTGTGGAACCAGCCGCCTTCGAAGGCCTTGCCGGTGGCGGCCGGGTTCTTCAGGTAGCCCTTCATCACGATGTTGCCGCGGAACATGATCTCGCCCATCGTGGCGCCGTCGGCGGGCACCTCGGTCATGGCCTCCGGGTCCATCACGGTCATGCCTTCCTGCAGGACGTAGCGCACGCCCTGGCGCCCGTTCAGGCGCGTCTGCTCCGACAGCGAGGCCCCGGCCCAGGCCTCGCGCTGCACGGCCACGCTGGCCGGCCCGTAGACCTCGGTCAGGCCGTAGACGTGGGTGATGCGGAAGCCGATCCGCGCCATGCCCTCGATCATCGCGGCCGGCGGCGCAGCGCCGGCCACCATGCCGTGCACCGTCTGCGCGATGCCGGCGCGCAGCGGCTCGGGCGCGTTGAGGATCAGGTTGTGCACGATCGGCGCCGCGCAGTAGTGCGTCACGCCGTGCGCGCGCATCGCCTCGAGGATGGCCTGCGCCTCGACCCGGCGCAGGCAGACGTGGGTGCCGCCGACCATCGCCACCGTCCACGGGAAGCACCAGCCGTTGCAGTGGAACATCGGCAGCGTCCACAGATAGCGCGCGAAGTGCGGCAGGTTCCAGGTGACGGCGTTGCAGACGGCGTTGAGGTAGGCGCCGCGGTGGTGGGTGACGACGCCCTTGGGGTCGCCGGTGGTGCCGCTGGTGTAGCTGACGGCGATCGCGTCCCACTCGTCGGCCGGCCCGGCCAGCCGGGCCAGCGGGTCGTGCGCGGCCAGCAGCGCCTCGTACTCGACGCTGCCGACCCGGTCGCCCGGCCCCGCGTACTCGGCATCGCAGACGTCGACGACCAGCGGCGAGCGTCCGTGCTGCTCGCGCAGGATCGCCAGCGCCGCGGAGATGGTGGGCGCGAACTCGCGGTCGGTGATCAGCACCGCGGCCTCGCAGTGGTTCATCTGCCAGGCCAGCAGCGGCGCATCGAGCCGGGTGTTGAGGGTGTTGAGCACGGCGCCGAGCGCCGGCACCGCATAGTGCGCCTCGACCATCTCGGGCGTGTTGGCCAGCATCGCGCTCACCGTCGTGCCGCGGCCGACGCCGTGCGCGGCCAGCGCCGCTGCCAGGCGTGCCGAGCGCTCGCGGACCTGGGCCCAGGTGTAGCGGCGCTCGCCATGCACCACTGCCGGCAGGTCACCGAAGACCTCGGCGCTGCGCTCGACGAAGCTCACCGGCGTCAGCGGCACGAAGTTGGCCGCGTTGCGGTCGAGGTCGCGGTCGTAGATGCCCGTCACGGCGCCTCCCCGGCCCGGCCGTCGGCGGCCGCCGCGGCCGCGGCCGCGGCAGCGCGGGCCGCGGCACCCTCGGCGCGCATGCGGTCGCGCTGGCGGTCGCCCTGGCGGCGGATCGCGTTGCCGCCGCGCAGCGCCGCCCGCACGAACAGGCCGGCCGCGGCGACGACCACGACGCCCAGCAAGACATGGAGCACGGAACCTTCCATCGCCTCCTCCTCGGGTTCGGCCGTTCAGGCCAGGGACCGCAGTTCGCGCAGCGCCACCGACAGCATCGCCAGGTCGGGCTGCCGGGCGTCGGCGAGGTCGGCCAGCAGCCGCCGTGACCGCTCGAGCCCGGCACCCCGCGCGCGCTCCCAGGCGTCGAGCGCCGCAGGCGGGGCACCGGCACCGCCGCCGGCGAGCACCTGCCGCGCAAGCTCGCAGCGCAGCGCCGCGAGATCGTCGCCGAGGGCGGCCTTCGCGCGGCCGGCCCAGTAGCCGTCGCCCGACAGGCCGTCGATCTGCACCCGCAGGCGGGCCAGACCGAGCCGCTCGCCGACCCCGGCGTGCACCTCGCAGACCTCGTCGAACGCGCGCCCGCTGGCATCGGCCACCTCGGCGATGTCCAGCGCGTCGAGCAGCCCCTCGGCGCTCGCCACGCGGGTCGCCAGCGCCGCCGGCACGCCGGCGCCCATCCAGCCGACCGCGAGCGCCGACTTGCTGGCCGCCGGCGCGAGACGCGCCGCTAGCGCCTGGACCGCTGCCGCAAGGCGCTCGATCACGGGCGCCATCGGCTCGGCCAGGCGCGGCGAGCGCAGGAACCACGTCGTCGCACGCGACGTCAGCCAGCCCTCGTGGATCAGCAGTTCGGCCTGCAGCGCATCGGGCACGACGTGGTCCAGCGCCTCGACCTGCTGCCACAGCGCCACCAGGCCGAGCACCTCGCGCGCCAGCAGGTAGGCCCGCACGACCTGCGGCGGCCCAGCGCCGGTGATCTCGCCGATGCGGTGGACGAAGGTGGCGCCGACGCGGTTGACCATGCTGTTGAGCACGTGCGTCGCGACGATCTCGCGCCGCAGCGGGTGGCGCGGGATCCACGCCCCCGCGCGCTCGCGCAGCGTGGCCGGGAAGTAGCGCGCCAGCGCGCTGCCGATCCACGGGTCCTCGGGCAGCTCGGAGGCCAGGATCTCGTCGAACAGCCACATCTTGCAGTAGGCCAGCAGCACCGCGCGCTCGGGCGTCGTCAGCCGGCCGCCAGCCGCCTTGCGCTCGGCGATCCGGTCGTCGCTGGGCAGGAACTCGAGGGCCCGGTTCAGCCGCCCCTGCTTCTCGAGGAAGCGGATGAAGCGGGCCTCCTGCTCGAGCAGCCGCGGCCCGAGCCGGTTGGTGATGCTCAGGCACTGCGTCTGGAAGACGTTGTCGCGCAGCACCAGCGCGGCCACCTCGTCGGTCATCTCCGCCAGCAGCGTGTTGCGCTGCTTCTCGGTCATCTCGCCGTCGGCGATGGCCAGGCCGAGCAGGATCTTGATGTTGACCTCGTGGTCCGAGGTGTCGACGCCGGCGGAGTTGTCGATCGCGTCGGTGTTCAGGCCGACGCCGGCCAGCGCGGCCTCGATGCGCCCGCGCTGCGTGAAGCCGAGGTTGCCGCCCTCGCCGACCACCTTGCAGCGCAGCTCGCGCCCGTCGACGCGCACCGCGTCGTTCGCGCGGTCGCCCGCGTCGGCGTGCTGCTCGGTGCTGGCCTTGACGTAGGTGCCGATGCCGCCGTTGTAGAGCAGGTCGACCGGTGCCTTCAGGATCGCCGAGATCAGCTCGGCGGGCGTCAACCGCAGGTCGGCGGCGTCGGAGTCGATGCCGAGCGCGGCCCGAGCCTGCCGGGAGACCGGCACGCTCTTCTCGCTGCGACTCCAGACGCCGCCCCCGGCCGAGATCAGCCGCGCGTCGTAGTCGGCCCAGCTCGAGCGCGGCAGCGCGAACAGCCGCCTGCGCTCCTGCAGCGAGACCGCCGGGTCGGGGTCGGGGTCGAGGAAGACGTGGCGGTGGTCGAAGGCCGCCACCAGCCGGATCTGCGGCGACAGCAGCATGCCGTTGCCGAACACGTCGCCCGACATGTCGCCGATGCCGGCCACCGTGAACGGAGTGCGCTGGATGTCGACCCCGCGCTCGCGGAAGTGGCGCTTGACGCTCTCCCAGGCGCCGCGCGCGGTGATCCCCATCTCCTTGTGGTCGTAGCCGACGCTGCCGCCCGAGGCGAAGGCGTCGCCCAGCCAGTGCCCGTACTCGGCGCTGATGGCATTGGCGTGGTCGCTGAAGGTGGCCGTGCCCTTGTCGGCCGCGACCACCAGGTAGGGGTCGTCGCCATCGTGACGCACCACCAGCGGCGGTGGCACGACGCGGTCGCCGACTCGGTTGTCGGTCAGGTCGAGCAGGCCGCGCAGGTAGTCCTGGTAGCAGGCGATGCCCTCCTGCAGCCAGGCGTCGCGCTCGGAGGCGGGCGGCGCCTTCTTCAGCACGAAGCCGCCCTTGCTGCCCACCGGCACGATGACGGTGTTCTTCACCATCTGCGCCTTGACCAGGCCCAGCACCTCGGTGCGGTAGTCCTCCGGGCGGTCGCTCCAGCGCAGGCCGCCGCGCGCCACCTTGCCACCGCGCAGGTGCACGCCCTCGAAGCGCGGGGAGCAGACGAAGATCTCGTACAGCGGCCGCGGCTCGGGCAGCCCGGGCACGCGGGCGCAGTCGAACTTCAGGCTGAGGAAGCCGCGGCGCGGCCCGGGTGCCCCCGAGTGGCCGGACCCGGTGCGCCAGAAGTTCGTCCGCAGCGTGGCCAGCACCAGGCCGAGCAGCTGGCGAAGCACGCGGTCCTCGGACAGGTTGCCCACCTTCTCGAGCGCCTGCTCGATCGCGCGCACCTGCGCGGCCGCGCCGTCGGCGTCATGCTCCCGGGGCGACAGCCGCAGCTTGAACAACTGCACCAGCATCCGCGCGATGCGCGGCTGCGCGGCCAGCGCGGCCCCGATCGCCGACTGGCTCAGCGCGAAGCCGATCTGGCGGCAATAGCGCGCATAGGCGCGCAGCACGGCCACCTCGTCGGCCGGCAGCGACGCGCGCAGCACGAGCCGGTTGAAGTCATCGTTCTCGACGCTGCCGTCGAACACGCGCGCGAAGGCATCCTCGAACAGGCGCGCCACCTCGGCGGGCTCGGCGTCCTCGGCCACCGGTGCCCGCAGCTCGAAGTCGTGCATCGAGATCACCACGTCGCCGTCGACGACGCGGTGGCTCTGCTCGCCCATCACGCGCACGCCCATCCGCTCGAGCATCGGCAAGCTGTCGGACAGCACCAGCGAGGCGCCGCGAAGGCAGACCTTGAAGCCCCAGGCCTGCGGCTCGGCGCCGAGCGGCCGGTACATCGCGAGCGCGACCGGCTGCGCCGGGGACAGCCGCGCCAGCCGCGCGACGTCGGCCACCGCGGCGCGCGCGGGCACGCGCTCGCGGTAGTCGGCCGGCAGCGCGGCCGCCCAGCGCTTGAACAGCTCCAGGCCGCGCGCCTCGCCCTCGGCGTCGACCAGCGCGTCGCGCAGCTGGTCGGTCCAGCGCCGCGCGGCCTGCGCCAGCTGCGCTTCGAGCGCCTTGCGGTCGAGGCCGCCCTCGGGCACCGCGGACGGCCCGGTGCGGATGACGAAGTGCAGCCGGGCCAGCGCGCCCTCGCCGAGCAGCACGTCGAACTCGGCCGAGGTGCCGCCGAAGGCCTGCATCAGGATGCGCTGGCACTTCGACCTCAGCTCGGTGGCGTAGCTCTCGCGCGGCACGTACAGCAGGCAGGAGACGAAGCGGTCGAAGGGGTCGCGGCGCACGAACAGCCGCAGGCGCTGCCGGTCGCCGAGCGCGAGGATGCCGAGCGCGGTCTCGTAGAGCTCGTCGTCGCCGATCTGGAACAGGTCGTCGCGCGGGTAGGTCTCGAGAATGTGCGCGAGCGCCTTGGCCCGGTGCCCGCCCGGAGGCAGGCCGGCGCGGGCGGCGATGGCGCCGACCTTGCCGCGCAGCAGCGGCGTCTCGGCCACGCGCGCCGAGTAGGCGGTGGACGTGAACAGCCCGAGGAAGCGGTGCTCGCCGACGACGCGGCCGGCGGCGTCGTAGCGCTTGACGCCGATGTAGTCGGTGTAGCCGGGGCGGTGGATCGTGCTGCGCGTGTTGGCCTTGGTCACGACGACCACCGGCAGCGATGCCTCGGCCAGCGCGCGCGCGGCCGCCGGCAGCGGCCACCACGAGGGCGCCGCGCGCTCCTCGTCGCGCTCGCGCAGCACGCCGAGCCCGCTGCCCGGCACCAGCCGCAGCGCCAGCGCGCCGCCCTCCCCGGCGTGAGGCAGCAGGTCGTGCCGGCGGTAGCCGAGCAGCACCAGGTGGTCCTGCGCCAGCCACTCGAGGAAGGCGCGGCTCTCGGCGGCGGCATCGGCCGGCAGAGCGGCCGGGGGCCGCGCAAGCTCGTCGACCGCCTCGCGCAGCCGCGCCGCCATGCCGGGCCAGTCGGCCACGGCGGCACGCACCTCGCCGAGCACCTTCTCGATGCCCGTCACGAGCGCGGCGCGCTGCTCGCCGTCGACGAGCCGGTCGACCTCGATGTGCATCCAGCTCTCGCGCGGCCAGTCGGGCTCCTGCGCCGGGGACGCCAGCGCAAGCAGCGCACCGGAGCCGTCCCGGCGCACCGCGAACACCGGGTGCACGATCCGGTGCAGCGTCAACCCCTGGCGGTTGATCTCGATGGCCGTCGAGTCGACCAGGAAGGGCATGTCGTCGTTGACGACCTCGACGACGCTGTGGCGCGACGACCAGCCATCCGCCGGCAGCGTGGGCGACAGCGCGCGCACCTTGGGCGCGTCGCCCGCGCGCTGGGCACCGAACTGCCAGTGCGACAGCAGCGCACCGGCCAGGTCCTCGAGCCGGGTCTCGGCCAGGTCGTCGGCGTCGAGCTGGTCGAAACACGCGGCGGCGAAGCCGGCGAAGGGCTCGCGCCGCTCCGGCGGCAGCCCCGGCTGCGTCATCGCCAGCAGTCCGTCGAGCCGGTCCCGGCGCAGGGCCGCGTCGGTGGCGTCCATGCCGTGCTCCTCGATCCTCGCGCGGGTCGCGGCGGCGGCCTCAGCGCGCCGACCGGTCCTTCGCGTTCTGCGCCTCGATCCGTTCGCGGGCGAGGCGCCAGTCGTCGTCGCTCCAGCCGCGCAACGCATAGAAGTTACCGCCGGTGGCCAGCGCGTTGCCGCCGTCCAACATGATGCTCTGGCCGGTGAGCCAGTCGCAGCGCCCGGGCGCCATCAGGAAGGCGACCAGGTTCTGCAACTCGTCGAACGTGCCGGGGCGGGCCATCGGGTTGGCCTCCCGGCTGCGCGCGCCCGGCTCCTCGCCGGGGTTGAGCCGCTTGCTCATGCCCTCGGTCGGGATCTCGCCAGGCCCTACCGCGTTCAGGCGGATGCCGTGCCGCGCCCACTCCACGGCGAGGCTCTTCGTCATCACGTCGATGCCGGCCTTGCTCATCGCGCTCGGCACGACGTAGGGGCTGCCGTTGTCGACCCAGGTCGTGATGATGCTGGTCACGCTGCGGCAGGGCCGCTGCGGCGTCCAGGCCCCGGCCTTGGCCTCGGCGACCCAGCGCCGGCCCACGGCCTGCGTGACGTAGAAGGTGCCGTGGAAGACGATGCCGGCGATCGCGTCGAAGGCACGTGGCGACAGGCTCTCGGTGGGCGCAATGAAGTTGCCGGCGGCGTTGTTGACCAGGCCGGTCAGCCCGCCGCCGGACCACAGCGCCTCGACCATCTCCTCGACGGCCGCGGCGATGCGGATGTCGACGCCGAAGACGTCGATGCGACGGCCGGGGAACATCGCGCGCCACTGCTCCGCAGTCTCCTCGCAGACGCCAAGGCGGCGGCCGCAGATCGCGACGTCGGCACCGAGCGCCAGGAATCGCTCGGCCATCGCGCGGCCCAGCCCCGTGCCACCACCCGTGACGAGGATGCGCTGGCCCGCGAACAGGTGGGGGTCGTACATGTTCGCGCTCACATCACGCCGTAGGTGCGGAAGGCCTCGACCGTGCTCATGCCGGCCTCGATCGCGTCGCGCACCTTGTTCTCGGCGCCGACCTTCTCGAGGGCGCGGCGGATCGCCTCCTCCTCGGCGGCGCGCGGGATCACGAGCACGCCGTCGAGGTCGCCGAACACCAGGTCGCCCGGCGCGACCCGCACGCCCTGCACCTCGACTGGCACGCGCCAGTCGACGACCTTGCCGCGCGCACCCTGGTCCTGCGCGAAGCCGCCGAGCGAGAACACCGGGAAGCCGCGCTCGAGGACCTCCGGCGTGTCGCGGGAGTAGCCGTCCAGCACGGCGCCCGCGGCCTTCAGGTGCTGCGCCCGGGTCGTCATCAGGCCGCCCCACAGCGCGAACTGCGGAGCGCAGCCGGTGGCCACGTAGACCTCGCCGGAGCGCAGGTCGTCCAGCGCCTCGAACAGCAGTCCGAAGGGCCGCTGCGACAGCGGCCCGCGGCCCTCGGGCTCGCGGGAGGCGAAGCAACTCGCCTCGAGCACAGGCATCGCGCGCCCCAGCACGACCATGTCCGGCCGCAGCGGCCGGATCGCGGGGGGCAGGAACTGGTGCAGCAGCCCCATCGTGTCGAGGATGTCGCCCACCGCCGCCGGGAACAGGCGCTCGCGCACCAGCCGGAACAGCTCGTCGTCGTTCTTCCACATGCCGGGGCCTCGCCGCAGAGGGGACACGTGGCGAGGATAACCGCGCACGGCGACACAATGCCACGTCCCCAACCCCTACGAGCCGAGGCGCGCCATGGCCGCAGACGACCCCGCTCCCCCCTCGACGCCCCGGATCGACGGCCGCCGCCTGTGGGACAGCCTGATGGCGCTGGCCGCGATCGGCGCCACGCCCCGCGGCGGCGTGTGCCGGCTGGCGCTGTCCGAGCTCGACCGGCAGGCGCGCGACCTGTTCGTGCGCTGGGCCCGCGAGGCCGGCTGCAGCGTGCGCGTGGACGCCATCGGCAACCTGTTCGCGCGCCGCCCCGGCAGCGACGACACGCTGCCGGCGGTGGCCACCGGCAGCCACATCGACACCCAGCCCACCGGCGGCCGCTTCGACGGCAACTACGGCGTGCTGGCCGGCCTGGAGGTGCTGCGCACGCTCGACGACCATGGCGTGCGCACGCGCGCCGCGCTCGAGGTCTGCGTGTGGACCAACGAGGAGGGATCGCGCTTCGTGCCGGTGATGATGGGCTCCGGCGTGTACGCGGGCGCCTTCACGCTCGAGCACGCGCTGGCCGCGCGCGACCGCGAGGGCACCAGCGTGCGCGACGCGCTGGCCGCCATCGGCTACGCCGGCCCGGCGCCGGCCGCGGTGGCCGACGGCGCGCCGCGTTTCGGGGCCTACTTCGAGGCCCACATCGAGCAGGGGCCGGTGCTGGAGGCGAGCGGCCGGCCGATCGGGGTGGTCGGGGGCGCGCTCGGGCAGCGCTGGTACGACGTGGTCGTCACCGGGCTCGAGGCGCACGCCGGCCCGACGCCGATGGCGCTGCGCCGCGACGCGCTGCAGGCCGCCACCGCGCTGATGCAGCAGGTGGACGGGATCGCGCTGGCCGAGGCGCCGCATGCGCGCGGGACGGTCGGCTACGTCGACGTGTTCCCCAACTCGCGCAACACGATCCCCGGCCGCGTGACCTTCACGGTCGACTTCCGCCACACCGACGACGCCGGCCTGGCGCGGATGGAGGCTGCGCTGCGCGCGGCCGCCGCGGCGCTCGAGCAGGCCCGACCGGGCATCGCGGTGGCGATGGAGCAGGTGGTCAGCTTCCCGCCGGCGCCCTTCGACCCGGTACTGGTCGGGAGGGTGCGGGCTGCCGCGGCGGCGCACGGGCTGCCGCACCAGGACATCGTCAGCGGCGCCGGCCACGACGCCGTCTACGTCGCCCGCGTCGCGCCGGCGGCGATGATCTTCGTGCCTTGCAAGGACGGCATCTCCCACAACGAGGTCGAGGACGCCAAGCCCGAGCACCTGGCGGCCGGCTGCCAGGTGCTGCTCGACGCGATGCTGGCCAGCGCCGGCCGCGCGGCATGACGCCTGCCACGCTACACCCGCTGCCGCTGACGGCGGAGGCCTTCGCGCCGTTCGGCGAGGTGGTCGCGCTGCAGCGCCCGGCATCGGGCGGCACGCCGATCAACGAGGGCAGCACGCTGCGTCACGAACTGGCGCCGCCTCTGGACCTCGGCCGCGCAAACGGCCATGGCGTGCTCGCGCTGTACGCGGCCATGGCGCGTCGCTTCCCGTTCACGGCGCGCGAGGTCGAGTGCCACAGGTGGTCCGAGCAGGTGTTCCTGCCGTTCGGGGCGCCGCGGCGCTGCGTGCTGCTGGTGGCGCCAGCCGGCCCGGCGCCGGCGGCGGCGGCGCTGCGTGCCTTCGTCACCGACGGCAGCCAGGGCGTGCGCCTGCGCGCCGGCACCTGGCACCACGGCCTGCTGGCGCTGGACGACGGCCCCTGGGCCGTGCTCGAGCGGCGCGAGCCGGGCGGCGGCGCCGACTGCGAGCGGCACGCGCTGTCGCCGCCGCTGCGCATCGGGCTGCCGGGAGGGAGCCCGGCCTAGGTGTGAAGCTTCCAGGGTTCTCCATTCAGCTCGGCCACCGCCTGGCGCGTCCACAGCGCGTAGACCATCTTGAGCTGGTCGGACGTGCGGTCACGGATGAGTTGCTGCACCTCACGCTCTTGCTGCGTGGTGAGGGTGCGACCCGTGCCCACCGGGCGACCCGGCCGCTCCACCATCACCGCCTTCCAGCCGCCCGCATGGAATGCCTTGACCGCGGCAATCACGGTGGTGCGCGAGAGCTCGCACTGCACCGCCACCTCCTGCAAGGGCACGCCATCCAGCCGCATCTTCACCGCCCGGCGCCTGCGCTCGTTGAGGGCCTCCACCGGCAGCGTTCGAGAGTCGATCTTGTCCATGCAGGGTCAGACTCTGCACGTCCGGAAACCTTCAACGTTTCAATGCCGGATCCAGGGCTCTCCCTCTAACCGGACCGCCACGGTCGACCGGCCGCTTTGCGGTCGAGCCTGGCCGGCGTGCCGCGTGAGGCAGGTGGCGTCGGTGGCTTCTTGCGCGGCCGATGGCCCGCGGTGATGTCTGCGTAGCGCACGGGCGTGTGCCGCACCGCAAGCTCGAGCACTCGGTAGAACACCATTCCCCGGCTGCGGGAGTGCCGCCGGTTGAAGCGGAACACGAACTCGTTGAGGTACTCGTGCAGATGCGCTTGGTCGATGGCACCTTGGTGGGTGCCGAGAAT
>JADCGX010000179.1 GCA_020248785.1 Burkholderiales bacterium | reverse complement strand
TTCGCGGGCACCCTCAGCGTGGTGCACTGGGCATCGATGTTGACCGGCAGCCCGGGCGATTTGAGCCCGCACGGCTCGAATTCCAGGCCGCCGAGCGTGCGTGCGGCCGCGGGCGCGACAGCACCGGCGGCCAGCAGCAGCGCGGCCGCGCCAAGCAAGGTTCTCATGCTCGTGTCTTCCCCACGGTCGATTGGATGCCGACCCGTCCGGGGTCGGCCATCGAAGGATGCCATTCGCGCGCCTGCATGCGCGGGTCGAAAGTCATGACCGCGCGACCACGTTAACATCCTGGCTGATCGCCGCGGCGATTTCGCGCGCGAGGTCGTCGAGCGCGTCGGCCAGCGCCAGCGCAGCACCGCGGTCGCTCAGCCGCGGGAGCGCGGCACGCGCCGCGTCGCGATGGCGACGCGCGGCATCGGTATCCCCTTCGGCCAGCGCGACCGCCGCTTCGGCATGCGCGCGGATCGCGGCTTCGGCGAAGCCGCCTTTCGAGGCGTCCAGCCAGCGGCGCGCGCTGCCGCCCTCGCGGCGGCGCTGTCCGATCCATGCCGCCAGGCCGATCGCGAACGAGCCGCGCATGGCCGGGGCCATCGATGAACCCTGCTCGCCGCCTACCACCGCGGCGACGGCGCGCCAGTTTGCGTCGGCGGCCTCGAGGTCGCCCCGGTCCTCGGCGCGATTCGCCGCCAACATGGCGGCGACAGCGCGCAGGGTGGCGTCGCCTGATTCCTCACCGATCGTGCGCAACAGCGCAGGGTCCCAGTCGCGTGGACGCACGCCAGCATGGCTCTGGCCGCTCAGCGCGACGAGCGCGAGACGCTGGCGCGTTTCCTGGTCGCGGTGGGCGAGGCCGAGCAGCTGGCCGCCGTCGCTCATGTAGCCGCCGGCGCGCACCGGGATCAGGGTCGCCACGCCGATTCCCGCCGACATCGCGGCAGTGACCAGCAGCAGGCCGCCCCACCAGCCGCCGACCGCGAAGGCCGCAGGGACTGTCGCTGCGGCCAGCAGGACGCTGGCCATCGGGCCGCCCGCTACCAACAGCGCGAAGCGGGCGCGGCCGCTGGACCGCTCGCCATGCGGCGCGCATGCGGCAAGGCCGCCCCAGGTCGCGGTAACCCGGTTGCGCAGCACGCGCACGCCGTCAGCGTTGAACTCGATGTGCAGCGGACCCGCGAACAGCATCAGCGCGCGCATGCCTCCGATCCGGCCGCCGAGCAGGTGGCCGAACTCGTGCACCACCACGCAGACCCACCACACCAGCGGCAGCATCAGCACGGTCCAGAGGTCGGCCGCCAGCCGGCCTGCGAACCGCGCCGCGACATCGACGGCGAACAGCTCGGCGATGCCGATCCCGACGGCGCCGCCCAGTGCGGCGCCCGCAAGGAAAATTGCGATCCTGCGACGCCTGGATGCGGCAGTCGCCGGCGATGGCAGAGGATCGGGGAACGGCGTCGGGTTCATCGATGCTCCATCGCTCGGGGAGGGGTTCGGCGCGCCGCTGCGCACGTGCGGGCCGAGCGGCGGGCGCGGCGTTCGCGCTGCCATCTCGCCGCGCCATACGTGACGTGGAATAGACCGGCCAGCGCCGCAGCGATGACGTAGGTTTCGTACCAGAGGAACTCTCCCCCAAAGCCCAGAAGGTTCCGCGCAAGATCGTTCGAAAGCTCTTGGCCCAAGAAGATCAAGAGGAAGACGAATTACGTCTTCATGTCAACCGTCCTCAGTGTCCGCGTTGGGTCCGGTGGCGTCGGGTGTCGCTTGCCGTGCCCCGACGTCTTGTTCGGGCGAGGATGTCCCAACAAATACAGCGTTTCACTCATGATCCCGGGCCGTCATGCCTGCTTGGAAAGCAGGAAACCCGATCCCGCAGTGCTTTCATTCGGCTGACCTGGCCTCGATGCGCCTTTGGCGCTCTTTCGGCGAGGGATGGGTACTCAGGAACCCCGGGGGCTCCTTGCCCCGGTTGAGCCTCTCAAACTCCTTGAACAATCCGACGAGCGGCGCCTCGCTGAGCCCGTTGCTGTGCAGAAAGCCGACCGAAAAGTCGTCTGCCTCGCGCTCCATGTCGCGGGAGAACGACAGGCCGCTGAGCAGCACGGGGATGTTCGCAGCCAGTCCGGCCGCGTCGCCCCAGAGCACAGTGGCGCCGAGCGCCACCGCCGTGGTCTGCATGAGGCGTCGCAGCGAGTGGCGCCCGGCGACATGGCCCAGTTCGTGGCCGAGTACCGCCAGCAGACGGTCATTGCCGACCGCGTTGTCGCCCAGCAGTTCGACCAGGCCGTCGAGCACGACGATGGTGCCGCCCGGCAAAGCGAACGCATTGATGCCGGCCGCCCCGGACATGGAGCGGAACACCATGGAGTAGCGCACATCAGGCGCATGGCGGGCTGCTGCCGCAGCGAAGCGCTCGGCAATCTGCGCCTGGCGCTCGGCGCTCAGCCGCGAGGGCTGCAGCCGCTCGCGCTCCAGTGCGGCCATCACCTGCAGGTCGAGCCTCTCGACGTAAGGCTGCGGCACCTGGAAGGCAAGCCAGTGAACCACGCGCGGCAGCGCGTGCAGGTAGCCGAGCACGCCGGCAACCAGCAGCCCGGCCAGCATGGCGAGCACCAGAGGCCAGCGCTGCTGCCAGCGTGCCACGGGCGCGGGCTGGGCGCCAGCAGACGCAAGCACAGCCTCAGCCGCTACTGTGATGGGCACCTCCACGCTAGCGCCGCTGGCCAGGACGATCTGCCGCGGCGCGAAGCCAAAGCGCTCGAAGAGTTGATCCCGGTCCAGTTCGATCTCGGCGATCACCGCGCCCTCGGCTCCTGCGCGCACCTCAATGCGCTGGCCTGCCGGCACCAGTTGCACGGCCGTGCCGGCCGCATTGCGGCCATCGAAGTAGGTCGCTGCCACACCCATCGGGGTGATCGGTTCTGCGGCGCCGCTCATAGCCCGACGTCCACACCAAAGAGATCGATGGCGGCAAGATCGGAAG